>NZ_JBFBEK010000027.1:0-109441 GCF_040683715.1 Streptomyces sp. NPDC093260
GACAACATCTGGCTCGGCGACCGCGACGCCGTCCGGACCCCCATGCAGTGGACCCCCGACCGCAACGCCGGATTCTCCTCCAGCGACCCCGGCCGGCTCTTCCTGCCCACGATCATGGACCCCGTCTACGGCTACCAGGTCACCAACGTCGAGGCGTCCATGTCGTCGCCCTCCTCGCTGCTGCACTGGACCCGCCGCATGATCGAGATCCGCAAGCAGAACCCCGCCTTCGGACTCGGCTCGTACCGGGAGCTGCCGTCATCCAACCCGGCGGTCATCGCCTTCCTGCGGGAGTACGAGGACGACCTCGTGCTGTGCGTGCACAACTTCTCCCGCTTCGCCCAGCCCACCGAACTGGACCTCAGCGCCTTCCACGGCAGGCACCCGGTGGAGCTGTTCGGCGGGGTGCGCTTCCCGGCCATCGGGGAGCTGCCGTACCTGCTGACCATGGCGGGACACGGCTTCTACTGGTTCCGGCTCCGCAAGGACGCCGCGGTCTAGGCCCGCCGCGACGGCGGGTCCGGGTCCGGTCGTGACGGCGGGTCCGGGTCCGGTCGTGACGGCAGGACCGGGCTCCGTCGTGGCGGCGCGGCGGGCCCGGGTCCTGTCGTCGACGCGGGGCAGGGCGGCCCCTCGCGGCCGGCACGGCGGGCGGTCCCCGGCGTGATCCGGACGGACGGCCCCAGGGCCCCCGGACGGGGCGGTTTCCGCCGCCCCGCCTGTGGGCACGCGTGAGTCACACCCGACCAGCGATTGGACGCGACGCCATGTCGGAAGCGATGTCGCAAGCCGTCACCCGCTCCCCCGCCCCGAGCAGCCCCGGTCTTCTCGCTTCGCTGGACCCGCTGCTGCGGGAGTGGCTGCCCCGGCAGCGCTGGTTCGCGGGCAAGGGGCGGCCCGTCACCGGCTTCTCGCTGGTCGCGGCCACCGAGCTGCTGCCCTCCGACGCCAAGCTGGGCCTGCACCACCTGCTGGTGCGCGCCCACCAGCCGCTCCCGTCCGCGCCGGGCGGCGTACCGCACCCCGGCGACTGCTACCAGCTGCTCATAGGCGTGCGCGAGGCGCTGCCGCCGAGGCTGGCGCCCGCGCTGATCGGCCATGTCCACGAGGGCCCGTTCGCCGGCCGTACGGTGTACGAGGCCCTGTACGACCCCCGGCCCGCCGAGGTGATCCTGGAGGCGCTGCGCACCCGGGCCCGCATCGGCGGGCTGCGCTTCGAGCGGCGCGACGAGATACGTCCGGACCTGGTGCCGCGGATGGCGACCGCCGAGCAGTCCAACTCCTCGGTGATATACGGAGATACGTTTATCCTCAAACTGCTGCGGCGGGTCCTTCCGGGCGTCAACCCGGATCTGGAACTGCCGCTGGCCCTGGCCCGCGAGGGCTGCCCCCGGGTGCCGCCGCCGACCGCCTGGATGACCGCCGAGGTGGCCGACGAGTCCTACGTCCTGGGGGTGCTCCAGCCGTTCGTGCAGGGCGCCACCGACGGCTGGGAGCTGGCGCTGCGCGGGCTGGCGAAGGGCGAGGACTTCAGCGCGGAGGCGCGGGCGCTGGGACGCGCCACCGCCGAGGTGCACACCGCGCTGGCCCGGGCGCTGCCCACGGTCACCCTGGCCCACCTCCAGGTTCAGTCGCTGGTCGACGGCATGACCGAGCGGCTCCAGTCGGCGGCGCAGGCGGTGCCGGCCCTGCGGCCCTATGCGCCGGGTCTCCAGTCCGCCTTCGACGCCCTGGCCGACCTCGCCGCCGAGGGCCACACCTGGACCGCGCAGCGCATCCACGGCGACCTCCACCTCGGGCAGTGCCTGCGCAGCGCCTCCGGCGAGTGGTCGCTGATCGACTTCGAGGGCGAGCCCGCGAAACCGCTGGCCGAGCGGCGGATGGCGCAGCCGGTGGCCCGGGACGTCGCCGGGATGCTGCGCTCCTTCGACTACGCGGCGCACTCGGCCGGCGGGCCGCCCGCACCGGGCTGGGCGGCGGCCTGCCGGGCCGCGTTCTGCACCGGGTACGCCGAGGCGGGCGGGCACGATCCGCGCACCGATCCGGTGCTGCTGCGGGCCTACGAGACGGACAAGGCGATCTATGAGGTCCTCTACGAGGCCCGCAACCGCCCCGACTGGCTGCCGGTGCCGCTGTCCGCCGTCCGGCGGCTGGCCACCGGCACGGAGGCCGCCGCCGAGACCTCGGACCCGGCCGGCTCCGGGGCCGGGACCGACGCCCGGTGACCCACCGCACGACCGCATCCGACCTGTTCTGTCCTGCGCCGAGGAGGCTCCGCCCGTGACTGCCCGTCCCCCGTCCAGCGGTCCGGAACCGAAGCGGGCGGCCGAGGCCGCCGGCGACGACCGGCCGGCACCCCCGAGGAAGACGCCCGCGGGGGCGCCCGCGAAGGCCGCGGCGAAGAAGTCCGCCGCGAAGAAGACGGCGACGAAGGCCGCCGCGAAGACGGCGGTCACCAGGAAGGCGGCGACGAAGGCCGTCACGAAGAAGGCCGCGGCGAAGACGACCGCCTCGGACACGGTGGCCGCCGCGAAGAAGGCGGCCGCGCCCGCGAAGAAGACGGCGGCGCGGAAAGCGCCCGCCGAGCAGGCGGTCGCCGCCAGGAAGACGGCCGAGAAGGCGGTCGCGGCGAAGACCGTCGCCAAGAGGGCGGCGGCGCGGAAGGCGACGCCGGAGACGGCGGCCGCGAAGACCGCCGCCGCGAAGAAGGCGCCCGCGGGGAAGGCGGCCGCTGAGAAGAAGACGGTGGCGGGGACGGCGGTGGCCAAGAAGCCGACGGCCAGGACGGTCGCCGAGAAGGCGGTCGCGGCGAAGGCGGTCACCAGGAAGGCCGCGGCGCAGAAGGCGGTCCCGGACAGCACGGCCGCGAAGAAGACGGCGGCCGGGAGGGCGCCCGCGAAGAGGACTTCCGCGGCCGAGGCGGTGGCGGCACAGGCCGTCCCGGAGACCGCGCCGACCCCGGAGACCGCACCCGCCGCGAAGAAGACCACGGCGAAGAAGACGACCGCGAAGAAGACGACGGCGAAGGCCGCCGCCGTGAAGAAGACCCCCGTGAAGAAGACCGCGGCGAAGAAGGCCCCCGCCCGGACCGCCGCCCCCGTCGGCACCGCCCCGGGTCCGACGCCCCCGGGGGGGGAGGCCCCGCACGTGCGGCCCCTTGCGGAGGCGGCGGCAGCCGTGCAGGCCCCGGACGTCCAGTCCCCTGCGGGCGCGCCGACGACCGTGCAGGCCCCGGAAGTCCAGGCCCCGACCGACCAGGCGGCGACCGGCCAGGCCGGCAGGGCGGCGTCCGGCGGGGCGCCTCCCGCCGGGGTGGGCGCGGTGCCCGCCTCCTTCGTCTCCCCGGAGGTGTCCCTCGCCGTCTCCCCCGCCGTGGACACCTTGGACCGGGAGCGGTTGCTCGCCGGCACCCACCACGATCCGCATTCGGTGCTCGGTGCGCACCCCGTGCCCGGCGGGGTCGCGGTGCGGGCGTTCAGGCCGTACGCGCTCGGGGTCGCCGTGGTCGCCGGGGACCTCCAGGTCGAGCTGCGTCACGACGGCGACGGCTTCTTCTCGGGGCTGCTGCCGGCCGGCGACGTACCGGAGTACCGGCTGGAGGTCGCGTACGCCGGGGCGGTGCAGGTCACCGAGGACGCGTACCGCTTCCTGCCGACGCTCGGCGAGCTGGACCTGTACCTGATCGGCGAGGGCCGGCACGAGCAGCTGTGGCAGGCGCTCGGCGCGCACCCGACGACCCACCAGGGCGTCGAGGGCACCCGGTTCGCCGTGTGGGCGCCGAACGCGCGGGGCGTGCGGGTGGCCGGCACCTTCAACTTCTGGGACGGCACCGCGTTCCCGATGCGCTCGCTGGGCGCGACGGGGGTGTGGGAGCTGTTCGTGCCGGGGATCGGCGAGGGCGAACTGTACAAGTTCGAGATCACCCGCCCGGACGGCTCCAAGACGCTGCGCGCCGACCCGATGGCCCGCCGCACCGAGGTCCCGCCGGCCACGTCGTCGGTCATCACCGCCTCGCACCACGAGTGGCGGGACGAGGAGTGGCTCACGCGCCGCGCCGAACTGCCGGCGCACGAGGCGCCGTTCTCGGTGTACGAGGTCCATCTGCCCTCCTGGCGGCCGGGCCTGACCTACCGCGACCTGGCCACCCAGCTCCCCGCCTACGTCAAGGACCTGGGCTTCACGCACGTCGAGCTGATGCCGGTCGCCGAGCATCCCTTCGGCGGCTCCTGGGGCTACCAGGTCACCGGTTTCTACGCGCCGACCGCCCGGCTGGGCACCCCGGACGACTTCAAGTACCTGGTGGACGCGCTGCACCAGGCCGGCATCGGCGTGATCATGGACTGGGTGCCGGCGCACTTCCCGCGCGACGAGTGGGCGCTGGCGGAGTTCGACGGGCGTCCGCTGTACGAGCACTCGGACCCGTTGCGCGCGGCACACCCGGACTGGGGCACGCTGGAGTTCGACTTCGGCCGCCGCGAGGTGCGCAACTTCCTCGTCGCCAACGCCCTCTACTGGTGCGAGGAGTTCCACATCGACGGGCTGCGGGTGGACGCGGTGGCCTCCATGCTCTACCTCGACTACTCCCGTGAGCCGGGCCAGTGGCGGCCCAACGAGCACGGCGGCCGGGAGAACCTGGACGCGGTGGCGTTCCTCCAGGAGATGAACGCGACCGTGTACCGCAGGGTGCCGGGCGTGGTGACCGTGGCGGAGGAGTCGACGGCCTGGGACGGGGTCACCCGCGCCACCCACCACCGCGGCCCGAGCGGCTTCGGCGGGCTCGGTTTCGGGCTGAAGTGGAACATGGGCTGGATGCACGACTCGCTGGAGTACATGAGCCACGACCCCATCCACCGCAAGTACCACCACGGCGAGATGACGTTCTCCATGGTGTACGCGTACAGCGAGAACTACGTGTTGCCGATCTCGCACGACGAGGTGGTGCACGGCAAGGGCTCGCTGGTGTCGAAGATGCCGGGCGACTGGTGGCAGCAGCGCGCCAACCTGCGTGCCTATCTCGCCTACATGTGGTCCCACCCGGGCAAGCAGCTCCTCTTCATGGGCCAGGAGTTCGCGCAGGGCGCCGAGTGGTCCGAGGAGCGCGGCCCGGACTGGTGGCTGCTGGACCCGGCCTACGGCGCGGCGCCCGACCACCGGGGCGTACTGGACCTGGTCCGCGACCTGAACTCCGTCTACCGCGACACCCCGGCCCTGTGGTCGCGCGATGTGCACCCGGACGGCTTCCAGTGGATCGTCGGCGACGCGGCCGACGACAACGTGTTCGCCTTCCTGCGCTACGACGCCGACGGCTCCCCGCTGCTGGTGGTGTCGCACTTCGCCCCGGTGGTGCGCCCCGGCTACCGCATCGGCGTCCCCGACGACGTGCCCGCCTGGCGGGAGGTCGTGAACACCGACGCGGCCCGCTACGGCGGCAGCGACGTGGTCCGCCCGGACCCCGTCAAGCCGGACCCCCAGCCCTGGCACGGCCGTCCGGCCAGCCTCCACCTGACCCTGCCACCCCTGGCGACGATCTGGCTCCGACCGGCATGACCAGCCCGCCCGGCGAAGGGGTTCCTCCGGTTCCCCGGTCCGGTCCGGGAGCTGAAGTCAGCCCGTCCGGCGCTCGATGACGAGGCGTTCAGGCCGACGGCGGAGGGCCGGGGGCGGCACCCCCGGCCCTCCGCCGCCCCTACGCCGCGAACGCCGAAGCCAGCGCCGGAGGCAGCGCCTCCCCGTGCACCACGCCCAGCCGCTGCGTCGCCCGGGTCAGGGCGACGTACAGGTCGCTCGTGCCGTAGCGGGCGGGCTCGACCACCAGGACGGAGTCGAACTCCAGGCCCTTCGCCTGGCGCGGGTCCAGCAGGACGACCTGCCGGGTCAGGTCGGGCTCCGCGCCGGCCGTCACGCCGTCCAGCCGCGCGGCCAGCCGCCGGTGCAGGTCGCGCGGGGCGATCACCGCGAGCCGGCCCTCCGCCGGGGTGAGTGCGGCGACGGCCTTCTCCACCGCGCCGGGCAGGTCGTCGGTGGCGCGCGCCCAGGGCCGTACGCCCGTGGAGCGCACCGAACTCGGCGGCATGAAGCTCGGGTCCTCCGCACGGACCACGGCCGCGGCGACCTCCATGATCTCGGCCGGAGTGCGGTAGTTGACGCCGAGGCGGGTGTGTTCCCAGCGGTCGCCGACGTAGGGCTCCAGGATGTCCGACCAGGCGCCGACGCCGGCCGCCTCGGCGGTCTGCGCCGGGTCGCCGACCAGCGTCATCGAGCGGGTCGGGCTGCGCCGCATCAGCAGCCGCCACGCCATCGGCGACAGCTCCTGCGCCTCGTCCACGATGATGTGCCCGAACGCCCAGGTGCGGTCGGCCGCCGCGCGCTCGGCGGCGCTGCGGTGGTCGTCCTCCTCCTGCCGCTGCGCGAACCGTTCGGCGTCGATGATGTCGTGCGCCGAGAGGATCTCGGAGTCCTCGTCGTCCTTGTCGTCGAACTCGTAGGTCCGCGAGGCGTAGGACACGTCGAGGACGCCCTGCGCGTAGGCGATCTGCGTCTCCCGCTCGCGTTCGGCGCGGGCGCGGACCACCCGGTCGTCCTCGCCGAGCAGTTCGGCGGCCTCGTCGAGCAGGGGCACGTCGGCGACGGTCCAGGCCCGGGTGACCGGGCGGCGGATCGCGGCGGCGTCCGCGTCGGACACGTACCCCTCGGGCTCGGCGAGGAAGTCGGCGACCAGGCGCTGCGGGGTGACGCGCGGCCACAGCCGGTCGATGGCCGACCACACCTCGGGGTTCTCTGCCAGTTCCTCGCGGATCTGGGTGACGTCGCTCGGGTCGAGGAGGTTGGAGCCGTCGTAGGGGTCGGTGCCGATGCGCTCGGCGACCATGTCGGTGAGCGTGTTGAGGATGTGGCCCTCGAAGTGCTCGCGGGCCGCGTTGTGCGGCAGCTTCGCGGCGCGGGTGCGTTCGCGGGCGACGTTGACCAGGCCGTCGTCCAGCATCAGGACCTCGCGGTCGTGCTCGATGGCGATGACGGGGTCGGGCAGCGCCTGCCGGTCCCGTACGACGGCGGCGAGCACGTCGGCCATGTCGGCGCGGCCCTTGACGGCGGCGGCCTCCGGGGTGTCGGCGGCGGTGGCCTTCACACCGGGGAACAGCTCGCCGACGGTGGCCAGCAGCACGCCGGTCTCGCCGAGGGAGGGCAGTACCTCGCCGATGTAGCCGAGGAAGGCCGGGTTGGGGCCGACGATGAGGACGGCGCGCCGGGCCAGCAGCTCGCGGTGCTCGTAGAGCAGATAGGCGGCGCGGTGCAGGGCGACGGCGGTCTTGCCGGTGCCCGGGCCGCCCTCCACCACCAGCACGCCGCGGTGCGGGGCGCGGATGATGCGGTCCTGGTCGGCCTGGATGGTGCGGACGATGTCGCCCATGCGGCCGGTGCGCGCCGAGTTCAGCGCGGCCAGCAGCACCGCGTCGCCGGTCGGGTCCTCGTGGCCGGTGCGGGTGGCGTCACCGAGGTCGAGGATCTCGTCGTGCAGGGCGGTGACCCGGCGGCCCTCGGAGGAGATGTGCCGACGGCGCCTGAGGCCCATCGGGGTGTGGCCGGTGGCCAAGTAGAAGGGACGGGCGACATCGGCCCGCCAGTCGATCAGCACGGGGGTGCGCTCGGCGTCGTCGGCGCGCAGGCCGATCCGGCCGATGTGGTGGCCGGTGCCGTCGGTCAGGTCGATCCGGCCGAAGCAGAGCGAGCCGTCCACGGCGTTGAGCGCGGCCAGCAGCCCGGACCGCTCGGCGACGAGGATGTCCCGCTCCAGCCGGGCCTGCATGGGCTTGTCACCCTGCGCGAGCGCGTCGGAGACGGAGGACTCGGCATCGCCGCGCAGCGCGTCCACGCGCGCGTACAGACCGTCGACGAATTCCTGTTCCCGTCGCAATTCACCGTCGGTCAATTCGGTGTTTGACAATTCCGCTCCCGCCCGGATATACTGTGCTCACTGAACTTCTCCGCGGCCGTTCAGAAAACGAAGTCGCGAACCACCGAATATACGCAGAGAAATCCCCCGGACGCAATTGTCCGGGGGATTTCCTCGTGTCCGGGGCCCGTACGGCCCCCCGCCGGCTACGACGCGGCGGCCACCGCCCCGTCGAACACCACGCCGGGCAGCGCGTCCGCGACCTCCGCGAGCAGCCGCCGCTTGGGCCGCGCCCCCACCATGGACCGCACCGGCTCGCCGCCGCGGAAGACCATGAACGTGGGCATGGACAGCACCTTGTACGCGTTCGTGGTGTCCGGGTTGTGGTCCACGTTCAGCTGGACCACCTTCAGCCGCTCGCCCTCCTCCGCCGCGAGGGCGCTCAGCACCGGCGCCATCTGCCGGCACGGCGGGCACCAGTCGGCGGTGAACTCCACCAGCACCGGCAGGTCAGCCGCCAGCACCTCCCCCGCGAAGTCCGCGTCGGTCACCTCGGTCACACCCTGAGCCTGGCTCATCGCCGTCACCCTCCCAGTTCGCACACGGGTTCCGGACCCCCCGGAACCAGCGCCTCGGCGCCCAGCTCGTCCCGCGCCCGCTCCGCCCGCGCCAACTGCTCACCGACCTTCGCCCGTACGGCCGCCAGCTCGCCGATGAGCGCGTCCAGCTCGTCCAGCTTGCGCCGGTACACCACGAGCGACGCCGGGCAGGAGTCGCCCTCCGGGTGCCCGGCGCGCAGGCACTCCACGAACGGCCGGGTCTCCTCCAGGTCGAACCCGAAGTCCTGGAGCGTCCTGATCTGCCGCAGCAGCTTCAGGTCGCCCTCGTCGTACGTGCGGTGCCCGTGCTCGTCCCGCCGCGCGGGCAGCAGCCCCCGTGACTCGTAGTACCGCAGCGCCCGGGTCGTCGTCCCGGCCCGCGCGGCCAGCTCGCCGATTCGCATACGGACGACGCTACGGCTTGACGCCGACGTCAAGGCAAGAGGCCGGTCGCGACGGTGCCCCGCGCCCGGCCGGCCGTGACGTCCGGCCGCGCCGCGGGGCACCGCGGCCGTGTCCGCGTCCGTTCAGACCAGGACCCCCGCCGACTCCTCCACCTCCAGCAGGGACGCGCTGCGGCGTTCCGCGTCGAAGGCGCGGCGGCCGCCGCGGAGGCCGAAGAGGCGTTTGGTGACGGCGATGTAGAGGACGGCGAGGATGTTCAGGACCAGCGTGGTGATCTTCAGCGCGCTGATGTGTTCGGTGAGTTCGTAGATCTCCAGCGGCAGGAAGGCGGCGGTGGCGACCACCGTCAGGTACTCCGCCCAGCGCTTGGCGTACCAGAGGCCCACCGCCTCGATGATCTCCACCAGCGCGTAGGCCAGGAGCAGTCCGGCCACCAGCAGCAGGGTGGAGTGCTCGTAGCCGAAGGTCTTCTGGATGGTGCCGACGACCGGCGAGTGGTCGAGGTCGTAGTGGAAGTGCTTGAAGACCGGGCGGAAGACGTCCAGGTACTCCTCGAACAGCCGGCGCACCGCGTCCTGGCTGTTGCTGAACTTCCAGACGGCGACCGCCACCAGCACGATGAACACACCGCGCACCGCCCGCTCGACGGCCAGGAAGCGCAGGACGAACAGGTCCCGCAGCACCTTGCCGCGCGGCACCAGCGGCGCCTCGGCCGCCGGCCCGGAGCCGTGCGGGTCGCCGAGCACGAAGTCACCGCAGCGCAGGCAGCGCCACACCTCGCCGAGCGCGGTGTCGGCGTGCAGCCTGATCCGCAGCCGGGGGTCGTCCGGCGCGTAGGTCACGTGCCCCTTGCGCGCGCACGTGCGCCGGTCCCAGTCGATCGCCATCCCCCGTCGCCTCCATCACTTGCGTCACTTGCTCCGTGTGCGCGCACGGCCGTGCCGCACCCGGTCGGTACGGCACGGCACGGTAGCGCGTCGCGGTGAGAGACGACGGACGGGGAGTTTCAGTTCACCCCGCTGCCCGCCAGTTCCTTCTCCCCCGCCTCGGCCGGCTCGGCTTCGGGGGCCGTGCCGCGCGGCAGGAGCAGGGCCACGGCGAGGGTGCCCACACCGAGGACGACCGCGCCGACCAGGCTGGTGTGGGACACCGCCTCGGCGAAGGCGGAGCCCACGGCGTCCTTCATCTGGTGGGCGCCCTGGGCGAGCTGACCGGCCTGCGCCTTGAGCTGCGCGGCCTGCTGGGGGTCGGACGCGTGGGCGGCCTGCGCCGCGAGCTGCCGCGCCCTGTCGCCGACGCCCTGCGCGACGGCGTACCCGGCGCCGACCGAGTCCTGCGCGGAGGCCAGGGCGCTCGCCGGGAGGCGGCTGCCGGCGGTGGCGTCGGCGAGGTGGTCGGAGTAGGAGGTGGCCAGCAGCGAGCCGAGGATCGCGATGCCGAGGGAGCCGCCCAGCTCCAGTGAGGTGTCGTTGACGGCGCCGCCGACGCCCAGCTCGGACTCCGGGAAGGAGCCCATGATCGCGTCGGTGCAGGGCGACAGGGCGAGGCCGATCGCGAGGCCCAGGATGATCAGCGGGGCCACCAGGTCGCCGTAGGAGGACCCGGCGTCGATCCGGGTGAGCAGGGCGAGCGCGGCGGTGCCGCCCACCATGCCCGCGCTGACCGTCCACTTCATGCCGACGCGCGGGGTGAGGTAGCCGGTCAGCGCGGAGCCGGCGAAGACCGCGCCGGCCAGCGGCAGCATGCGCACACCGGTGGCCAGGGCGTCGTAGCCGAGGACGAACTGGAGGTGCTGGGTGAGGTAGTAGAAGGCGCCGAAGACGGCGAGGAAGAACAGGGCGACGGCGAGGTTGGCGCCGGCGAAGCGGCGGTGGGCGAAGCGGCGTACGTCGAGGATCGGGCGCGGGTGGCGCAGCTCCCACAGGACGAACGCGATCAGGCCGGCGCCCGCGACCACCGCGGCGGCGATCGCCTTGGCGTCCCAGCCGAAGTGCGGGCCCTGGATGATCATGTAGACGAGGGCGCCGGTCCACATCACGGACAGCAGTCCGCCGACGTAGTCGATCCGGTCGTGGTGACCCGCCTTGGACGGCGGGACGAGGACGAACGCGGCGACCAGGGCGACGGCGGCGATCGGCACGTTGATCAGGAACGTGGAGGCCCAGCCGTGGTTCTTGAGCAGTGCGCCGGCGACGACCGGACCGGCCGCGATGGCGAGTCCGGCGGTGGCGGTCCACAGGGTGATCGCCTTGGCGCGTTCGGCGCGCGGGAAGGTCGCGGCGAGCAGGGAGAGTGTGGCCGGCATGATCAGCGCGGCGCCGACGCCCATCACGGCGCGGGCCGCGATGACGGTGGCCGCGCTGTCGGCGAGGTAGCCGAAGACGGCTCCGCCGCCGAACACCAGCAGGCCGAGCACGAGCGCGCCCCGGCGGCTGTACTTGTCGCCGATCGCGCCGAGCAGCAGCATCAGCGCGGCGTAGGGAACGGTGTAGCCGTCGATGACCCACTGCAGGTCGGAGCTGGACAGCCCGAGGTCGCGGGTCATGTCGGGCGCGGCGACGGTGAGGGCGGTGTTGGCCATCACGATGATCAGCAGGCTCAGGCAGAGCACCAGCAGCGCCCACCAGCGCCGGGCGTAGGGGCGGTCCATCCGCTCCACCGGTTCGTTCATGACGAGTCGCATGGCAGGGGTTGCCTTCCTCGGAAGCGCGACGGGATTGCACAGGCATGTGCATTTACACAACCCTGTGCAATGTACGTCGATGCACAGCGCTGTGCAAACCGAGCGGGGTGCAGAATGTCAGCCATGACCACGGGTAACAGCACGCGCGCCGACGCCAACCGGCGCCGCATCCTCGACGTCGCCCTCGCCGAGATGCTGCGCGACCCCGACGCTTCCATGGACCAGATCGCGCGCGCCGCGGGCGTCGTACGGCGCACGGTCTACGGCCACTTCCCGAGCCGCGAGGCGCTGATCAGCACGCTCGTGGACGACGCGGTGCAGGCGCTGGCGGACGCGCACGCGGCGGGGCGCGAGGGCGTGGCCGACCCGGCGGAGGCGGTGGCGCGCTCGGTGCTGGCCATCTGGCCCATCGCCGACCGCTACCGGCTGCTGGTGGCGCTGGCCCAGCGCACGGTCACCATGGAGGGCATCCGCGAGCGGCTGGCCCCGGTCCGCACGGCCTGCGCCGACCTCCTCCAGCGCGGCTTCGACCAGGACGTCTTCAGCTCGCCGCTGCCCGCGCCCGCCCTGGCGCACGTGCACGAGCAGATCCTGTTCGCGCTGATGGAGGCCGTGAACGACGATCTGCTGCCGGCCCACGAGGCCGGCCGTTCGGCCGCCGTGACGGTCCTGGCGGCGGCGGGGGTGCCGGCGGCGCCGGCGGGCGCGCTGGTCGCACGGCTCGCGCACTGACGGCGGAGCGGCCGCCCCCCTGCTCGGGGAGACGGCCGCTCGGGGCGCGGGACAGAGCGGAAAGCCGCTCGGGGCGCGGGAGGAGCCGGACGCCTGTCGCGAGACGCCCGGGGGAAGCCCGGGAGGAGCCGGACGCCTGTCGCGGCCCGGGAATGTACCTGCGGAAAAGCCGGGCGCCCGGCCAGGGTTCAGGCAAGGCCGGGCGTCCGGAGCAGTGGGCCGCCCGCGCGGTGCGGGCGGCCGGGGGAAGGCCCCTCAGGCCTTGGCGAGCTGCTTCTCGTCGTCCTCCCGCGCCTTCGGCGCCTGGGCGGGAGCGTCGTCGGAGTCGTCCAGCAGGGTCCGCTCGTCGAACGGCAGGTCGCCCGCCAGCACCCGCCGTACGCGGTCCTTGTCCACCTCGCCCGTCCAGGTGCCGATCAGCAGCGTGGCCACCGCGTTGCCGGCGAAGTTGGTCAGCGCGCGGGCCTCGCTCATGAAGCGGTCGATGCCGACGATGAGGCCGACGCCGTCGACCAGCGCGGGCTTGTGCGACTGGAGGGCGCCCGCGAGGGTGGCGAGCCCCGCGCCCGTGACGCCCGCCGCGCCCTTGGAGGCGATCATCATGAACAGCAGCAGGGTGATCTGCTGGCCGATGGAGAGCGGCTGGTCCATGGCGTCCGCGATGAACAGCGAGGCCATGGTCAGGTAGATCATCGTGCCGTCGAGGTTGAAGGAGTACCCGGTCGGCACGGTGATGCCGACGACCGGGCGGCTCACGCCCAGGTGCTCCATCTTCGCGATCAGCCGGGGCAGCGCGGACTCGGACGACGAGGTGGACAGGATCAGCAGGAACTCGCGGCCGAGGTACTTCAGCAGCTGGAAGATGTTGACGCCGGCCACCACCCGGGTCAGCGCGCCGAGCACCACGACCACGAACAGCAGACAGGTGGCGTAGAAGCCGAACATGATCGTGGCGAGCGCCTTCAGGGCGTCGATGCCCGTCTCGCCGACCACGGCGGCCATCGCGCCGAACGCGCCGATCGGCGCCGCCCACATGATCATGGCGAGCACGCGGAACACCAGCCGCTGGATGTGCTCGACCCCGCGCAGCACCGGCTCGCCCTTGCGGCCCATGGCCTGGAGCGCGAACCCGACGAGCAACGCGACCAGCAGCGTCTGGAGGACCTCGCCCTCGGTGAACGCCGAGACCAGCGTGGTCGGGATGATCCCGAGCACGAAGTCGACCGGGCCCTCCTTCGCCGCGTCCGCCTGCGCGTGGCCGACGCCCTTGACGGCCTCGGTCAGGTGCATCCCGCTGCCCGGGTGGACGAGGTTGCCGATCACCAGGCCGATGGCCAGCGCCACGAACGACATGGCGATGAAGTAGCCGAGGGCGAGACCGCCCACCTTGCCGACCTTCGCGGCCTTGCGCACCGAACCGACGCCGAGCACGATCGTGCAGAAGATGATGGGGGAGATCATCATCTTGATCAGGTTCACGAAGCCGGTGCCGAGCGGCTTCAGCTCCTTGGCGAAGTCCGGCGAGGCGAACCCGACGACCACGCCGAGCACCACCGCGGCGATCACCGCTATGTAGAGGTAGTGGGTACGGTCCCGCTTGGCTGCGGGGCCCGGTCCCGCTGCGGGTGCGGCAGGTGCCGTATCGGCTGCGCTGGTCACGGCGGCCCTCCTTGACGACGTCGTCGGCATCACCGGCGTGCGGCTCACGTCCGGGGAGATTCGGGGATGCCGCGACTATCTCCCGCGCTGTGAGAGCGGTCACCCTTCCGTTCATTTAGTTCACGCCACGACCGGGAGGCAGACTTGCCGCATGCGTATACCCGCCCTCCCGAGACCGCGCAGCCTGGCGGGCCAGCTCTTCGCGATGCAGGCCGTGCTGCTGGCGCTCGTGGTGGCCGGATACGCACTGTTCACCTACGTCAGCGACCGCGGCCAGGCGGAGGGCGCGGCGTGCCGGCAGGCCACGGCGGTGGCCCGCTCGATCGCCGACTCCCCCTCCGTGCGGGCCGCGATCCGCACCGCCGACCCGACCGCCGACCTCCAGCCGTACGCCCTGAGGGTCCAGCGGGACACCGGGGTCGACTTCGTCACGATCATGACGCCCGAGGGCATCCGCTGGACCCACCCCGACCCGCGGCAGATCGGCCGCCCCTTCCTCGGCACCATCGCGCCCGCCCGGCGCGGCGAGACCTTCACCGAGACCTACACCGGCACCCTCGGCCCGTCCGTCCGCGCGGTCACCCCCGTCCTCGACCGCGGCCGGGTCGTCGGCCTGGTCAGCGCGGGCATCCGGGTGGAGGCGATCAGCGCGCGGATCCAGGAGCAGGTCACGGCGCTGTTCGGGGTCGCGGCCGGCATCCTCGCACTGGGGGCGCTCGCCACGTACGTCATCAACGCGCGGCTGCGCCGGCACACCCACGGGATGAACGCCGAGCAGCTCAGCCGGATGCACGACTACCACGAGGCCGCGCTGCACGCCGTGCGCGAGGGGCTGCTGATGCTGGACGCCGGCTACCGGGTGGCGCTGATCAACGACGGCGGCCGCGAGCTGCTGGGGGTGGGCGGCGCGGCGCAGGTCGTCGGGAGGTCGGTTGCGGACCTGGGGCTGCCCGCCCCGCTGACCGGGGCGCTGCTGTCCTCCGAGCCCCGGCTGGACGAGGTGCACCTGACCGCGTCGCGGGTGCTGGTGGTGAACACCTCCCCGGTCTCCGGCGGGCAGCGCCGGGGCACGGTGGTCACCCTGCGCGATGTGACCGAGCTGCAGTCGCTGATGGGCGAGCTGGACTCCGAGCGGGGGTTCACCCAGGCGCTGCGCTCGCAGGCGCACGAGGCCGCCAACCGGCTGCACACCGTGGTGTCGCTGATCGAGCTGGGGCGCGCCGAGGAGGCCGTCGCCTTCGCTACGGCGGAGCTGGAGCTGGCGCAGGCCCTGACCGACCAGGTGGTCTCGGCGGTGAGCGAACCGGTGCTGGCCGCGCTGCTGCTCGGCAAGACGGCGCAGGCCAACGAGCGGGGCGTGGAGCTGGTGGTGTCCGAGGACAGCGGCCTGGACGACGGTCTCCTGCCGGCCGCACTGCCCGCCCGGGACCTGGTGACGATCCTCGGCAACCTGGTGGACAACGCGGTGGACGCGGCGCAGGGCGGGCCGCGGCCCCGGGTGACGGTGACCGTGGCGGCGTGCGCGCGGGAGGCGGAGCTGGTGCTGCGGGTGGCGGACACCGGGCCCGGCGTCGATCCGGCCCACACGGACCTGGTCTTCCAGCGCGGCTTCTCGACCAAGGCGACCGGATCCGGCGGGCGCGGCCTGGGCCTGGCCCTGGCCCGCCAGGCGGTCCACCGCCACGGCGGCACTCTGTCGGTGACGCCCGCGGAGGACGGCGGCGCGGTGTTCGAGGCCCGCCTGCCCCTGGGGTACGGCCCGGGGCGGGTCTCCTCCCCGGCGGGCTTCCCCCGGCCCGCGCCGCGCCCCGGGGACGGCCCTGGGGTCGCCTCGCACCCCGGCACGGACCCCGCCACCGCGACCACCGGCCCCGGAGGCGACGCATGACGAACGACGGTACGACCGGCAGACCGGCGAAGGCGCCCCACGGGACGGCGGGCGCACCCGGAGCGGCGGGCGGCCCCGGGGGCGCCGGCGCCGCCCCGATCCGGGTGCTCGTCGTCGAGGACGATCCCGTCGCCGCGGACGCGCACGTGATGTACGTGGGCCGGGTGCCCGGATTCGTCGCGGTCGGGAAGGCGCACACGGGTGCGCAGGCCCGGCGGGAGCTGGAGCGCACCCCCGTGGACCTGCTCCTGCTCGACCTGCACCTGCCGGACGTGCACGGTCTTCAGCTGGCGCGCTCCCTGCGGGCCGCCGGCCACCAGGCGGACGTGATAGCGGTGACCTCGGCGCGGGACCTCGCGGTGGTGCGCGAGGGGGTCTCGCTCGGCGTGGTCCAGTACGTGCTGAAGCCGTTCACGTTCGCGACGCTGCGGGACCGTCTGGTGCGCTACGCCGAGTTCCGCGCGGCGGCGGGCGAGGCCAGCGGGCAGGACGAGGTGGACCGGGCGCTCGCGACCCTGCGCGCCCCCGGGCCGGCCGCGCTCCCCAAGGGCCTGAGCGCGCCGACCCTGGAGCGGGTGACGGGCGCGCTGCGGGAGGCAGGGGAGGGGCTGACGGCGGCCGCGCTCGCCGAGGCGGTGGGCATCTCCCGGATCACCGCCCGGCGCTATCTGGAGCACCTGGTGGAGGCGGGCCTGGCCGTCCGCAAGCCGCTGTACGGCCAGGTGGGCCGCCCGGAGCTGGTGTACCGCTGGGTGCGCGGAACCGGCGGCTCCCGCTGATCCCCGCCGGCTCCCCACCTGCCCGTGCCGCGGAACCTACGGAACCGTACTTTCCGACAACGTGTGATCCTGTGGGAACGGACCGTGGTCACCGGGCCGCCGGGCCCCTAGCTTGTGCCCGTGCACCGACCCTCAGCCCCACCGAACCGGCCCGCCACCGGCCCGTCCGACGCGTCCACTCCGCCGTTCAACGCTCCGGCCGCCCGCCGGATCCGCGCCGCCCTCGGCACGGGCGCCGAGCACGTGGCCCACACCCTGCGCGTCTCCTACGGACTGCCGTACGCGACGGCGGATCTCGTCACCGCCTGGGAACGCGGGACCGCCTCCCCGTCCAGCCCCGAACTCACCGCTCTCGCGGCCGCGTTGTGGTGTTCGCCGGGTGAACTGATCGGCCGTCCGCGCACCTTGCGCGAGCACCGCGTGGCGCGGGGTCTGCCGGCCGAGGAGGTGGCACGCGGGGTGGGCCTCGAACTCGCCCGTTACCTGCGGATGGAGGACGGCGACGGCTGGCACGGCACCGAACGGCAGTCCGCCGCGCTCGCCCGGGTGCTCGACCTGGCGCTGCCCGACTTCGTCGCCGTCACCGGCCGGGAGGCGGACCTCGCCGAACTGCTGCGCAGCGCCGTCGGCACCCGCTGGCAGGCGTACGTCCGTCCGGTGGGCAAGCTGGTGCCGCTGGAGCGGCGGCGGCTGGAGCGGGCGCTCCGGCGGCTGCACCAGGACTACCAGGGGCAGGTGGTCGCCTCGCTGAGCTGGGGCGGCAACAGCGCCGCCCGCCAGTCGGGCGACGCCGGGCGCGAGTTCCTGGACCGGATAGTGGAGCACTTCTGGGCCGAGGCGCAGCCGTAGCCGCGAGGGAGCAGCCGTGGCCCCGGAGGCGCGGCCGTGACCGCCGCGCCCTGGCCGGAGCGCGGACTCGTCCCGGAGGCGACCGGCTAGAAGACCGACTCCGCCTCGTCCATCCGGTCCTTCGGGACCCGCTTCAGCTCGGTCACGGCCTCCGCGAGCGGCACCATGACCACGTCGGTGCCGCGCAGGGCGGTCATGTGGCCGAACTCGCCGCGGTGCGCGGCCTCCACCGCGTGCCAGCCGAAGCGGGTGGCGAGGACGCGGTCGTAGGCGGTGGGCACGCCGCCGCGCTGGACGTGGCCGAGGATGACCGGCTTGGCCTCCTTGCCGAGCCGGCTCTCCAGCTCGTACGCCAGCGCCGTGCCGATGCCCTGGAAGCGCTCGTGGCCGAACTTGTCGATCTCGCCCTTGCCGTAGTCCATGCTGCCGTCGACGGGGTGGGCGCCCTCGGCGACGCAGATCACGGCGAACTTCTTGCCGCGGTCGAAGCGCTCCTCGACCATCTTGACCAGGTCGGCGGGGTCGAAGGGGCGCTCGGGCAGGCAGATGCCGTGGGCGCCGGCCGCCATGCCGGACTCCAGGGCGATCCAGCCCGCGTGCCGGCCCATGACTTCGACGACCATCACGCGCTGGTGGGACTCGGCGGTGGTCTTGAGCCGGTCCATGGCCTCGGTGGCCACGCCGACGGCGGTGTCGAAGCCGAAGGTGCGGTCGGTGGAGGAGATGTCGTTGTCGATCGTCTTCGGCACGCCGACCACCGGCAGACCGGCGTCCGAGAGCATGCGGGCGGCGGTCAGCGTGCCCTCGCCGCCGATCGGGATGAGCGCGTCGATGCCGAACCGGTGGATCATGTCGGAGGCGTTCTCGCACGCCTCGCGCAGCCGGTCGCGCTCCAGGCGCGAGGAGCCGAGGATGGTGCCGCCGCGGGCGAGGATGCCGCTGACCGCGTTGAGGTCGAGCGCGCGGTAGCGGCCGTCGAGCAGGCCGGCGTAGCCGTCCTCGAAGCCGATGACCTCGTCGCCGTAGGTGGTGACCGCTCGGTGCACGACCGACCGGATCACCGCGTTCAGTCCCGGACAGTCGCCGCCTGCCGTGAGAACTCCGATACGCATCGCGCTGTGTCTCCTGCTCACTGTTGATACCGGTGATCCTGTCCGATTGTTTCACGTCCCCGGCCCTCCTACGTCTTGACGGGCGCCTTACTTAGCGGCGGGGGTATTGTCAAGAGGGCTCCGCTCGCCCGGCGGGCTTTTTTTGCACGCCGGGCACCTGCCGGAGGCTTCTCGAAGACCCGAGGACCCGAGGAAACCCGAGGAAACGGAGAGCCGCGTGACCCGCAGCGTGTACGTGACCGGCATCGACCGCGGTGACGGCCGCCAGGTCGTGGAGCTGGGAGTCATGGAGCTGCTGACCCGGCAGGTGGACCGGGTGGGCGTCTTCCGCCCGCTGGTCCACGACGGCCCGGACCGCCTCTTCGACCTGCTGCGCGCCCGCTACCGGCTCTCCCAGGACCCGGCGACGGTCTACGGCATGGACTACCAGGAGGCGTCCGCCCTCCAGGCCGAACAGGGCACCGACGAACTGGTGTCCGCCCTGGTCGACCGCTTCCACCTGGTGGCCCGCGACTACGACGTGGTCCTCGTCCTCGGCACCGACTACGCCGACACGCAGCTCCCCGACGAGTTGTCGCTCAACGCCCGTCTCGCCAACGAGTTCGGCGCCTCGGTGCTCCCGGTCGTCGGCGGCCGCAGGCAGAGCGCGGAGTCCGTGCTCGCCGAGACCCGCAACGCCTACCGCGCCTACGACGGCCTCGGCTGCGACGTGCTGGCCATGGTCACCAACCGGGTCGCGCCCGAGGACCGCGACGAGATAGCCGGGCGGCTGGCCGGCCGCCTGCCCGTGCCCTGCTACGTCGTGCCCGACGCCCCCGCCCTGTCCGCGCCGACCGTCGCGCAGATCGCGCAGGCCCTGGACGGCAAGGTGCTGCTCGGCGACGACTCGGGCCTCGCCCGCGACGCGCTCGACTTCGTCTTCGGCGGCGCGATGCTGCCCAACCTCCTCAAGGCGCTCACCCCGGGCTGCCTGGTCGTCACCCCCGGCGACCGCGCCGACCTGGTCGTCGGCTCGCTGGCCGCGCACAGCGCCGGCACCCCGCCGATCGCCGGGGTGCTGCTCACCCTGAACGAGGAGCCCGGCGAGGAGATCCTCACCCTGGCCGCCCGGCTCGCCCCCGGCACCCCGGTCGTCTCGGTCACCGGCAACAGCTTCCCCACCGCCGAACGGCTGTTCGCCCTGGAGGGCAAGCTGAACGCGGCCACCCCGCGCAAGGCGGAGACCGCGCTCGGTCTGTTCGAGCGGTACGTCGACACCGCCGACCTCAACAAGCGCGTCTCCGCGCCGAGCAGCGACCGGGTCACACCGATGATGTTCGAACACAAGCTGCTCGAACAGGCCCGCTCCGCCAAGCGCCGCGTCGTCCTGCCCGAGGGCACCGAGGAGCGCGTGCTGCACGCGGCGGAGGTGCTGCTGCGCCGGGGCGTGTGCGATCTGACGCTGCTCGGTCCGGTGGACACGATCCGCAGGAGGGCCGCCGACCTCGGCATCGACCTCGGCGACTCGCAGCTGATCGACCCGGCCGTCTCCGAGCTGCGCGACTCCTTCGCCGAGCAGTACGCCCGGCTGCGCGCCCACAAGGGCGTCACCACCGAGCTGGCGTACGACGTGGTCTCCGACGTGAACTACTTCGGCACGCTGATGGTCCAGGAGGGCCTGGCCGACGGCATGGTGTCGGGCTCCGTGCACTCCACGGCCGCCACCATCCGCCCGGCCTTCGAGATCATCAAGACCACGCCGGACTCCTCGATCGTCTCGTCGGTGTTCTTCATGTGCCTGGCCGACAAGGTGCTCGTCTACGGCGACTGCGCGGTCAACCCGGACCCGGACGCCGAACAGCTGGCCGACATCGCCGTCCAGTCGGCGGCCACCGCCGCCCAGTTCGGCGTGGAGCCGCGGATCGCGATGCTGTCGTACTCCACCGGCACCTCCGGCACCGGCGCGGACGTGGACAAGGTGCGCGAGGCGACGGAGCTGGTGCGGCTGCGCCGCCCGGACCTGATGATCGAGGGCCCGATCCAGTACGACGCGGCCGTGGAGCCGTCGGTGGCCGCCACCAAGCTGCCCGGCTCGGAGGTCGCCGGCCAGGCCAGCGTGCTGATCTTCCCGGACCTGAACACCGGCAACAACACCTACAAGGCCGTGCAGCGCTCGGCGGGCGCGATCGCGGTCGGCCCGGTCCTGCAGGGTCTGCGCAAGCCGGTCAACGACCTCTCCCGCGGCGCGCTGGTCCAGGACATCGTCAACACCGTCGCCATCACGGCGATCCAGGCCCAGGCCCGGCCGGCCGCCGGCTGAACCCACGGAAGAAGGCTTCGAACACCGTGACCGCGACCCGCGTCCTCGTCCTCAACTCCGGCTCCTCGTCGCTGAAGTACCAGCTGCTCGACATGCGCGACGCGAGCCGGCTCGCCGTCGGCCTGGTCGAGCGGATCGGCGAGCAGACCTCCCGCCTCAGGCACACCCGCGTCACCTCCGGCGACACCCGCGAGCAGAACGGCCCGATCGCCGACCACGACGCCGCCCTCAAGGCCGTCGCCGAGGAACTGGCCAAGGACGGCCTCGGCCTGGACTCACCCGACCTGTCCGCGATCGGCCACCGGGTGGTGCACGGCGGCATGTTCTTCACCGAGCCGACCGTCATCGACGACGGCGTGCTCACCGAGATCGAGCGGCTGGTCCCGGTCGCACCGCTGCACAACCCCGCCAATCTCACCGGCATCCGCACCGCCATGGCCCTGCGCCCCGACCTGCCGCAGGTGGCCGTCTTCGACACCGCCTTCCACACCACGATGCCGGAGCCGGCGGCCCGCTACGCCATCGAGACGAAGATCGCCGACCGCTACCGGGTGCGCCGCTACGGCTTCCACGGCACCTCGCACGCCTACGTCTCGCGCGCCACCGCTCAGCTGCTCGGCAGGGCGCCCGAGGACGTCAACGTGATCGTGCTGCACCTGGGCAACGGGGCCTCCGCCGCGGCGGTGCGCGGCGGCCGGTGCGTGGACACCTCCATGGGGCTCACCCCGCTGGAGGGGCTGGTGATGGGAACGCGTTCCGGCGATGTCGACCCGGCCGTCATCTTCCATTTGCAGCGTGTCGGCGGAATGTCCATGGACGAGATCGACACTCTCCTCAACAAGAGGAGCGGTCTGTTCGGTCTGTGCGGCGACAACGACATGCGGGAGATACGGCGCCGGATGGACGAGGGCGACGAGCAGGCGCGGCTCGCCTTCGAGATCTACATCCACCGCCTGAAGAAGTACATCGGCGCCTATTACGCGGTACTCGGCACGGTGGACGCGGTCGCCTTCACGGCCGGGGTCGGCGAGAACGCGGACTTCGTCCGGGCGGCCGCCGTGGCCGGCCTGGAGGGGCTCGGCCTGGCGGTGGACGGCGCCCGCAACGCCGTACGGGGCGATCAGGCGCGGCTGATCTCGCCCGAGGGCGCGCGGGTGGCGGTGGCCGTGGTGCCGACGGACGAGGAAATGGAGATCGCCAGCCAGACCTACGCACTGGTCGGAAAGGACGAGTGAGGGCGCGCCGGGGAACGCCGGCCGGGAAGCGGTGGAGAAGCGCCGGAGAAAACCGCAGAGTAACTTCCGCGGAATTCCGGTACTCGCCTGAGCGGGAACGCGCCCATTTGTATCTTCCGCCAGACGGAATATTCCGCAGCGAAACAAACCGATAGGATCGCCCCATGCGCCGTTCGAAAATCGTCTGTACTCTCGGCCCCGCGGTCGACTCCCACGAGCAGCTCGTCGCGCTGATCGAGGCCGGCATGAACGTGGCCCGCTTCAACTTCAGCCACGGCACGCACGCCGAGCACCAGGGGCGGTACGACCGCGTCCGGGCCGCCGCCAAGGAGACCGGCCGGGCCATCGCCGTCCTCGCCGACCTGCAGGGCCCGAAGATCCGGCTGGAGACCTTCGCCGAGGGCCCGGTGGAGCTGGAGCGGGGTGACGAGTTCACCATCACCACCGAGGACGTCCCCGGCGACAAGCACATCTGCGGCACGACGTACAAGGGGCTGCCGGGCGACGTCTCGCGCGGCGACCAGATCCTCATCAACGACGGCAACGTCGAGCTGAAGGTCCTGGACGTCGAGGGCGCGCGGGTCCGGACGATCGTCATCGAGGGCGGTGTGGTCTCCGACCACAAGGGCATCAACCTGCCCGGCACCGCGGTGAACGTGCCCGCGCTGTCCGAGAAGGACATCGAGGACCTGCGCTTCGCGCTGCGCATGGGCTGCGACATCGTCGCGCTGTCCTTCGTCCGGGACGCCAAGGACGTCGCCGACGTGCACCGCGTCATGGACGAGGAGGGCCGCCGGGTCCCCGTCATCGCCAAGGTGGAGAAGCCGCAGGCGGTGGAGAACATGCAGGACGTCGTGATGGCGTTCGACGGTGTGATGGTGGCCCGCGGCGACCTCGCGGTCGAGTACCCGCTGGAGCGGGTCCCGATGGTGCAGAAGCGCCTGATCGAGCTGTGCCGGCGCAACGCCAAGCCGGTGATCGTGGCGACCCAGATGATGGAGTCGATGATCACCAACTCCCGGCCGACCCGCGCCGAGGCCTCCGACGTGGCCAACGCGATCCTGGACGGCGCGGACGCGGTGATGCTGTCCGCCGAGTCCAGCGTGGGCGCCTACCCGATCGAGACCGTCAAGACGATGTCGAAGATCGTCACGGCGGCCGAGGAGGAGCTGCTGTCCAAGGGCCTGCAGCCGCTGGTCCCGGGCAAGAAGCCGCGTACGCAGGGCGGTTCGGTGGCCCGTGCCGCCGCCGAGATCGCCGACTTCCTGGGCGGCAAGGGCCTGGTGGCCTTCACCCAGTCCGGCGACACCGCCCGCCGGCTGTCCCGCTACCGCGCGACCCAGCCGATCCTGGCCTTCACCACCGACGAGGCCACCCGCAACCAGCTGGCGCTCAGCTGGGGCGTGGAGCCGCACGTCGTGCCGTTCGTCAACAGCACCGACGAGATGGTCGACCTGGTCGACCAGGAGCTGATCAAGCTCAAGCGGTTCAACGAGGGCGACGTCGTGGTGATCACCGCCGGCTCCCCGCCCGGCGTCCCCGGCACCACCAACATGGTCCGCGTCCTGCACCTGGGCGGCAACGGCCGCGACTGACGGCAGGGCCCGCCGTCGGCCGACGAGCGGGCCCCCGAGGCCCGCGTCCCGCGGACGACGGCCGAGGGCGCCCTCCGCACTGCGCGGAGGGCGCCCTCGGTCTTTCCGCGGCTCCCGGACGGGCTTTCGGACGGCCGGCGGCTCAGACGCCGTCGGTCGTGTACTGGTGCAGTCCGGGCACCTTCAGCGTCCCGCCGAACTGGCCGGCCTGCACCACCTTCACCTTGGTGAAGTAGATCAGCGGGATGTCCAGCGGCGGCGGGCTGTCCGGACTGAACGTGATCGGGATCAGCCCGAGCAGGTTGCCGGAGATGCTCTCGGTGTACATCACCGTGTCACCGTCGGTGATGGTGGACGTGGAGCCCTTGGCCGCCTGCACGTGGTACGTCTTGCCCGACAGCTTGTCCTTCACCGTCTGGTGCAGGTCGCCGATGTCGGTGCCGGCCGAGATGACGTACTTCAGCACCTTCTTGACGGTGCCGTTGGCCGTGCGGACCTCCACGATGCCCTTGTAGTGGGCGCCCTTGAGCGTCAGCGAGCTGGCGTCCAGGTACCAGGGGTCGTCCGGCAGCGGGATCTTGTTGTCGACGCCGCCCTCGGCGTCGGTGGCCGCCGGACAGTCCTTCGGGTCCACCGAAGCGCTCGCGGAGGGGCTGGGGCTCGGCGAGGAGGTGGCCTCCTCAGCCTTCTCCTTCGCGTCCTGGGCCTTCTTCTTCGCGTCCTCGGCCGCCTTGGACGCCGTGTCGGTCACGCCCTCGACGGTGTCCTTCACCGTGCCGGCGGCCTTGTCCGCGGTGTCCTTGACGGTGTCGGCCGCGCTCTTGCCGCCGGAGTCGGCGGAGCCGCCCGTGCCCGAACCGCTCTTTCCCGTGCTCGCCGACGGCGAGGCGGAGGCGGACGGGGTGGGCGACGCGCTCGGTGAAGAGGCGGCGCCCGCACCCGGCCCGCCGCCGGTCAGGACGTTCCCGATGCCGTCGACCGTGTCGCCGATCGCGTCACCGATGGCGCCCAGCAGACCGCCGCTCTTCTCGTCGCTCGCCGACGGGCTCGGCGTGGCGCTCGCCGCGCCGCCCCCGGAGCCGGAGGCCGCCGTGCCGCCCTTGTCGTCGGAACCTGAATCCGACGAAGAGGACGTGCCCGAGGCCGCCTTGTCCGACGACGACGTGCCCGAGGCCGCCTTGTCCTGGCCCGCCGTGCCCTGGTCCGCCTCGTCCGGCGAGGACTCCTGCCCCGAACCGGTGGAGGTGGCCGACGGAGAGGGAGTGCTCTCCTTCGCCGACTCGGACGCGCTCGCGGAGGCGGTCGGCGAGGGCGACTGGGAGGACTTGTCCTTCTCCTCCTTCAGCGCCTCCACACAGGCCTGGTAGTCCTCGGCCTTCATCGTCTCGGTGGACGACGCCGCGACCTTGTTGTTGTCGGCCACGGCCAGCGAGGCCGTGAAGCCCATGCCCACGATGACCGCCGTCGGCATCGCCGCCATGGCCATCGCCTTGCCGGCCGGCATGTGGAACCTGGTGAACAGCGGCTTCTTGGGCGCCGCGTGGCGCGGCCCGGTTCTCGCCCGGGCCTCCTCGGGATCAGCCCCCCGGGTCACCTCGTCAGCCGGCACTGTGCCTCCCGTTCGCCCCGTTGGCAGGGCTCGTTCCTGACAGGTCGTTCGCCCCCAGCGCCTCTACGCTCTGGGAGGTACCGCCCTCGCGCACCGTGTCCGCCGCCGGGTCGCCGACGGTCCCGGGCTCGCCGCCCGCCGCCGGTCCGGCCGTCTCGGGGTCCTGCGGCGCGGGCGGCGCGCCCGGCGCCCACGACACGGCCATCGCCCCGCCGATGAGGGCCAAGAGGAAGCCCAGGAGGAAACCGCCGAAGTTGGACACGGGGATGGACACCAGCGCCAGCAGGATCGACGCGACGCCCGCGAAGACCCGGATGTGCTTCTGGAACCAGAGGCTGATGCCCAGGACGACCAGCAGCACGCCGATGATCAGGGAGCCGGCGCCCGCCGTGGTGGACATGGCGAGCGTCAGGTGGCCGAGCTGCAGATGCGCGTACGGGAAGTACATGATCGGAAAGCCACCGAGCAAGACGAACAGGCCGGCCCAGAACGGCCGGGTGCCCCGCCAGGCGCGGAACTGCAGCCTCCGGCGGGTGAACTGGCCGGGTGCGGCAGGAGTCTCGGCGCTCATGGAAAACAGCTCCCTGGTGCGGCGTTGCTGTGGTTGTGGTGCGGTGGTGATGTGGGGGGTTGCCCGGACGCGGCTCGCAAGGGGCGGGGGCGGGGGCGGCGCAATGCCTCCCCCGCCCGTCACCGGGTGCTCAGTAGCACTCGATGTCCTTGCCGCTGCCCCGCTTGAGCGACATGTGCAGCTTCGGGAGCGTGAAGGTGCCGGCGGTGGTCGCCCACGCCGTCGACTGCACGCCGACCAGCTTGGCGGTGTCGGCCTGCTGGGCGAAGCCGTACGGGTTCGCCAGCTCCTTGCCGCCCTTCATGCCGATGCCCTTGCCACCGACGTCGGGCTTGCCCGTGTCCCCGGCGGCCACACCGATGTCGATGTTGCCGAACTGGGCGTATCCGGTGGTGTTCAGGTCGGAGACGTCCATGTAGAGCTTGCCGGCCGAGACCTGCCCGCTCTCCTGGTCGCTCTTGCCCGCCGTCAGTTTCAGCGTGATCGTGCCGACGAACGGCAGGTTCGGCGTGACGACCGACTGGCACAGGTTCTTGATCGTCGCCTTTTCGAACGACGAGACCGCGACCTCGTGGTGGACCTGCTCACCCGTGAGCGTGTAACCGGAGTCGATCGCCCCGTACTGCGTGAACTTCGTGCCGTTGAGTTCGTCGGCCGTGACCTTGAACTCCTGGCCCGACACGCTGAACGACGCGGCGAGCGCACCCTGTGCGAGGGCGACGCCTATCGCTGCCGTCGCGGCGACGCTGGGCACCATGACCACAGCGAACCGCTTCCATCTGGTCCCGCCACGCACCTGGGACTCCATATTGTTCCTCCTTCTCGGACGTACATCTCCTGGCCTCGGCTCGCCCCGGGTTCGGCGGCTCGGCCGGGCAGGGATGGGAGAAGTGCTACGTCCTCGGGAAGGAGAGCGCCCGCGCTCGGCGGCGCGAACCGCGCCCGAATCACCGGCGATCACCCCCGAGCGACAACCACTGGTCGCGCCTGACACGCATCACGCACAACCTTGCTGGACAGGCTTCACCGAGCGGCGAAGACCCCCCTGCCCAAGGGCCGGCGCCACTGCCGTCGGCCCTGCCCGGTGGGGACCCAGAAGGCCCGTGACCCGGCCGGCTGCCGGGGATACGGGGAATGGACCGAGCGTCGCCGATCGTGGTGCATTCTCGCCGCCCGCACAAGGGGGTTCGTTACTCGCTAGTAACGGCCCGATAACCGGGGTACGACTCACCGGTCCCGGACGGCGACACACGGTTGCAACATAGGCCAGGGCAAAACTATTGATCCCTGGACGAAAGAGGGCAGGAACCTACCCCCGACTTACTCGCAGTAACAGCGGCCGCGTTTGCCAAGTTTTGGCAAAGCGCGGCCGCTGTGACGACGCGGCGGCAGATCTTTCACCCGGACACCACACGCCCCGCCCCGCGGCGGCCGCTCGGCGCGGTGCCCCTGACCGGGGTCAGAACAGGGCTCGGGCCAGTGCCCGGCGTGCCCCCGCCACCCGCGGGTCGTCGGCCCCGACGACCTCGAACAGCTCCAGCAGTCTCAGCCGCGCCGCGTCCCGGTCCTCACCGGCGGTGCGCCGCACGGTGTCGATGAGCCGGCCGAAGGCGTCCTCCACATGACCGCCCACCAGATCCAGGTCGGCGGCGGCGATCTGCGCCGGCACGTCGGCCGGCCGCTCGGCGGCCTCCTGACGGACCTTCTGCGGGTCGAGGCCCTGCACGCGCTGGAGCAACTCGGCCTGCGCCAGACCCAGTTTCGCCTCGGGGTGCGCCGGGTCGTCGGCCAGCACGTTCTTGTACGCCTGGACCGCGCCGGCCATGTCACCGGCGTCCAGCGCCTGCGCCGCCGCGTTCAGCAGGGCGTCGTACGGGCCCTCCTGGGGCTGCGCGGGCGCCTGGCCGCCCGGCTCCGCCTCCGGATCGACGACCAGACCGGTCAGCCCGAACCGCTGCTCGGCGACCTGCACCAGCTGGTCAAGCGTCTGGCGGATCTGCGCCTCGCCCGCCGCGCCCTGGAACAGCGGCAGGGCCTGGCCGGCGACGACCGCGAACACCGCGGGGATCCCCTGGACCCCGAACTGCTGCATCAGCAGCTGGTTGGCGTCGACGTCGATCTTGGCGAGGAGGAAGCGCCCGTTGTACTCGACGGCCAGCCGCTCCAGCACCGGGCTCAGCTGCTTGCAGGGCTGGCACCACTCGGCCCAGAAGTCGATGACGACCGGTACCTCTGCGGAGCGCTGCAGGACATCGCGTTCGAAGCCGGCTTCGTCGACGTCGATGACGAGATCGGCCGGGGAGACGGCGCCGGTTCCGCCCTCCCGCGCCGCTTGGGCGCGCGCCTGCTCCGCCTTCGCCTTGGCCTCCTGGGCCGCCTTCACCGCGGCGAGGTCGACGACTCCGCTCATGGACATGTTCCGTGGCTGCATGCGTCTATCCTCCCCGTTCCACGTGTCGAAGTGAAAACCGCTCGAAAGCCCGACCGTACGGGCGTCCGGTCCCCACCGGACGCCGGATGCGGAACCGGCGTCTCGCTTCTGCTGTTGTCGCCCCCGGGCCCGGCCGGATCGGCGGTGCGGCCCGGCGGTCGCCGCGTGCGGCCTGTGCGGCCGGCGGCGGACCGCGGTGGTACTGCGCCGTAGTGCTGTGCTGCTCCGGTACTGCGGTGCTGTGGCGTGCTGGTCTGCGTGTGGTCGTCGCTCGGCGCGGGGCGATGCCCACGCTTTCGCTACGACCCGTAGCGTAATGGCACCGAGTGCCTCCGCGAAACGGATTCCCGGTGATCTCCCTCACGACCGCACGGAATCCGCCGGTTATGGTCGGGACATGCACAGTCGCACCCCGTCGCCCGCCGCCCGCGCCGGCCGCCCGCGCAGCGCGACCGCGGACGCGGCGATCCTGGCCGCCACCCGGGCGGCCCTGGTGGAACTGGGCTGGTCCAAGCTCACCCTCGGGGACGTGGCCATGCGCGCCGGGGTCGCCAAGACCACGCTGTACCGCCGTTGGGCGGGCAAGAACGAGCTGGTCGTGGACGCGGTGGCCGAGCTGTTCGACGAGCTCCGGGTGCCCGACCGCGGCAGCCTGGCCGCCGACATCGAGGGCGTGGTCCTGCAGTTCGCGGCGATCCTGGCCCGCCCGGAGGCGCGCAGCGGCCTGATGGCGGTCGTCGCCGAGTCGACCCGCGACGACGCGCTGCGGGAGCGCATCCGCGCCTCGATCGTGGAGCGGCAGAAGCGGCTGGTCCTGGAGGGCCGCGCCCGTGCCCAGGCCCGCGGCGAACTCCCCCCGGAGGAGGACCCCGCCGCAGCGGCCCGCACGGTCGACCTGATCTTCGACGTGGTGGCCGGCGCGGTGGTCCACCGCACCCTGGTCAGCGCGCAGCCGGCGGACGAGAAGTGGATCGGGAGCCTGGCTCGGCTCCTGCTCGACGGGCTGGCCCACGTCTGAGCCGCGGTGCACCGGCGCGAAAGAGGCATGCGGACGGAATTCCCGCGCCTCGCAGAACGGCCGCCCGCCGAAGCGATCCCGTAAGATCATTCCGCTCGTGTGAGGCCCGTACCGATACTCAGGGACATCCCGTGATATCTCGAAGAACCATTTCCGCCGTGCTCGCTCTTCCTCTCGTCGCACTGGCGTCCGCCTGCAGTACGGACAAAGACGACGATGCCGCGCGGAAGAGTCCCGCACCCACCGCCTCGCCCACGTCCGACAGCGAGAAGAAAGCCACCGTCGAGGCTGAGCGGATCGGCGCGGTACCCCCGGCGGAACTGCGCCGGGCCGCATTGAACGGCAAGAGCAACGGATTCCAGTGGAAAGAGGTCCCCGAGAGCGAGGTGAAAGCGGGCCTGGGCATGAAGGCGGACCCCGCCGAGTGCCAGCCCTTGGCCAGCCTGGCGGGCGGCACCACCAGCATCGAGCCCGTGAGTCTCGTGCACCGCTCGCTGGAACCGACCGAGGCCAAGAACGCCACCGTGGGCTCCATGTGGCTGGCCTCGCACTCCAAGAAGAACGCCGAGCGGGTGATGAAGGACCTGCACACCGCCCTGAAGAAGTGCCCGAAGGGCTTCAAGACCCTGGGCCTGACCTACCAGTCCGTGAAGCAGCTGGACGAGCCCGACCTGGGGGACGAGGCGGTGGTCTACCGCCTGACGAACGTCGTCGGCAAGCAGTCGATGCCCATGACGTTCACGGTGGTGCGCAAGGGTGGCCTCATCGCCGCCTTCTACGGGGTCAACATGCTGGACGAGAAGAACTCCCGCATCCCGCAGCCGGTCGTCGAGGCCCAGCTCGAGCAGCTCTGAAGGCGGTACGCGGGAACCGCCGGAGGTGCGCACCGCGGTGCGGCCCGGATCGGGGCCGCACCGCGGTGCGGAGCCTCAGTGGTCGCCGATCGCCCGCTCCAGACCCGGCCCCGTCATCTCGATGACCACGGCCGAGTCCCGCAGTCCCTCCGGCAGGTCCGCGCGCCGTTCCTCACCGCTCACCAGGACCCCGTCCGGAAGGAGGACGGCCGCGCCCAGGCGGTTGGCCAGTTCGGCGACGATGTCCAGGAATCCGCCGGGCGGGAAGCGGTCGACGCTGACGCCGTCGGCGCTCACGTTCACCTCCGCCTCGCCGCCGTCGGCTGCCCGGACCAGCAGTTCCCCCGCGTCCCAGTCCCCGTTCACGACGTGCGGCTCCAGCACTTCCCTGGTCGCCGGCCCGTCGAGCGTTTCCGCCTCGCCGTCGGCGAACCGGTGCAGGGAGAGTCCGTATCCCATATGCGCTCTTCCAACTTTCTCGTGCGCCGGACGGGAACGGCGATCGCCTCCGCTCCGGGCGGCGATCACCATTCCCCCTGTCCAGCATTTACCTGTTACGGCGTGTAGACGACGGTAATGCTCGTGATGCCCTCCTTCTTCAGCATTTCCTTGAACAAGGGAACGACGGCGGCCTCGGAACAGTGCCAGACGATCGGGATGCCGTGCCGCTGGAATGCCTTGTCCTGCCGCTTGGCCTCATCGAGTCCAGCCTTCCACCAGGTGTAGAACTTGCCGGTCTTCTTGTCGATGAACCCGAGGTATCCGTTCTTCGCGTCGAGCAGCTTCCCGTCCTTGAAGCCGTCGAACTTCACCCACCCGGACTTCGTGTCCGCGGTGAGCCGGTACACCATTCCCTTGGGTGTGCCGGTGACCCGCATCTGGTAGGCCAGCGCGGCCGCGGACATGTTCTCGTTCTCGGCCTTCCACTCGCCCGGACCGGTGAGGTCGGCCCAGCAGCCGGCCGCGGTCGCCGACACCGACGTCGACGCCATCCTGAGGGAGAGCGCGGCCTTCGGCTTCACGGGGCAGGCCGTGGCGAAGTCCTCGAAGGCGTCGACCGTCTCCTCGAGCTTCGCCAGGGTCGCCGGATCGATCTTGTCCAGGCCCTTCAGCGCGGTGTACGCGTCCCGGACCCCGACCCCCGTCTGCATCGCGGCGTCCAGCGCCCGGATACCCTCGACGATCTTCTCGAAGGCCTTGCCGGGGATGAAGTTGGACGCCGCCCAGGCGCAGCCGCTGAGGCTTCCGTGCCTGCAGTCGATGAAGTCCTGGACGAGGATCTGCTTGCCGATCTCCAGGTAGGTCTTCAGCAGCCCCTTGAGGATGTCCGCCTGGGTGAAGGTCTGGGTGACGTCCTTCTCCAGGCCCTTGAACGGTTGCGAGTACAGGAACAAGGTGTCCGACGCGGGACACCCCGACTCGGTGGCGGGAACGTCCGGGTTCGTGCAGAGGTAGTAGTCGACCGTGACGTCGAGCGTGTACGTGAACGTCACGGTGCAGCTCGTACCGAAGCCCGGTGGGAGTTCACAGGGCTTGTCCTGCTGGACGTCGGTCACCTTCAGGGTGTCCTCGTCCATGACGTAGAACGTGCCGCCCAGCCCGGCGACCGAGCCGTCCATCACCTGCTGATTGGCCGACGCGCGTTCGGTGCGGTCCGCGGCGGAGGCCGCCTCGTCCGCGTACTCCTGCGCGTGCTCGGCGGCCGTCTCGGCGGCCGACGCGTCCTTGTCGGCCCGCACGGCGTCGGAGTGCGCACGCTGCGCTGAGCCGTCCGCCTCCGCCGCTGCGGTCCGGGCGCTCGCCGCGTCCTTCTCCGCCTCGTCGGCGGCCGCGTCCGCGGCGTACGCGGCGGACTGGGCCTCGTTGGCGGCGAAGGTGGAGTAGACCGCGTCCTCGCCCGCTGCCGTCGCGTACTGGTCGGCCGCGGCGTCGGACTTCTTCGCCTGCTCGGCGTACTGGTGTGCCTCGCCGGCGGAGGCGAGCGCGCGCTGAGCAGCCTTCTGGGCCCGTACCGTGTCCGCCGCCGCATCGGCCGCCGCCTGGGTGGCCGCCCGGGCGTCGGCCGCGGCGCCGTCGGCGAGCGCTTGCGCCTTCGTCGCCGCCGCCTCGGCCTCGGCGGCCTTCGCCGCCGCGGCCGACGCCTGCTGCTCGGCGATCGGCTTGGAGATCTGGCCGGTGAGGACCGCGAAGGCGGCGGAGACGTCCGTCTCCTGATAGGGAGTGCCCAGCGCGATGGCCTCGTCGGCCGGCCGGACGACCGCCGTCGCGGCGTCCCGTGCCGCCGCGGCGGCGTTGCCCGCCGCCAGGGCGTGGCCCGCCGTGACGGCCGCCGACTCCGCGGTGGCCGTGGCGGAGGCCCGGGCGGCCCGTGCGCGCGTCTGGGCCTGGGCCGACGCGGCCTCTGCGACGGCGGCCTGCTGCTGCGCCTTCGTCGCGTCCCCGGCGGCGGCCTCCGCCTCGTCGATGGCCTCCGCCGCGGCCGCGTGCGCCGTCTGCGCGGCCGCGAAGGCGACCCACCAGGCGTCCCAAGCGGCCTCGGACGATGCCGTGGCGCGAGCCGCTGCGGACTCGGCGCGGGTGGCGGCGGCCCGGGCGTTGCTCGCCGCCGTGGTCGCCTCGTCCGCGGCGTTGTGGGCCGCGATGGCCGCGGCCTGCGCCGTGTCCGCCGCCGCCCATGCCTCGTCGGCGGCGGCCCGCGCCGCTCCGGCGGCGTCCGTGCCCTCGGCCGCCGCGGCGGCGGCCTCCAGGGCAGCCGCCCGTGCCTCCATGGCCTTCTGCGCCTGCTCGGCGTCGTAGGCCTTGTTGCGGGCGGTGCGGGCATCGGCCTCGGCCCGCTCCGCCGTCTTGCGTTTGTCGGCCGCGGTGTCCGCCGCGGCCGCCGCGGCGCTCTCGGCCGCCGCGGCGTTGCCGCGCTCGGTCTGGGCCCGCTGCTCGGCCTCGTGTGCCTTGGCCCGCTCGCTCTCCGCGACGGCCTTCTGGGCCACCGCTTCCGCCCGGGCCCGTTCGGCATTCGCCCGCTCGGCCTGTGCGGTGGCGGCGGCGGACTTGGCCTCCGCCTCCGCCTGGGCGGCGGTCGCTGCCGCGCTCTTGGCGTTGGCGGCGTGCCGCGCGGCGGACGCGGCCAGCGCGTCGGCCGAATCGGCCGCGACCTTCGCTTGGTGGGCGGCTTCCTCGGCGGCGATGCGCTGGAACTCGGTGTCCAGGGCGTGCGCCTCGGTCTGGGCCAGGGCCAGCAGGGCCTTGGAGTCCTCGACCGTGGCGGTGGCCGCCTCGAGCGTGGTCTCGGTGGCCTTCGCCGCCGCTTGCGCCGCCGCGCTGGAGGCGCGGGCGACCTGCACCGACTGCTGGGCGTACATCAGTCCCCGGCCGCGTGGCACCTCGGCCGCGTCCGCGATCGCCCAGGCGTCCTCCTGGGCGTCCACCGCGCGCTGCGCGGCGGCGGCCGCCGCCGCGGAGTGGGCCTTGGCCGACGCCGTCAGCGCGGAGACCTTGCCCCGGGCCGTGGCGAGGTCCGCCTTGGCCTTGTCGTACAGAGCCTGGCCGGGTTTGAAGATGTCGTCCGGGTTCGCGGCCAGCGTGTCGTGCCAGACGCGCTGCCAGGTCAGGATCTGCTCCGCGCGCCAGGCCTGTCCGATGGCCTCGATCATGTCGTCGGTGGCCGCGCGGGTCTCGGCCGACGCGTCCGCCTCCGCCTGCATGATCACGGCGCGGGGAGCGGCCTGGCCGGCGTACTCCGCCTCCCATTCGGTGTATGCCTGCGCGGTCACCGCGGCCAGCTTGTTGCGCGGGTCCTCGGGCTCCTGGTGGTCGCACGTGGCCCAGGCCTGCTTGAGGTTCTCCACCTCGACGCGGAACTCCGGCGAGCCCTCCGCCGGGGCCTCGGTGAGGAAGCCGCCGTGCCGCAGGTACGACGCGACGTCGCTGGCGGTGGTGCCGCCCGAGTAGTGGGTGTTGCCGACCTCGCCGTCCTTCAGCATCTGGTCGGCGGCCCAGTCGTACCAGGAGTCCTTGCCGCGGTTTTCCTCGGTGATCTGCCGGGCGCGGGCGATGGAGTCGGCGCTGGCGTTGCTGTGTCCGTCCCAGCCCAGGCGGCTGGATATCTGCTCCTGTGTGAACAGCGTGAACTGGAGCACGTCCTGGTCGAACGCCGGCACGTGCCAGTCCATGTCGTCGCTGAAGAACGCCGACTGCGCGTACGGCTTGTTCGCGTCCTCCAGCGCGGTCTCACGGGCCTTCAGCCGGTCCCGGTAGTCGAAGGCGGCCTGCCTGTCACGGCTACGCGCCTGGCCCAGTGGTTCGAGGCCGATCCAGCCGATGTCGCCGACGCTCTCGCGCAGTTCGGCGTCGGTGCCGGACAGCGCCTCGATGGCCTCGGCCTTCATCTCCGGGCCGCCCGCGTGCAGCGCGACGCCGGCGACGCACCGGTCCCTGCGAGGCGTGCTGCGGACCTCGCCGATCAGCGCGGTCAGTTCGTTCAGCTTGCGCAGCGCGTCGTCCGCGTCCGTGAACACCTGCCGGATGCCGGTGCTCACCTGCTCGATCGCCGCGGCGAGCGCCGGAACGCGGCCCACGATCGCGACGGAGGCGGGGAGATCGACCAGTGCCCAGAGGCAGCCGTCCACGTCGGCGGCGGTGAGGCACTTCTTGACGGCGGCCACGCCGAGCTGGTCGAGCAGGATCTGCCCGCCGTTGGCCGCGGTCCACTCGAGGATGTCGACCGAGACGGCGGCGTAGGCCACCCGGTAGTCGTCCACGCAGCTCCGGCCGCACTTGGCCAGCAGGATGCCCTCCTGCTGGTCGGTCAGCTCCGGCCAGGAGGAAGGCCCGCCCGGGATCGGGTAGTTACCCTCCTGGAGCGCCTTCTTGTGCTCCTCCTCGTTGCGTTCCCGCTGCTTCTGCTCGGCCTGTTCGGCAGCCTCCTCGGCCGCCGTGCTGTCGGTCTGTGCGTCGGAGGCGCGGTCCTCGGCCCGCTTGGCATCCTGTTCCGCCTGGCCGGCCTTCTGGTGCGCCTCGGCCGCGTCCTTCTCGGCTCGCCCGGCGCTCTCGCCGGCCTTGAGGGCGTCCCGTTCCGCATCGGTGGCTTCCCGGTCGGCCGCCCCGGCGACGGAGTCGGCGTCATCGGCGGTCTGCTGCGCGCTCAGCGCGTCGTCGCCCGCCTGCCGGGCCTGGTCGGCGGCCGAGTCAGCCGCCTGCTTGGCTCCCTCCCCGGCCTCGGCCGCGGACTGGGCCGCAGTCTGGGCGCGGGTCACCGCCGCGGTGGCCCGGACCGAGTCGGCCGCGGCCTGGGCCGCCGCCTGCGCGGCCAGCTTCTTGTCACCCTCCGCCTGCTCGGCCAGCCGCTCGGCGTCGGCCGCGGCCCGCTGGGCCTCGGCGGCCTTGGCTGCGGCGGCGGCGGCCTGCTGCTCGGCCAGCGTCTTGGCGGACTGGCCGGTCAGCACGGCGAAGGCCGCGGCGCCGTCGGTCTCCTGATATGGCGTCCCGAGCGCGACGGCGTCGGTGGCCGCGGCCACCGCCTTCGCCGCGCTGTCACGGGCGGCCAGCGCGGCCTGGCCCACGGCGTACGCGCGGCCGGCGGTGACGCCGGCGGACTCCACGGCCTTCGCGGCCTCGACCACGGCGGACGCGGCCTCGTCACCGGCTCGCTTGGCCAGCGTGGCGGCGTGGTCGGAGGCGGCCGCAGCGTTCCGGGCCCGGAGTGCCGCGTCCTGCGCCTTGTCCAGCGCCGTGGCCGCCGTGGCTCGCGCGGTGGCGGCCGCGCTCGTCGAGGCCAGGTAGGCGGACCAGGCGGAGCCGGCGTCGGCCTGCGCCCGGGCGGCGGCGCCCTCCGCCTTGGTCGCCGCCGTACGGGCCGACACCGCGGCGGCGGTGGCGGCATCGGCGGCGGAGCGGGCGGTGGCGGCCGCCTCGGCGGCCTTGCCGGAGGCCTGCTGCGCCTGGTCGGCGGCCTGCCGCGTCTCTTGCGCGCTGGCTGTGCCGGCGGCTGCTGCAGCGGCGGCTTCCAGGGCGGCGGCGCGGGCCGCGGCCGCCTGCCGGCCGCGTTCGGCGGCAACCGCCTTCTCGCGAGCCGCCTGGGCTGCCGCGGCCTTCTCGTCGGCCGTCTTCCTCTTCTGCGCGGCGTCGTCCGCGGCCGTGGCTGCGGTTTCCTTCGCCGTGTTCGCGGTGGTCCTCTGGGTCCCGGCGCGCGTCTCGGCCTCGGCCGCTTTGGCGCGCTCGCCTGCGGCCTCGGCGCGTGCCGCGGTGGCGGTGGCGTACTCCATCTCGGCCGCGACCCGCTGGGTCTGCGCGGTGGCGGCCTGCTGCCGGGCCGTCTCCTGCTTCGCCTTCGCCGTCGACTCGGCGGACCGGGCGGCGGCCGCGTCCTTCTGTGCGGCCTGCGCGTTGCTCTCCGCGCTGTCGGCGGCGGCCTTCGCCTGAGCGGCCGCCTCCTGTGCGGCGACCCGGCGGAACTCGGTGTTGAGGGCGTGGGTCTCGGTCTCCGCCCGCGACAGCAGCGTACGGCTGTCGCCGACCGTCGCGTCGGTGGCGTCGCGGGCCGTGGCCGTGGCCTCGGCCGCCGCCTGCGCGGCCGCGGCCGAGGCACGGGTCACCTGGACCGACTGCTGGGCGTACATCAGCGCCCGACCACGCGGCACGTCGGCGGCGTCGGCGATGGCCCACGCCTCCTGCTGCGCGGTCACGGCCCGCTCGGAGGCCTGGGAGGCCTGAGCGGCGTGACTGCCGGCCGACTGCGCCAGCCGGTCCACCTCGGCCCGGGCGGCGGCCAGGTCGGCGTCGGCCTGCTCGTACAGTTCCGGTGCGGGCTTGAACAGGGACTCGGGGTCGTCGGCGAGTTCCTCGGCGACCACCTTGCGCCAGGTGAGGATCTGGTCGGCGCGCCAGGCCTGCTGGATGGCCTGGACCATGTCGTCGGTGGCCGCGCGGGTGTGGGCCGCCGCGTCGGCTTCCGCCTGGATGATCTCGTTGCGCTGGGCGGCCTGGCCGGCGTACTCCTGCTCCCACTCCGCCCGCGCGGTCGCGACCGGGCCGTTGAGGGCTCGGGTGCCGTCCAGCGGGTTCTGCCAACTGCACTCGGACCAGGCCTTCTTCAGGTCCTCGACCATGATCCGGTACGCGGCGCTGCCCTCGGCGGGCGCCTGGGTCGGGAACCCGCCGTACCGCAGGTAGGCGGCGATGTCGGCGGCCGTGGTGCCGCCCGCGTACTCGGTGTCGTAGACGTCGTCGTCCTCGAAGGACCAGGCGGCGACGAAATCGTTTGTGGCGTTCTTGCCCTCGTTCTCCTCGGTGATCTCCCGGGCCCGGGCCACCGCCTCGGGGCCGGCGTTGCTGTGCCCGTCCCAGCCGAGCCTCCAGGCGAGCTTCTCCTGCGTGGACAGGGTGAACTGGAGCACGTCCGCGTCGAACTCCGGGATGTGCCAGTCCATCTCGTCGCTGTAGAACGCGTTGGAGGCGTAGGGCTTGTTGCCCTCTTCCAGGGACGAGTTGCGGGCCGCGAGTTCGTCCCGGTAGTCAAGGGCGGCCTCATGGTCCTCGTCGCTCGCCTGTCCCAGCGGTCCCAGGCCGATCCAGCCGACGTCACCGACGACGGCACGCAACTGGTCGGCGGTGCCGGACAGGCCCTCGACGGCCTTGGCCTTCATCTTGGCGCCGCCCGCGTGCAGCGCCACGCCAGCGAGGCAGCGGTCCTCGCGCACGGTCGCACCCACGGGGTTGCGGAACAGGCTCGGCTGATCCTCCTCCTGCGTGTCGGCGGCGGCGGGAACAACGCTCAGGAGGCTGGTGAGGACGGCCGCTGCGGCGGCGAAGGCCGTCCCGGCCGTTGCCCTCTCCAGGGTTCGTCTTCTTCGGCGCCGGCGTCTGCCGACGTCCGCTGTCCATGACATGTGGTCTGTCCAACTCTTCGGAGGTGACGACAGCGTCCATTCATGGACATGACAGAACTGACGGCGGTCGCCACCGCCCAGGGGGACGGCGCCGCGCCGTCACCCTCATCCCAGGAACGGACGACCGCCCGACTGTGTGGGCCACATGACGCGCCGTCAGGTCGCCATCACAACTGGCGGCGCGTGCGCCCGAACGACGATCTCACGTGCGGGTTCACCATCGGAAGCCCAAATGATCTTCGCGAAGGGAGCAAGATCCATCCAACAGCAGGCAAAATGATCACAGAATTCCCGCAAGAGTTACCCCCTCGAGATCTCACCGGGAGCATCCCGGCCAAGTGACCTCGTCCGCGGGAGACGCGCGTGGGAAGGGGGACCGCGAGGGCGACTTCCGCCCGGCACCGCCGTGGGCGAGCGGCCGCCTGTGGCGAGTCGGCGACGGCGGAGCCCGAGGACGGGCCATGAGCGTCCGCTGCGATCACGGCGGGCCGCGGGCCGCGCCGGGCGCCCGGAGCCGTGCCCCTCCCGGATGCCGGAGGGGCGTTCGCACGGGCTCCGTGACCGGTGACGGACGACGTCACCGCCGGCGAAGGCAGGCGGCGGCGTCCTCGCCGGGGGGCGACTGGCCGACGAGCGGGCAGGGCGGTCGGCTGTGCGGATGCACCGGGGAAACTCTCGCGCAGCGCAGCTCGGCGCGGCACGGTGCAGCGCAGCTCGGCGCGGCACGGCGCGGTGCCACGCGGCTGACGGGCTCGGGCGGGGCCGCCGTCCGGATCAGGCCGGGCCGCCCGGCCGAAGGGTGCGCCGGCGCGACCCGCGGCCTGCCCGCGGAGACCACGGGGCGACCTGGAGGAAACCCTCTGGGGCGCCCCTTAGGAGAGACCGCGCGGGGCATCCGGCGGCAACCCGCAGGGCACCCTGGCGGAAGCCCCGGGAGCGGCCCGGAGGAAACCCGCAGGACCGCGTCCCAGAGGAAGCTCGCGGATGCCCCGCTCGAAGATCTCCGGGGCGACCCCAAGGGAACCGCAGGGTGCCCGGAGGGGGGACGAGACGGCCTAGAACCCGGCGGGCTCCGTGTACACCCCCCACTCCTCCCGCAGCACCCCGCAGATCTCCCCGAGCGTCGCCTCCGCCCGCACGGCCTCCAGCATCGGCTCGATCATGTTCGACCCGTCACGAGCCGCCGCGAGCATCGCGTCCAACGACGCCCGCACCGCCCCCTCGTCGCGCTGCGCCTTCCGCGAGGCGAGCACTCGCACCTGCTCCCGCTCCACCTCGTGACTCACCCGCAGGATCTCCAGATCCCCCGTCACCGACCCGGTGTGCGCGTTGACCCCGACGACCCGCTTGTCGCCCTTCTCCAGCGCCTGCTGGTACCGGAACGCCGACTCCGCGATCTCCCCCGTGAACCACCCGTCCTCGATCCCCCGCAGAATCCCGGACGTGATCGGCCCGACCGGGTGACGCCCGTCCGGGTGAGCCCGCAGCCCGCGTTCCCTTATCTGCTCGAAGATCTTCTCCGCGTCCGCCTCGATCCGGTCGGTCAGCTGCTCGACGTACCAGGAACCGCCCAGCGGATCGGCCACGTTCGCGACCCCGGTCTCCTCCATCAGCACCTGCTGCGTGCGCAGCGCGATCTCCGCGGCCTGCTCGCTGGGGAGCGCGAGGGTCTCGTCGAGGGCGTTGGTGTGCAGCGAGTTGGTGCCGCCGAGCACCGCCGCGAGCGCCTCCACGGCCGTCCGCACGACGTTGTTGTACGGCTGCTGCGCGGTGAGCGAGACTCCGGCGGTCTGCGTGTGGAAACGCAGCCACTGCGCCTTCTCGGACTTCGCGCCGTACACGTCCCGCATCCAGCGGGCCCAGATCCGGCGCGCGGCGCGGAACTTGGCGATCTCCTCGAAGAAGTCGACGTGCGCGTCGAAGAAGAAGGACAGCCCGGGCGCGAAGACGTCCACGTCGAGACCGCGGCTGAGCCCCAGCTCCACGTATCCGAAGCCGTCCGCGAGGGTGTACGCCAGCTCCTGCGCCGCCGTGGCCCCGGCCTCGCGGATGTGGTACCCGGAGACGGACAGCGGCTTGTACGCCGGGATGCGGGCGGCGCAGTGCTCCATCAGGTCGCCGATGAGGCGCAGGTGCGGCTCGGGCTGGAAGAGCCACTCCTTCTGCGCGATGTACTCCTTGAAGATGTCCGTCTGGAGCGTGCCGTTGAGGACGCCGGGGTCCACGCCCTGGCGCTCGGCGGCGACCAGGTACATGCAGAAGACGGGCACGGCGGGACCGCTGATCGTCATCGAGGTGGTGACGTCGCCGAGCGGGATGTCCTTGAACAGGACCTCCATGTCGGCCGCGGAGTCGATGGCGACGCCGCAGTGGCCGACCTCGCCCAGGGAGCGCGGGTCGTCGGAGTCGCGGCCCATCAGCGTCGGCATGTCGAAGGCGACGGAGAGGCCGCCGCCGCCGTTGCCGAGGATCATCTTGTAGCGCTCGTTGGTCTGCTCGGCGTTGCCGAATCCGGCGAACTGCCGGATGGTCCACGTCCGCCCCCGGTAGCCGGTCGGGTACAGGCCGCGCGTGAAGGGGTACTCCCCCGGCCAGCCGATCCGCTCGAAGCCCTCGTAGGCGTCCCCGGGGCGGGGGCCGTAGACGGGATCGACGGGATCGCCGGAGAGAGTCGTGAAGTCTGCGTCGCGCTTGCGCGCGGCGTCGTACCGGGCCTGCCAGCGGCGGCGGCCCTCTTCGATGGCGTCAGCGTCCATACCCTCGAATTTACTAGGACGTCCTAGTAAATGTCGACGGGTGACCGCCGTACGCGTGATGACGTACGGCGGTGAGAGGCGCGGTGACGCATCGCCGGGGCGCTGTCGCGCCGCCGCGGGGCGGTGCCGCTACGCCTCGGCGGCCACCGGCGCGGGGGCCTCGACCTTGGCCTCCAGCTCGCGGCTGATCCTGCGCTCCACGAAGAAGGCCGCGGTGGGGACGGTGCCGGCCAGCAGGACCCACAGCTGCTTGGCGACCGGCCACTTCGCCTTGGAGCCCAGATCGAAGGCGACCACCAGGTAGATCACGTACAGCCAGCCGTGCGCGATGCCGATGACGGTGGTGAACTTCGCGGCCCCGTCGATCTGGAGACCGTACTTGGCGATCACGCCGAGGGTCAGCAGGACCAGCAGCACGCCGGTGACGTAGGCCATGACGCGGTAGCGGGTCAGCACGCTCTTCTTCATGCCGACGAGCGTAACCGCCCGTTCCGGGAGATCTTGCCCCGGGTCGCCCGGGCGCGGCGCTCGCGCCGGGGCGCGAAGCGGACCTCACGCCGGGCGGCGCACTTCGTTCACGTGCGACCCGGGTGTGGTTCGGATGCCGCTCACGACTCGTCGAAGTCGTGTGCCGCCACCCGCAGGGGTCTCAGCATGGCGAAGATCTCCGCGCACTCCTCCGCGTCGTACGCGCCCAGGCCGAAGTCCATCGCCATCAGGTCGCGGGTGGCCGACTCCACGACCTCGCGGCCCTTGTCCGTGATCACGGCGAGCGTGCCGCGGCCGTCGTTCGGGTTGGGGCGCTTGGCCACCAGGCCGGCGGTGACCAGGCGGTCCACGGTGTTCGTCACGGACGTGGGGTGCACCATCAGCCGCTCGCCGATCTTCGACATCGGCAGCTCGCCCGCCTTGGAGAAGGTGAGCAGCACCAGGGCCTCGTAACGGGCGAACGTCAGTCCGTACGGCTTGACCACCGCGTCGACCTCGGCCAGCAGGATCTGGTGGGCGCGCATGATCGAGGTGATCGCCGCCATGGACGGCACGTTTCCCCAACGCTGCTTCCACAGCTCGTCGGCGCGGGCGATGGGATCGAACGGGAGACTGAGGGGCTTCGGCACGGCATCAGACCCTACCCGCCGGTCATATCGCGGTCAGCCCCGTCTCGCCTGTCGGTCCTCGGGGCCGCCACGGCCAGGGCCGCGCGGGACGCCGCCCCCAGGGCGCCCGCCCCCGCACCGTCGCCGTCACACCAACGACCTCCGCCGCCACGCCCGCCAGGGCCGCGCCCACGTCCTGGACCGGGCGCGCCGTGAGCAGCGTCATCGCCCTGCCCGGCAGGTCCTCCGGTGCCGCCGCCACGCACCACTGGTCCAGGCCCGGCGTGTACGCCGCCCGCTGCCGCTGTGCGGCGGGTGCGGGGTGGTGGGGGCCGCCTGGCGCGTGGGGCTGGGGCGGGGTCGACCCCCTCCTGGGGCGGCTTCGCCGGTTTGCCACAATGGACGGACCCTTGTGCCTGCGTTCACAAAGCCGGGCTCCGTGTCTCTCCCACCGAAGGTGACCCGTGGACATCAAGACAGCCTCCGCCCTCCGCCGCCTCCGTCTGGTCTCCGCGCCCGAGGCGGTGAGCTTCATCCTGCTGCTGGTCTGCTCGGTGCTGAAGCGCACCACGGACTTCAACGGCGTGCCCGTGATGGGCTCGATCCACGGCATCCTGTTCGTCCTGTACGTGCTGTTCTGGGCCGACGCCTGGAACCGCACCAAGTGGCCCGTCAAGACCGCCGCCCTCTACTTCGTGCTGTCGGTGCTGCCCACCGGCGGCTTCTTCGCCGAGCGCAAGCTCAAGCGTGAGGCCGAGGACGCGGTGATCGCCTCCCGTGCCCGCCGCGAGGGGGTCGTGAACGCGTGATCGTCGCCTTCTCCGTCACCCCGCTCGGCGTCGGTGAGGACGTCGGCGAGTACGTGGCCGACGCCGTCCGCGTGGTCCGCGAGTCCGGGCTGCCCAACCGTACCGACGCCATGTTCACCTCGATCGAGGGCGAGTGGGACGAGGTCATGGACGTGGTCAAGCGTGCCGTGGCCGCGGTGGAGGCCCGGGCTCCCCGGGTCTCCGTCGTCCTCAAGGCCGACATCCGGCCGGGTGTCACGGACGGTCTCACCAGCAAGGTGGAGACCGTGGAACGGCATCTGGCCGGCTAGCCCGGGCCCCTGGGGGGCCGGACGGGGCTTTCGGAACACGCTCTTCAGTGCCCCTAGGGGACTAGTGGGGGATCTCTCCACCCCGTGGGGCCTGTCCGTTCCACCCGGTTCGCCGCTACCTTCACATCTGTGGCGATGTTCCGACTTCAAGGCAGCAGGGTGCTCGCCGTCGACATGACCGGGGACGCCGTGAAGGCGAAGAACGGCTCGATGGTCGCGTACGACGGGCAGATGGCCTTCAAGAGGCTGACCGGTGGGGGTGACGGGCTGCGCGGGATGGTGACGCGGCGGCTCACCGGTGAGCAGATGACCGTGATGGAGGTGCGGGGGCAGGGGACGTGCTGGTTCGCCGACCGGGCGTCCGAGATCAATCTGGTGGAGCTTCGGGGGGACAAGCTCTTCGTCGAGTCCAGCAACTTGCTCGCGACCGACGGGGGGCTCAGGACCGGGACCTCGTTCACCGGGCTGCGGGGGGCCTCTCAGGGGAACGGGCTGTTCACCACGACCGTGGAGGGGCACGGGCAGGCGGCGATCATGTCGGACGGGCCGGCCGTGGTGCTGCGGGTCAGTCCGCAGTACCCGCTGACCGTCGACCCCGGCGCGTACATCGCGCACCAGGGCAACGTCCGGCAGTCCTTCCAGTCCGGAGTGACCTTCCGCACCTTCCTCGGTGAGGGCGGCGGGGAGGCCTTCCAGATCCGGTTCGAGGGCGACGGGCTCGTGTACGTGCAGCCCAGCGAGCGGAACACGATCGCGGGGGATGTGTGACATGGGCTTCCGGGAGATCAACTCGAAGATGGTCGAGGCGACCGTCGCGCCGGGGCAGCGGCTGTTCAGCCAGCGCGGCGCCATGCTGGCGTACAAGGGCGACGTCTCCTTCACGCCCAGCATCCAGGGCGGTCAGGGCGGCGTGATGTCCATGATCGGGCGGCGGGTCGCGGGCGAGGCGACGCCCCTGATGAGCGTGGAGGGCAGCGGCACCGTGTTCTTCGGGCACGGCGGCCACCACATCCAGGTCATCACCCTCTCGGGCGACACGCTCTATGTGGAGGCGGACCGGCTGCTCGCCTTCGAGGGCACCCTCCAGCAGGGCACGATGTTCATGGGCTCGCAGGGCGGGGTGATGGGCATGGTGCGCGGGCAGGTGACAGGCCAGGGCCTGTTCACCACCACGCTCAAGGGGCACGGCGCGGTCGCCGTGATGGCGCACGGGGGCGTGCTGGAGATCCCGATCAGCCCGCAGCGGCCGGTGCACGTGGACCCGCAGGCCTACGTCGCCCACCACGGGGACGTGCGCAACAAGCTGTCCACCGCCCTCGGGTGGCGGGAGATGGTGGGGCGGGGTTCCGGCGAGGGGTTCCAGCTGGAGCTGAGCGGCACCGGCGTCGTCTATGTCCAGGCCTCGGAGGAGAAGCTGTGAGCGTCGTGCACGACCCGATGACTCTGCCGGCCGACGACAACGTGAACGCCTACACCTTCTGCGTGGAGCTGAAGGGGAGCCAGTGGTTCCTCCAGAAGGGGAAGATGATCGCCTACTACGGGGCGATCGAGTTCAACGGCGTCGGGCACGGCCGGCTGGACCGTCTGGTGCGGACTTCCTTCCATTCGCCTCTGCACGCGAGTGACTGGGTGGTGGCGGAGGGCTCGGGCAAGATGCTCCTCGCCGACCGGGCCTTCGATGTGAACTCCTACGACCTGGACGAAGGCAACCTGACCATTCGCTCGGGCAACTTGCTTGCTTTTCAGCCAAGTCTCGCCCTCAAGCAGTCGATCGTGCCGGGGTTTCTGACCCTGATCGGAACCGGAAAGTTCGTGGCCGCGTCAAACGGTCCGGTGGTGTTCATGGAACCCCCGATCCGGGTGGACCCCCAGGCGCTCGTCGGCTGGGCGGACTGCCCCTCCCCGTGTCATCACTACGATCATGGGTACCTGACCGGGGTGATGGGCGGTCTACGTGCGATGACGGGGCTCGGCGGGGCGTCCGGGGAGGAGCATCAGTTCGAGTTCGTGGGGGCCGGGACGGTGCTGCTCCAGTCGTCCGAGGCGCTCATGCCGGAGCTGGCCGCGGGAGCGGTTCCACAGGAGCCCGGAGTACCCGGTGGCACGGGCGGCTCCGGGGGGCACGGGGCGCACGCCGGCGCACCGCGTCTTCCCGGACAGCTGGGGGACCTCCAGCGTCGCTTCGGGCTGTGAGCGGTAGTCTGCGGAGTGTGACGGCTCGAACGCGTGCGCACCGTCACACCACCCCTCACTCGTTCGCTTTTCAACTTCTTAGGTAGACTTCATACATGGAGACCGAGACGGCCACGCGCTGGCTGACGGATGCGGAGCAGTGCGCCTGGCGCACCCACCTGGAGGTCAACAGGCTGTTGTCCTACCAGCTCGAAAAGGATCTGCAGCCGTTCGGCCTGACTATGAACGACTACGAGATCCTGGTGAATCTGTCCGAGTCCGAGGACGTACGGATGCGGATGAGCGACCTCGCGTCCGCCACCCTCCAGTCCAAGAGCCGCCTCTCGCACCAGATCACCCGCATGGAGAACGCCAACCTGGTGCGCCGTGAGAACTGCGAGTCCGACCGCAGAGGACTGTACGCCGTCCTCACCGAGCACGGCATGGAAACCATGCAGAAGGTCGCACCGCACCACGTGGCGTCCGTGCGCAGGCACTTCATCGACCTGCTGGACCCCGAGGCGCTCGCCGAGCTGGACAAGGCCCTGAAGCCGATCGCCGAGCATCTGCGCGGGCAGCGCGGGCGCCCCTGAGGCGCCCCCACGACGCGGGAGGGGGCGGGGACTCGATGAGTCCCCGCCCCCTCCCGCGTCCTCGTCGCTCAGGACTCCGTGAGGCCCGCGACCAGTTCGTCGGCCGCCCGGTACGGGTCCAGTTCGCCGGCGACGATGCGGTCCGCCAGGGCGCTGAGACGGCGGTCGCCGTGCAGGTCGCCGATGCGTTCGCGCAGGGCCGTGACAGCGATGGTCTCCACCTCGCGGGCCGCGCGGGCGCGCCGCCGCTCGGCGAGCACACCACGCTCCTCCATCCAGGCCCGGTGCTTCTCCAGGGCCTCCACGACCTCGTCGACGCCCTCGGCGCGCGCCGCCACCGTCTTCACGATGGGCGGCCGCCAGTCCCCCGGGCCGCGGGCCTCGCCGAGGCCCAGCATGTGGTTGAGCTCGCGGGCGGTGGCGTCCGCGCCGTCCCGGTCGGCCTTGTTGACGACGTAGACGTCGCCGATCTCCAGGATGCCGGCCTTGGCCGCCTGGATGCCGTCGCCCATCCCGGGGGCCAGCAGGACCACGCTGGTGTCCGCCTGGGAGGCGATCTCCACCTCCGACTGGCCCACGCCCACCGTCTCGACCAGGATCACGTCGCAGCCGGCCGCGTCCAGCACCCGGATCGCCTGCGGGGCGGCCCAGGCCAGGCCGCCGAGGTGGCCGCGCGTGGCCATCGAGCGGATGTAGACGCCCGGGTCGGAGGCGTGGTCCGACATCCGGACCCGGTCGCCGAGCAGCGCGCCGCCGGAGAACGGCGAGGACGGGTCGACGGCGAGGACGCCGACCCGCTTGCCCTGCTTGCGGTACGCCGTCACCAACGCCGAGGTGGACGTCGACTTGCCGACGCCCGGGGAGCCGGTGAGGCCGACGACGTAGGCGTTGCCGGTCAGCGGGGCGAGGGCCGCCATGACCTCCCTCAGCTGCGGGGACGCCCCCTCCACGAGGGAGATCAGCCGGGCCACGGCCCGGGGCCGGCCTTCCCTGGCCTGGGCCACCAGAGAGGAGACGTCCTGCATCACAGCTCCGTTCACATGATCCGCGTGATCTGCGTGGTCCGCCGGCCCGGTCCGCGGGTCGCGGACGCGGACCGGGGCGGTCGAGGGGTGGGTGCGGGGTGGGTCCGCGCCCCGGTGTCCTTAAGCCTTCGGCACGCGGACGATCAGGGCGTCGCCCTGGCCGCCGCCGCCGCACAGCGCCGCCGCGCCCACGCCGCCGCCGCGCCTCTTGAGCTCGAGGGCCAGGTGGAGCACCAGACGGGCGCCGGACATCCCGATCGGGTGACCCAGGGCAATGGCACCACCGTTCACGTTCACCCGTTCCGTGGACACGCCGAGGTCCTTCATTGACTGCACGGCGACGGCGGCGAACGCCTCGTTGATCTCGATCAGGTCGAGGTCCGAGACCTCCAGGCCCTCCTTCTTCAGGGCGTGCAGGATCGCGTTGGAGGGCTGCGACTGGAGGGAGTTGTCGGGTCCGGCCACGTTGCCGTGGGCGCCGATCTCGGCGATCCAGTCCAGGCCCAGCTCCTCGGCCTTGGCCCTGCTCATCACGACCACGGCCGCCGCGCCGTCGGAGATCTGCGAGGCGGAGCCGGCGGTGATCGTGCCGTCCTTGGCGAACGCGGGACGCAGCTTGCCGAGCGACTCGACCGTGGTGTCGCCCCGGATGCCCTCGTCCTTGCTGAACAGCACCGGGTCGCCCTTGCGCTGCGGGATCTCCACCGGGGTGATCTCGGCCTCGAACAGGCCGTTCTTCTGCGCGGCGGCGGCGCGCTGGTGGGACAGGGCGGCGATCTCGTCCTGCTCGGCGCGGCCGATGCCCAGGCGGGTGTTGTGCTTCTCCGTCGACTCGCCCATGGCGACGCCCTCGAAGGAGTCGGTCAGACCGTCGTACGCCATCGCGTCGAGCATCTCGACGGCGCCGTACTTGAAGCCCTCGCGGGACTTGGGCAGCAGGTGGGGGGCGTTGGTCATGGACTCCTGGCCACCGGCGACGACGATGTCGAACTCGCCCGCGCGGATCAGCTGGTCGGCCAGCGCGATGGCGTCGAGGCCCGACAGGCACACCTTGTTGACGGTGAGCGCCGGGACGCTCATCGGGATGCCGGCCTTGACCGCGGCCTGGCGGGCGGGGATCTGGCCCGCGCCGGCCTGGAGCACCTGGCCCATGATCACGTACTGCACCTGGTCGCCGCCGATCCCGGCGCGGTCGAGGGCGGCCTTGATCGCGAAGCCGCCGAGGTCGGCTCCGGAGAAGGACTTCAGCGAGCCGAGCAGCCGGCCCATGGGCGTGCGCGCGCCCGCGACGATCACCGAGCTGGTCGTACCGGGAGTTCCAGAAGACATGAGCTGCGATCCCCTTACCGGCCTGCACAGCCGAGGAGTGAACGAGGGTTTACTTCGAATGTACTGAGCGGTACTTCGCCCGTCATCGGCCTTTCGGTGTGATCGCGCGCACGTTGCGTAACCACCGCCGTGGCGCTGCACTGAAACCATGCTGACGCGAATCGACCACATCGGGATCGCCTGCCACGACCTCGACGCCACCGTCGAGTTCTACCGGGCCACCTACGGTTTCGAGGTGCTCCACACCGAGATCAACGAGGAGCAGGGCGTGCGGGAGGCCATGCTCAAGATCAACGAGACATCCGACGGCGGGGCTTCCTACCTGCAACTGCTGGAGCCCACCCGCGAGGACTCCGCCGTCGGGAAGTGGCTGGCGAAGAACGGGGAGGGCGTCCACCACATCGCCTTCGGCACGGCGGACGTGGACGCGGACGCCGCGGACATCCGCTCGAAGGGCGTACGCGTTCTCTACGACGAGCCGCGCCGCGGCTCCATGGGGTCCCGGATCACCTTCCTGCACCCCAAGGATTGTCACGGTGTCCTGACAGAACTGGTCACTTCAGCGGCTGTTGAGTCGGCCGAGCACTGACCCTCGTACATAAGGGCCGGTAGGGTTGGGGGCGGTCGTACCCGACGCGGGTACGACCGCTTTCCGGGGTCCGCGTTTCGGGGGACGGGCGACGGGGCGGCAGCCCATGCCCCGCCGTCGATCTGACACCATTCCCCGGGGGCCCCGTCCGGCGGATGGACGGAGCTCGTTTGGACAGGCTTGCGACCAGGGGACGGATGGGACCGCGCAGTGCGGGGCTACGAACGCCAGGAGCGAGAGCCGGCGGCTGACGTCGACCACCTCTCTCGGTTCGAGGCCGAGATGGATCGGCTGAAGACCGAGCGGGAGAAGGCGATCCAGCACGCCGAGGACCTCGGCTACCAGGTAGAGGTGCTGCGCGCCAAGCTGCACGAGGCGCGCCGGACCATCATGACCCGGCCCGCCTACGACAGCGCGGACATCGGCTACCAGGCCGAGCAGCTGCTGCGCCAGGCGCAGGTGCAGGCCGAGCAGATCCGCGCGGACGCCGAGCGGGAGCTGAGCCAGGCCCGGGCGCAGACGCAGCGCATCCTCCAGGAGCACGCCGAGCAGGCCGCGCGCCTCCAGGCCGAGCTGCACCAGGAGGCGGTGACCCGCCGCCAGCAGCTCGACCAGGAGCTGGCCGAGCGCCGCCAGACCGTCGAGTCGCACGTCAACGAGAACGTGGCGTGGGCCGAGCAGCTGCGCGCCCGCACCGAGCAGCAGGCCCGCCGGCTCCTCGACGAGTCCCGCGCCGAGGCCGAGCAGGCCATGGCCGCCGCCCGCGCGGAGGCCGAGCGGCTGACCGCCGAGGCCCGCCAGCGGCTCCGGAGCGAGGCCGAGTCGGCCCGCACGGAGGCCGAGCAGATCCTGCGCCGCGCCCGCGCCGACGCGGAGCGGCTGCTGAACGCCGCCTCCACGCAGGCGCAGGAGGCCACCGACCACGCCGAGCAGCTGCGCAGCACTACGGCCAGCGAGTCGGACGCCGCCCGCCGGCAGGCCGCCGAGCTGAGCCGGGCCGCCGAGCAGCGGATGGCCGAGGCCGAGGAGGCGCTGCGCAAGGCGCAGACCGAGTCGGAGAAGCTGGTCGCCGAGGCCAAGGAGGCCGCCACCAAGGCGCTGGCGAGCGCCGAGTCGGCCAACGAGCTGCGCACCCGCACCGCCAAGGAGCAGGTCGCCCGGCTGGTCGAGGAGGCCACCAAGGACGCGGAGAACACCCGCTCCGAGGCCGAACAGCTGGTCGCCGACGCCCGTGCCGAGGCGGAGAAGATCGTCGCGGAGGCCACCGAGAAGGCCCGCAGCGCGACCGCCGAGGAGACCGCCACCCAGCTGTCCAAGGCGGCCAAGACCGCCGAGGACGTGCTGAACAAGGCGGCCGAGGACGCCAAGAAGACCACGAAGGCCGCCGCCGAGGAGGCCGAGCGGATCCGCACCGAGGCCGAGGCCGAGGCGGACCGGCTGCGCGCCGAGGCGCACGACATCGCCGAGCAGCTCAAGGGTGCCGCCAAGGACGACACCAAGGAGTACCGGGCCAAGACGGTCGAGCTCCAGGAGGAGGCGCGCCGGCTGCGCGGCGAGGCCGAGCAGCTGCGCTCCGAGGCGGTCGCCGAGGGCGAGCGGATCCGTGCCGAGGCGCGGCGCGAGGCCGTGGCGCAGATCGAGGAGGCGGCCAAGTCCGCCGAGGAGCTGCTGGCCAAGGCCAAGGCGGACGCCGACGAGCTGCGCAAGACCGCCACGGCGGACAGCGAGAAGGTCCGCACCGAGGCCATCGAGCGGGCCACCGCGCTGCGCCGGCAGGCCGAGGAGACCCTGGAGCGCGCCCGCAAGGAGGCCGAGCGGCACCGCGCCGAGGCCGACGAGCGGGCGGACACGGTCCGGGCGGACGCCGAGCGGGCCGCGCGCGAGCTGCGCGAGGAGACCGAGCGGGCGATCGCGGCCCGCCAGAGCGAGGCCGCCGAGGAGCTGACCCGGCTGCACGCCGAGGCCGAGCAGCGGCTGTCCGCCGCCGAGGAGGCGCTGGCCGACGCCCGCGCGGAGGCCGAGCGGCTGCGCCGGGAGGCGGCCGAGGAGACCGAGCGGCTGCGCACCGAGGCCGCCGAGCGGATCCGTACGCTCCAGCAGCAGGCGGAGACGGAGGCCGAGCGGCTGCGCACCGAGGCCGCCGCGGACGCGTCCGCCTCCCGTGCAGAGGGCGAGGCGCTGGCGGTGCGGCTGCGGTCGGAGGCCGCGGCCGAGGCGGAGCGGCTGAAGACGGAGGCGCAGGAGACCGCCGACCGGGTGCGCGCGGAGGCGCAGGCCGCGGCCGAGCGGCTGGGGGCGGAGGCGTCGGAGACGCTGGCCGCCGCGCAGGAGGAGGCCGCCCGGCGCCGTCGCGAGGCCGAGGAGCTGCTCGGCGCGGCGCGCGGCGAGGCCGACCAGGAGCGCGAGCGGGCCCGCGAGCAGAGCGAGGAGCTGCTGGCCTCGGCGCGCAAGCGCGTGGAGGAGGCGCAGGCCGAGACGGTCCGGCTGGTGGAGGAGGCCGACCGGCGCGCCACCGAGCTGGTGTCGGCGGCCGAGCAGCACGCCGCGCAGGTGCGGGAGTCGGTCGCCGGGCTGCACGAGCAGGCGCAGGAGGAGATCGCCGGGCTGCGGTCGGCCGCCGAGCACGCGGCGGACCGTACGCGGCGGGAGGCCGAGGAGGAGGCGGACCGGGTCCGCTCCGACGCCTACGCGGAGCGGGAGCGGGCCGGCGAGGACGCGGCCCGGCTGCGCAGGGAGGCGCAGGAGGAGACCGAGGCCGCCAAGACGCTCGCCGAGCGCACGGTGTCCGAGGCGATCGCGGAGGCCGACCGGATCCGCACCGATGTCGCCGAGCACGCCCAGCGGGTGCGCACCGAGGCCTCCGACACGATCGCGCAGGCCGACCAGGACGCCACGCGGACGCGGGCCGAGGCCCGCGAGGACGCCAACCGCATCCGTTCGGACGCGGCGGCACAGGCGGACGCGCTGATCTCCGAGGCCCGCTCCGAGGCGGAGCGGCTCCAGACGGAGACGGTCGCGGAGGCGGACCGGCTGCGCACGGAGACGATCACCGAGGCGGACCGGCTGCGCGCCGAGACGGCCGCGGAGGCCGAGCGGGTGCGCACCGAGGCGATCACCGAGGCCGACCGGGTGCGCGCGGAGTCCGTCGCCAGGGCGGAGAAGCTGATCTCGGACGCCACCGGGGACGCGGAGCGGCTGCGGGCGGAGGCGGCCGAGACGGTCGGCGCCGCGCAGAGCCGCGCCGAGCGGATCCGCACCGAGTCCGAGCGGCTGAAGGCCGAGGCGGAGGCGGAGGCCGAGCGGACGCTGACCGCGGCCCGCGAGGAGGCCGAGCGGACCCTGGACGAGGCCCGCAAGGAGGCCAACAAGCGGCGTTCGGAGGCGGCCGAGCAGGTCGACACGCTGATCACCGAGACCACCGCCGAGGCCGACAAGCTGCTGACCGAGGCGCAGGCGAGCGCGGTCAAGACGAAGGCGGACGCGGAGGCCCAGGCCGACACGATGGTGGGCGCCGCCCGCCAGGAGGCCGAGCGGATCCTCACCGAGGCGACCGTGCAGGGCAACACCGCGGTGGAGAAGGCCCGTACGGACGCGGACGAGCTGCTCGTCGGCGCCCGCCGGGACGCCACCCAGATCCGGGAGCGGGCCGAGGAGCTGCGCGAGCGCCTCACCAGCGAGATCGAGGAGCTGCACGAGCGGGCCCGGCGCGAGGCCGCCGAGACGATGAAGTCGGCGGGCGACCGCTGCGACGCGCTGATCAAGGCGGCCGAGGAGCAGCTCGCCAAGGCGCAGGCCAAGGCCAAGGAGATCGTCTCGGACGCCAACTCCGAGGCGGGCAAGGTGCGGATCGCCGCGGTGAAGAAGGCCGAGGGCCTGCTGAAGGAGGCCGAGCAGAAGAAGGCCAAGCTGGTCAAGGAGGCCGAGGAGCTGAAGGCCGAGGCGGTCCACGAGGCGCGGCGCACGGTCGAGGAGGGCAAGCGCGAGCTGGAGGTCCTGGTGCGCCGGCGCGAGGACATCAACGCCGAGATCTCCCGGGTGCAGGACGTGCTGGAGGCCCTGGAGTCCTTCGAGGCGCCCGCGCCGGCCAAGGACGCCGGGGTGCGGGCCGGGGCGACGGTGGGCGCACCCCGGTCGGGTGGCAAATCGTCAGAAGGGTAGCCTGGGGGGTGAATTCGGGGACTTGACGGGGGAGTCTCCAGGGGCTTGGCGAGGAGTGTTGGCAAGCCTCGCGGTGGTCAGCCACTCAAAAGAGGTGTCATTCTCCAGATCAAACACGTATCCGCTCGATGACACACCGCTTCGGCCCCTAGGATTCGACCTATCACCTCACCGGTCTCATTCGACAGGAACCCCATGAGCGACACTTCCCCCTACGGCTTCGAGCTTGTGCGGCGTGGGTACGACCGCGCTCAGGTGGACGAACGTATCTCCAAGCTCGTCTCCGACCGTGACAGTGCTCTCTCCCGTATCACCGCCCTGGAGAAGCGCATCGAGGAGCTGCACCTCGAGACGCAGAACGCCCAGGCGCAGATCAGTGACGCCGAACCGTCGTACGCGGGTCTCGGCGCCCGGGTCGAGAAGATCCTCCGCCTCGCCGAGGAGGAGGCGAAGGATCTGCGTGAGGAGGCCCGGCGCGCGGCCGAACAGCACCGCGAGCTGGCCGAGTCGGCAGCCCAGCAGGTCCGCAACGACGCGGAGTCCTTCGCCGCGGAGCGCAAGGCCAAGGCCGAGGACGAGGGCGTCCGGATCGTCGAGAAGGCCAAGACCGACGCCGCGCAGCTGCGGTCCGAGGCGCAGAAGGACGCGCAGTCCAAGCGGGAGGAGGCGGACGCCCTCTTCGAGGAGACCCGCGCCAAGGCCGCCCAGGCCGCCGCCGACTTCGAGACCAACCTCGCCAAGCGGCGCGAGCAGTCCGAGCGTGACCTGGCGTCGCGTCAGGCCAAGGCGGAGAAGCGGCTGGCGGAGATCGAGCACCGTGCCGAGCAGCTGCGCCTGGAGGCGGAGAAGCTGCGCACGGACGCGGAGCGCCGGGCCCGGCAGACCGTCGAGACCGCGCAGCGCCAGGCCGAGGACATCGTGGCCGACGCCAACGCCAAGGCGGACCGCATCCGTTCGGAATCCGAGCGGGAGCTGGCGGCGCTCACCAACCGCCGCGACTCGATCAACGCGCAGCTGACCAACGTGCGCGAGATGCTGGCGACCCTCACGGGTGCCGCGGTGGCCGCCGCGGGTTCCCCGACCGAGGACGAGCCGGTCTCCCGCGGCGTCCCGGCCCAGCAGACCCGGTAACCGGACCGCACGGGACCGATCTTTGTGAAGCCCTCCGCCCCTTACGGGAGCGGGGGGCTTCGCGGCGTCCTGGGGCCCGGGCCGCGCACCGAGGGCCGGCGCGGCGGGCCCCCTACGGGTCACCTCTCCCCCGCCCCGGCAGGACGGGGCTTCTCCGGTGGCGGGGCGCTTTGTCCCGTTCTAGCGTGGCCGCATGATCGAGATCGTGGGGCTGAGCAAGCGGTACGGGGAGAAGCTGGCGGTCGACGGCCTCACCTTCACCGTGCGGCCGGGGACCGTGACGGGGTTCCTCGGGCCCAACGGGGCCGGGAAGTCCACGACCATGCGCATGATCCTCGGTCTCGACCACCCCACCGGCGGCGACGTGCGCATCGACGGACGGCACTACCACGAGCTGGCGAACCCGCTGACGTACATCGGCGCGCTGCTGGACGCCAAGGCGGTGCACGGCGGCCGCAGCGCCCGCAACCATCTGCTGTGCCTCGCGCAGAGCAACGGCATCCCCGCCCGCCGGGTGGGCGAGGTGCTGGAGACGGTGGGGCTGACGGCGGTCGCGCGGAAGAAGGCGAAGGGGTTCTCGCTGGGCATGAGCCAGCGGCTCGGCATCGCGGGCGCGCTGCTCGGCGATCCGCGCATCCTGATGTTCGACGAGCCGGTCAACGGCCTCGACCCGGAGGGCATCCACTGGATCCGCGGGCTGATGAAATCGCTGGCCGCGCAGGGCCGTACCGTCTTCGTCTCCTCCCATCTGATGAGCGAGATGGCACTGACCGCGGACCATCTCGTCGTCATCGGACAGGGCCGGCTCCTCGCCGACACCACGATGGCCGATTTCATCGAGCGCAACTCCCGCTCCTGCGTCCGCATCCGCACCCCCGACCGCGAACGGCTGCTGGACGCGCTGCACACGGCCGGGATCGCGGTCGTGGAGGCGGGCGAGGGGCTGCTGGAGGTGGACGGCGGCACGCCGGAGCGCATCGGCGAGCTGGCCGCCCGCCACCGGGTGGTGCTGCACGAGCTGAGCGTGCGGCAGTCCTCGCTGGAGGACGCCTTCATGCGCCTGACGGCCCAGTCGGTGGAGTACCACGCGCACACGGAGCCGGCCGGGCAGCCGTGGGGCGCGCACGGGACCACGCGGACGGCGGCCCCCGGGGCAGCGCCCGGGACGCCTCCCGCGGCGACACCGACGACGACCCCCACCACGACGCCGACGGAGGGCTGAGAGCATGGCGGCGACCCAGGTCATCCGATCCGAGTGGACCAAGATCCGGTCAGTGGCGTCCACGGTGTGGACGCTGTCGCTGGCGGTGGTCGTCACGATCGCCCTCGGCATGCTGATCTCGGCCCTGTCGAAGAACGAGTTCGGCACCATGGGCCCGCGCGAGCGGCTCTCCTTCGACCCCACCTTCGTCAGCTTCGCCGGGATGGCGCTCGGCCAGCTGGCGATGATCGTGTTCGGGGTGCTGGTGGTGTCCAACGAGTACAGCACCGGCATGATCCGCACCTCACTGGCGGCGGTCCCGCGGCGCGGCACGTTCCTGGCGAGCAAGGTGGCCGTCGCCACCGCTCTGGCGCTGCTCGTCGGCATGGCGACCGCCTTCGCCGCGTTCTTCCTCGGTCAGACGATGCTCGGACCGCAGCTGCGGACCACGCTCGACGCCCCCGGCGTGCTGCGCGCGGTGGTGGGCGGCGGCCTCTACATGACGCTGATCGCGGTGTTCTCCATGGGCGTCGCCGTGATGCTGCGCTCGCCGATGCTCTCGCTCGGCGTCCTGATGCCGTTCTTCTTCCTGGTCTCCAACATCCTGGCCAACGTCTCGGCCACCCGGAAGATCGGCCAGTACCTGCCCGACCAGGCCGGCAGCCGCATCATGCGGGTCCTGCCCCGGATCGGCGACGACACCCCGTACGGGCCGTGGGGCGGGCTCGGGATCATGGTGCTGTGGGTGCTCGCGGCCCTCGCCGGCGGTTACGCGCTGCTGCGCCGCCGGGACGCCTGAGCCCCGCCGGACGGCCGCCCGAGGCTGCCGGACGGGACGCCGGGGATCCGCCGGACGGCCGCCCGGCGCAGCCGGGCGGGACCGTCGGGGAGCACGCCGGGCGGGTTCCCGGGACCTCGCTCTTTTACTTTCTTTTGGCCGGAACCGTCAGCGCCTGGATATCCTCCTAACCCTTACGGGGGCGTGCGCCCCGCTGTCCCGGACCTGGGACGGGTACCTTCCGATGGGACCGGAGCATGATCGAGGCAGTCGGCCTGACCAAGCGCTACGGCGACAAGACCGCCGTGTACAACCTCTCCTTCCAGGTACGGCCGGGCGCCGTCACCGGATTCCTCGGGCCGAACGGTTCCGGCAAGTCGACCACCATGCGGATGATCCTCGGTCTGGACAACCCGACCGCGGGCACCGTGACCATCGGCGGCTATCCGTACCGCAGGCTGCCGAACGCCCCGCGCCAGGTCGGCGCGCTGCTCGACGCCAAGGCGGTGCACGGCGGCCGGTCCGCCCGCAACCACCTGCTGTCCCTGGCCCAGCTGTCGGGCATCCCGCCCCGCCGGGTGGACGAGGTGCTGGGGGTGGTCGGCCTCCAGGAGGTGGCCAAGCGGCGCTCCAAGGGCTTCTCGCTCGGCATGGGCCAGCGGCTCGGCATCGCGGCGGCGCTGCTCGGCGACCCGCAGGTGCTGCTGTTCGACGAGCCGGTGAACGGTCTCGACCCGGAGGGCATCCTCTGGGTGCGCAATCTGATGAAGGCGCTGGCCGCGGAGGGCCGGACCGTGTTCGTCTCCAGTCATCTGATGAGCGAGATGGCGCTGACCGCGGACCATCTGATCGTCATCGGGCGCGGGCAGCTGCTCGCCGACATGAGCGTGACGGACTTCATCTCCGCCAACTCCGCCGACTTCGCCCGGGTCCGTACGCCCGACACCGAGCCGCAGCAGCGGGAGAAGCTGACCTCGGCGCTGACCGAGGCCGGCGGGCACGTGCTGCCCGAGCCGGACGGCGCACTGCGCGTGACGGGGCTGCCGCTGCCGCGGATCAGCGACCTCGCGCACGAGGCCGACGTACGGCTGTGGGAGCTGTCGCCGCACCAGGCCTCCCTGGAGGAGGCGTACATGCGGATGACGCAGGGCGCGGTCGACTACCGCTCGACCGCCGACCAGAAGGCCGGGTTGATGCAGCCGCTGCCGCCGGGCGCGCAGCCGCCGCCGCAGGTCCCGGGCCAGGGCCAGCCCGGCTGGTACGCCCCGCCGCCGCCCCAGCAGGGCGGGCAGCCGTTCGCGCCGCCGCAGCCGGTTCCGGGCCAGGGCCCCTACGGCGCCGCGCCGCAGCCGCACGGCGCCGCCGGCGCCCCGAACCCGTACGCGCAGGACGCCCCGCCGGGGCCCGCGCAGCCGCCCGCCCCGGCCGCGCCCGCTCCCCCGGCCGCCCCGCCCGCCGCCGCCCCCGCCGTCGACACGACCAAGTCCGAGGACGCCCGATGAGCACGCCGCAGACCCCGCTGCCGCAGGCCGCGCCGCCCGCCTGGAAGGCGGGGGCCGCCCCTTCGCACCCCGGTTACACCTCGCCGATCCCCGTGGTCCGCACGCACCTCGGGCACGCCCTGGCCTCGGAGTGGACGAAGATCCGGTCGGTGCGCTCCACGATGTGGACGCTCGGGGTGTTCGTGCTGCTCGTCGTCGGGATCGGGCTGCTCACCGGAGTGGTGGTCGCCGACTCCGGCTCCGATCTCTCCGGTGACGAGAACGCGCTGTCGCTGGGCTTCTTCGGGGTGCTGCTGGGCAGCATCTGCGTCATCACGCTGGGGGTGCTGACCACCGCCTCCGAGTACGGCACGGGCATGATCCGCACCACGGCGACGGCGTGCCCGGCGCGCGGGCGGATCCTCACCGCGAAGGCGGTGGTGTTCTTCCTCGTCGCCTTCACGGTCACCCTGCTGTCCACGGTGCTCGTCGCGCTCGCGCAGACGGCCCTGCTGGACGGGAGCGGCGCCCGGCAGCCGACCGGCGCGGAGTGGTTCAAGGCCACGGTCGGCGTCAGCCTCTACATCGCCCTGCTCGGCCTGGTCTCGCTGCTGGTCGGCTCGGTGCTGCGGCACTCGGCGGGCGGCATCACCATCATGATCGGTGTCGTCCTCGCCCCGCTGGTGATCGCGCTGTTCATGGCCACGCGCTCGCTGGAGAAGGTGCGCACGGCGCTGTTCGAGTACTCGATCCCCAACCAGCTGAGCGTCTTCTACTCCAGCTCCCTGAGCGATTCCGGCCCTGCGGGCTGGGACCCGCTGTGGATCATGCTGGGCGTCGCGGCGGCCGCCTTCGCCGGCGCCTGGGCGCTGCTGGAGAAGCGGGACGTGTAGGAGGCTTCGGGCGCCGGTCCTCGCGGGCCGGTGTCCGGCCCGGCGTCGGCGGGCCGACGGGGCCGGTCATCAGGACGTGGCCGTGAACGGCCCCTCCGCAAGGCCCCCGCCTTCAGAACCTGCGTTCGGAACCCGCCCCGGAATCTAGAATCTGGGCGCGTTACGGGACCGCTGCACCCGCGTGGTGCGGCGGTCCTTCGCGTTCCAGCACGCCTTGTGCCAGTGCCGCCGGTCGTCCACCCCGGCGTGCTCGGGCCAGGCCACCACGTGCGGGACACCCGAGCCGATCATCTGGTCGCAGCCCGGGCAGCGGTACGTCTTGCCCGCCGCGCTGGCGCCCGCGACATGGCGCACACTCCAGTCGTCGCCCCGCCAGCTCTCCGTGGACTGCCAGCCGCCGTAGCGGCTCGCGGTGTCGTCCTCGGCGCTCCGGCCGGCGGAGCCGGGGCTCTTGGGGCGGTTGCGACGCGGGGACACGGGACACCTCACGGAACGTGCTCGGGAACGGGGCCGCATCCAGACTACGCGCCGCCGACAGGGGTACGTGTGCGGAACCGCATTCCCCACCAATCCGCACAAGTCCCCCTGCGGGACGCCGTATTCGACCGACAATCCGGAAATCCTTTTGGCAGGCCGTGTCCTCGGCACGTGTCGGACGGTTATGCCGGGCGGGGGAGCTCCGCGTCGGAGCCGAGGAAGCAGGAAACAGCGATGCGCGTAGGAAGTTTCGTGTTGGCCGCCCAGTTCCCGGGCCAGGGACAGGGGGAGGCGCTGCACCGCGCGGTCCGTACGGCGGAGGTCGCCGAGGAGGCGGGCCTGGACGCGGTCTGGCTGGCCGAGCACCACTTCGTACCGTACGGAACGTGCCCGTCCGCCGTCACCCTGGCCGCGCTGCTGCTGGGTCGCACCCGGCGGCTGCGGGTCGGCACGGCGGTCAGCGTGCTGCCCACGGCGCACCCGGTGGCGCTCGGCGAGCAGGCCGCGCTGCTGCACATGACGAGCGGCGGGCGGTTCTCGCTCGGCGTGGGCCGCGGCGGGCCGTGGGTCGACCTGGAGGTGTTCGGGACGGGCCTGGACGCGTACGAACACGGGTTCCCGGAGTCGCTCGATCTACTGATGCGCTGGCTGCGCGAGCCGTCCGTGGGCGCCTCGGGGGAACGATTCGCCTTCCGTGAGGTTCCCGTCGTGCCGCGCCCGTCGGAGGCGCTGACCGAGGTCCCCGGCCCCGAGGTCGTCGTGGCCTGCACCTCCCCGGCGAGCGTGCGGCTGGCCGCCGAGCGCGGGCTCCCGATGCTCCTCGGGATGCACGTCGGGGACGAGGAGAAGGCCGAGATGATCGCTCTGTGGCGGCGCTTCGCCGAGGCGGCCGGGCGGCCGGGCGACGAGATCCGGGACGCCGGGCACGTCTCGGCCGGCGTCTGCCAGATCGCCGACCGGCGCACGGACGCTGCGGAGGCGCTGCTGAAGGCGATGCCGGGCTGGCTCAGGCAGGGCCTGGGCGCCCATGTCACGGTGGACGGCCGGGCCCGCCGGATGCGCGATCCGCTGGCGTACACGGAACTGCTGTGCGGGCTGCACCCGGTGGGCACTCCGCGGCTGTGCGCCGACCGGCTGGCGGCGACCTCCGAGCGGACCGGCATCTCGCGGTTCGCGCTGCTCGTCGAGGGCTCGGGCGACCTGGCCGCGACCGAGGAGAACGTACGGCGGCTCGGCGCCGAGGTACTCCCCCACCTCGGCTGACCGAGCCGTCGCGGCACGGCGGGTCCTACGGCCGCTCCGTCCTGAATGCACCTCCCGCGGACCGAGCGGCGGGGGGACGGCGGGTCTCGCGTCCGGTGCGCTTCCCGAAAGTCCGGCGCGCCCCGGGCGTCAGGCCCCGCGCGTCAGCAGTCCCGCAGCTCCGGGGACTGGTTGAGCAGCTGGGCGCGCACCGACGTGAACCGGGCGAGCCGTTCGTCGACCGAGGTGTCGAGCGGGAAGACCGCCACCCGGTGGCAGTTCTGGAAGGCCAGCCGGACACCGAAGTGCCGCTGGAGCGCGCCGCGAATCGCATCGCTCGCGAGCGCGCGCAGCAGCTGGCCGCGCGCGTGCTCGTCCGGCGGGGGCGTCTGGTTGTCGGCGAAGTCTCCGCCGTCCACCTTCAGCTGGGCCACCAGGGAGCTGATCATCTCCCACGCATAGGGCAGGGAGGTCCGGACGCAGTCGACGAAGTCGGCTTCGTCGACCTCGCCTCGCTCGGCCTGTTCGAGTAGGGCCGGTGAGACGTCGAGCGACATGGGTTCTCCTCTCGCACCCCCGGACTGCGGGGGTTGCCGGACAGATGAGGGAGTTCGTGACAACGAACACGGTGCGTACACACATCGCGACCTCCCGTTCTCTACGTTAGGCAACTGAACGGTCACCCACCAGGCGAATGCACGTACCGGCAGGGCGGGTTGTGCACACAATCGGCCACAAGTGAACACGGGTGATCGTGGGAAAAATGGGGCGACGCACGGGCGCGCTCACGCGCCGGAGGGGGAGCCCCGGCGGGCGAATCGCGCCCGGACCGGTGTGTCGAGTAGCGTTGCCGACCATGCGTCTCGTCATCGCCCGGTGCTCCGTCGACTACGCCGGCCGGCTCACCGCCCACCTCCCGTCAGCACCCCGTCTGATCCTGGTCAAGGCGGACGGCAGCGTCTCCATCCACGCGGACGACCGCGCCTACAAGCCCCTGAACTGGATGTCGCCGCCGTGCAGCCTCAAGGAGGGCACGGGTGACGAAGAGGGCGTGTGGACGGTCGTCAACAAGGCGGGCGAGAGGCTCATCATCACGATGGAGGAGATCCTGCACGACTCCTCGCACGAACTCGGCGTGGACCCGGGGCTGATCAAGGACGGGGTGGAGGCGCACCTCCAGGAACTGCTCGCCGACCGCATCGAGACGCTCGGCGAGGGTTACACGCTCATCCGGCGCGAGTACATGACCGCGATCGGCCCGGTGGACATCCTGTGCCGGGACGGCGAGGGGCGGACCGTCGCCGTGGAGATCAAGCGACGCGGTGAGATCGACGGGGTGGAACAGCTCACCCGCTATCTGGAGCTGCTGAACCGCGATCCGCATCTCGCGCCGGTGCGGGGGATCTTCGCGGCGCAGGAGATCAAGCCGCAGGCCCGCGTCCTCGCCACCGACCGCGGCATCGGCTGCCAGGTCCTGGACTACGACGCCCTGCGCGGCATCGAGGACGACAAGCTGCGGCTGTTCTGACCTATGGCATGAACAGGGGGCCGGGACCGTCGAGACGGTCCCGGCCCCCTGTGTCGTCGCGCGGCCGGGGGCGGCCGGACGGGTCAGGCGGCCGTCGTGCCGGACGGGTCGGCTGCCGCCGAGGGCGTGCCGCCGACGGTCGTGTCCGGCGAGGGGGCGCTCGCCGAGACGCCGGCCGTCGGGGACGACGAGCCGCCGCCCTCCGTGCCGCCGCTGCCGCCCTCGGTGCCGCCGTCGCCGCCCTCCGTGGTTCCGCCGGTGGGATCGGGGGTGGCGCTGCCGCCGGTCTCCCCGCCGGTGGGCGAACCGCCGGTGGAGCCGGTGGAGGTGCCGCCCGTGGGTGAGCCGCCGGTGCCGCCCGTGGTCCCGGTGCTTCCGGTGCCGCCCGTGCTGCCGGTACCACCGGTGCTTCCGGTACTTCCGGTGCCGCCCGTGGAGCTGCCGTGCCCGCCCGTGGAGCCGCCGGCTCCGCCGCTGCCCGACGAGCCGGTCGAACCGGTCGGCTGGGGCGGCTTCGACGACGAGCCGCCGCCGGCGCCGGGCGGCCGGACGCTCTCCGACGGCTCGGCGCCCGCCGGGTCAGCCGGGTCGTCCGCCGTGCCGTACGTGCCGTCGGGGCCAGGGTCGGTGGGGCGGCTGGTGGCCGTGCCCGTGTCGCCGCCCCCGCCGGTGCCGCCGCCCGTGCCGTCCTGCGGCGCGTCCCCGCCGAGGCCGCCGTCGTCGGCCTGGCCGGCGGACGGGTTGACGCCGACGTTGTCGGACGGGTCGTTCGCGTCGTTGTGCGAGGTCGCGCCGAGCGTCACCACCGTGCCGAGGACGGCCGCGAGCAGCGCGCCCGCGCCCGCCGCCACCAGGTTGCGCCGGGCCATCCCCTTGAGCGCCACCCGGCGCCGGGACTTGGCGCCGGGACCGGGGGTCCCCGGCGTCGCGGCCGGGGCGTACGACGCCGCGGCCGGGGTGTAGGACGTGGCCGCCGAGGGCTGGTGGGTGACCAGCGTCGAGGGCTCGCCGCCGGGCGAGCGGAGCACGGGGAACGGCGTGGGGACCCCGCCGGACGACGATGTCGGCCCCTCTGGGCGCGCGTCCGCCGCGTCCTCGCCCGCCGGCAGCGCGAGCAGTCCCGGCGCCGTGCCGGAGCGGTCGGCCACCAGGGCGAGGGCGCGGCGGCCGGCGACGGTGCCGCGCTTGTCGGAGAGCGCGCCGCGCAGGCCGATGGATGCCTCCAGCTCCGCGCGGGCCCGGTCCAGCCGGTCGCCGCAGAGCGCGAGGACGCCCAACTCGTGGTGGAAATAGGCCTGCTCGGCGACCTCGCCGGCCAGCCGGGACGCCTCGGAGCCGTACCGCAGCGCCCGCTCCCAGGCGCCCCAGTTGAGTCCGGCGGCGAACGCGGGCGCGGCCGTGCGGGCGAGTTGCAGGGCGATGGACTCCTCGCCCTCGCCGAGCGGCGCCGTGGCCGGCACCAGCACGGCCAGCGCGGCGAGCACGGCGTCCGCCTCGGCGCTCACCCGCTCCGGGCTGACCGAGGGGTGCCCGGCCCACCAGGCGTAGTGCCGGGCGGCGGCATGCGCCTGGTCCTCGGCGTCGGCGCCGTAGCCGGCGGCCTCCAGCTGGGTGAGCACCCCGGCGGCGAGCCGGTAGCGGGCCCCGACCGGGGAGACCAGGCCGCAGCCCGCCAGCTCGCCGAGCGCGGCGTCGGCGTGGGTGTCGCCGACCAGGGCGGGCAGATGGGCCTGGTGGGGCACCTCGCCGCCGAGCGCGACGGCGAAGCGCAGGGTGGCGCGGGCACAGGCGCTGAGCCGGGAGGCGAGCAGCGGGGCGGGCGCGGCCGCGTCGCCGAGCGAGGGCAGCGGCACCGCGTCGGCGGTGTCGTCGCCGAGGGCGGCGTCCTCGGGCGCCGCCTCGGCGAAGACGCCGAACTCCTCGACGGCGCTGGTACCGGCCCGCAGCCGGTCGCGCTGGCGCAGCAGGGCGCCGGCCTGGACGAAGCGCAGCGGCAGGCCCTCGGACTCGAACCAGAGGTCGCCGGCCCACCGGGTCTCCTCCTCGGTGAGGACCCGGCCGACGCCGCGCTCGATGATCTCGACGCCGGCCGCCCGGTCGAGGCCGCCGAGGACGATCTCCTCGACGCCGGAGTCGGCGGACGGCGCGGGCACGTCGGGGGTGGCGGCGACGAGGAAGGCGCACTCGGGGGTCGCGTCGAGGAGCTCGTCGAGCGCGGCGCCGCCGAACTCGATGTCGTCCACGACGACGACGGCGCCGATCTCCCGGACGTGGGTGAGGAGTTCGTCGCGCCCGGGACGGTGCAGGGGGGCGCTGTGGACGGCGTGGAAGAGGTCGTACAGAAGCTCGGTCGCGGTGCGGCGGTGGCCGCAGAGGCGGACCACGCCGTCGGGGGCCAGGTCGGCGCAGTCCTCGGCGACGAGGTCGAGAAGGCTGGTGCGGCCGGAGCCGCCGGGGCCGGTGAGGCGTACGGTGCGGCCGCGGGCGAGCAGCCGCACCAGGCGCTCGCGTTCGTCCTGGCGGTCCACCAGCGGCTCGGCGGACGGGGCCGGTCCGGGCGGGACGGGCGGCCGGGCGGCGCGGTCGGCGCCGGAGCGCTCGGCCCGGTCGCGGCGGCGCGGCGGCGCGGGGCGCTCGCCGGGCGGGCAGACCTCGATCTCGCTGCCGTCGACGGGGTTCACCGTGAGGAGGAGGTCGCCCGCGACCACCCGCACCGTGCGGGCCAGGGCGGGCGCGTGCGGGGTGAAGTCGGTGGCGCGGGTGTCCCGGGGCGGGCGCGGGCCGGGCGCGTGACCGTCGCCGTCGGGGCCCATGCCGTCGGGCTCCCGGGTGTTCGGGTCCATGGGTTCCATCGGTTCCAAGCCCCCAAAAGCGGTGTGCTCTTCGAGCCCTCCCGGCCTTGCTGCACGCTGTCGCTTCTGGTCCGGGCCCGCTCGAGGGTCGCTGAGCAGCGGGCGACCGAACCCTAAACCTTCGCACAGTATCTCCGACAGCCCGGGGTACCGCGCCGCCCGCAACGTCACGGTCTCGTGAGGATTGCGCGCGACGTACGGTTCGGCGTCGTCCGTGCGGGTCTCCCGCGTCGCCCGCTTCACACCCGTACGGGGTCACCCTGTACGGGACCGGCCGGAGGGCTCCTGCTGACGGGCGCCTCCCGTACGGGATTCCTCAGACGCGGGGCAGGGACTCCACGCCGATGCCGCCCTCGATGGCGAGGATGCGGTGCAGCCGGGTGGCCACCAGCAGCCGCTGCATCTGCGGCGGCACGTCGCGCAGCACGAGCCGCCGGCCGCAGCGGCCGGCCCGCCGGTGGACACCCATGATCACGCCGAGTCCGGTGGCGTCCCAGGAGTCCAGCTCGGAGAGGTCGAGGACCAGGTCGCCCACGCCGTCGTCCACGGCCGAGTGCAGGACCGTACGGGCGTCCGCCGCGCTGCGGACGTCGAGGCGGCCCCCGACGACCACCTGGGCGTGGTCGCCCCTGATGTACATATGCGCTCCCCGGGAATGCGGTGGCGTGCTCCGTTTGACGATGTGGCTGTGCAACCTCTGACTGCGGGTGCGGCGGTGCGGTTGCTGCCTGTTGGCGAACCGATACCGAATTCACCCCAAGGGGTGATCCGGGTAGCGCCCGTGCGGTCTCAGTGCTTGTAGAAGCCCTGCCCGCTCTTGCGGCCGATGTCACCGGCGTCCACCATCCGGCGCATCAGCTCCGGCGGGGCGAACTTCTCGTCCTGGGTCTCGGTGTAGATGTTGCCGGTGGCGTGCAGCAGGATGTCGACGCCGGTCAGGTCCGCGGTGGCGAGCGGGCCCATGGCGTGGCCGAAGCCCAGTTTGCAGGCCAGGTCGATGTCCTCGGCGGTGGCCACGCCCGACTCGTACAGTTTGGTCGCCTCCACCACCAGGGCGGAGATGAGGCGGGTGGTGACGAAGCCGGCCACGTCGCGGTTGACGACGATGCAGGTCTTGCCGACGGACTCGGCGAACTCCCGCGCGGTGGCGAGGGTTTCGTCGCTGGTCTTGTAGCCGCGGACCAGTTCCACGAGCTGCATCATCGGCACCGGCGAGAAGAAGTGCACGCCGACGACGCGCTCCGGGCGCTCGGTCACGGCCGCGATCTTGGTGATCGGGATGGCGGAGGTGTTGGAGGCGAGCACCGTGTCCTCGCGCACCAGCTTGTCGAGGGTGCGGAAGATCTCGTGCTTGACCTCCAGCTTCTCGAAGACCGCCTCGACGACGACGTCGGCGTCCGCGGCGGCGTCCAGGTCGGTGGTGGTGGTGATGCGGGCGAGCGCGGCCTCGGCGTCCTCGGCGGCGAGCCTGCCCTTGGCGACGAACTTGTCGTACGACGCCTTGATGCCGTCGGTGCCCCGCCTGAGCGCCTCGTCGGTGACGTCCCGCAGGACGACGTCCCAGCCCGCCTGCGCGGAGACCTGGGCGATGCCGGAACCCATGAGGCCGGCTCCGATGACGGCGAGCTTGCGTGCCACTGACGACTCCCCTGGTGAACGTGATGAACGTGTCGGACGTGCCTGGACGGGTCGGACGTGACGGTCGCGCAGGCCGTACGGATCGCGCTGGACGACCGGTGGCGACCGTGCGAGCGGCCGGCGGCGGGCGCGGGACGGCTCACACACTGTTCTCGTACGACTCCTGAGCGGACACTAGCGCTCGTACGGGGCTGTGTGACCGGTAAGTAACGCGCGTCACGTCTCAACTGACGGACATCACACCGGCATGGGTCACTGCGCGCCTCGGACGGCGTAGTTGGGCGGCTTCCCGCTCAACACGTCCGCCACGCCGCCGAGGAGAGCCGGTCCCTCACGGGGCGCTTCACCCGGATCGCGCCCGCCGGCCGTCCCGGGAGGCGGTCGGGGTTCGCCGCCGCTGACACCCTGTGAGTCCGGGACGGCGTGGCGCCGGACCGTGACGGTGGGCACAGGTGCCCGCCGTGGCGCCCCGGCGAAACTAGGCTGGCCTCATGGTCAATCTGACGCGCATCTACACCCGGACCGGGGACAAGGGCACCACCGCCCTCGGCGACATGAGCAGGGTCGCCAAGACCGACCTGCGGATCTCGGCGTACGCCGACGCCAACGAGGCGAACGCGGTGATCGGCACGGCGATCGCGCTCGGCGGCCTCGACGCGGACATCGTCAAGGTCCTCGTCCGCGTGCAGAACGACCTGTTCGACGTGGGCGCGGACCTGGCCACGCCGGTGGCCGAGAATCCCGAGTTCCCGCCGCTCAGGGTCGAGCAGTTCTACGTGCACCGGCTGGAGGCGGACTGCGACCGCTTCAACGAGGAGCTGGGGAAGCTGCGCTCCTTCATCCTGCCCGGCGGCACCCCGGGCGCGGCCCTGCTGCACCAGGCGTGCACGGTGGTCCGCCGCGCCGAGCGCTCGACGTGGGCGGCCCTGGAGGTGCACGGCGACACCATGAACCCCCTGACCGCCACCTACCTCAACCGCCTCTCGGACCTCCTGTTCATCCTGGCCCGCACGGCCAACAAGGCCACGGGCGACGTGCTGTGGGTACCGGGGGGCGAACGGGAGTGATGCCGGCGGCGCAGGGGACGCCCGCCGGGGCCGTAAGGGGCGCCCCAGCCCGTAGGGGGCGTGCGCCAGGCCCACAGGGGCTGTCCGCCGGGCCCGTAGGGGGTCCACGGGGAGCGGCCGCCGGGCCGGGCCGACACGGCTTCCGGGCGCGGCGCCGGTCGTCGCGTACCCGCCCGGCGTGAGGGCGCGCGCCGGGCGTTCTACTCGCCGCCCTTGTTCACAGCCCGCGTCAGCGCCGTGCCCACCTCCCGGGAGAGGCCCGACTCGCAGGGGATGCCGAGGGTTTCGGCGAGTGGCCTGGTGTGCAGGCCGGCCAGGGCCTCGGTGAGATCGGCGAGGCACTCTGCGGCGTCGCGGCCCCGGCCGACGGTCGTCACGGCGGCCGCCAGGCCGATCACCGCGGCCGGCCACCACCACACCCCCAGCACGAGGTACGCCGCCGACCAGGCCGGCAGCCGCGCGGCGGGTCCCCGGCGTCGACGGCGCACGCCGCCGCCTCCGTGCGCAACGATCTCGCCGCGGTGCTGCACGCCGAGGGCCGCGACCGGGAGGCCGCGGCGGAGCTGCGGCAGGTGGCGGCGGCCACCGCGCGCGAGCACGGCGAGGGCGACCTGGAGACGCTGCCCGTCCTGGACACCTGGCCAACGTCCTGATCGACGCCGGGGACCATGAGGAGGCGGCGCGGCTGCTGCACGGCTGCCTGGACGGCTACCGGCGGTTCCTCGGCCCGTCCCATCCGCCGGCCCGCGCGGCCGCCGAACGCCTGGACCGGCTGCGCGGCACCCCTCCGTGAGCCTCGGGCCGGACCTCCCCGGCCGGGGGCTTCTCGGCCGGGGGCTTCTCGGCCGGGGGCTTCTCGGGGAAGAGCAGATACGTCTGGGCGACCGCCCCGTGGATCGCGGTGCCCACGACGTGCTCCCCGCCAGGACCTTGAGCGGGGCGCTGCCGGCCGGGCCGGGGCTCCGGCTGAAGGGCACGGAGGCGGCCGGCCTGATCGAGGGGGCGCACGGTGGCGCGCGGCGACGGACCGATCGCCCCGGCGATGACCCGGCGGCTGATCGCCGAGTTCGCCGTGCGGTCCGCGCCCGCGCCGAGGCCCGCGCCCGAGGGACTGGGGGCGCTCATCCCGTGCGAGCGCGAAGTGCTCGCCCACGACGGCCGGGGACTGTCGAACGCGGAGACCGCCGACCGGCTCCAGCCGGCGCAGGGAGCGGGGAAGACCACGTCAGCCGCCTGCCGGGGGAGCCGGAACCACGCAGCCGGCTGCAAGCAGCGGTGCCGGCAGAGGAGTTGGGCATCTCGCCGATCCGCCGCCCAACCTCCGCCAGAGTGGTCCAGACCTATTGACCCGTGGTCCAGACCTTTCTATTCTCGCGGCACTTGGGCATGGAGGCTCAGTCATGCCCCTGACACTCACACCCCCGACAAGGGAGGCGCAGCATGCGCTTCAGACACAGAGTGGCGGCAGGGCTCGCGACCCTGGTGCTCCCCATGGCCGGACTGGTCGCCCTCACCGGACCGGCCAGCGCGGCGGCCGACGCGGCGGCCACCGCCACCGCCACCTTCACCAAGACCAGTGACTGGGGCACCGGCTTCGGCGGTTCCTGGACCGTGAAGAACACCGGCACCTCGGCGATCAGCTCGTGGACCGTGGAGTGGGACTTCCCCTCCGACACCAAGGTCACGTCCGCCTGGGACGCCACGGTCACCAACTCCGGCAACCACTGGACCGCCAAGAACGTCGGCTGGAACGGCTCCATCGCCCCCGGCGCCTCGGTCTCCTTCGGCTTCAACGGCTCCGGCCCCGGCTCCCCCTCCGGCTGCAAGCTCAACGGCGGCAGCTGCGACGGCGGCCCCAGCGTCCCCGGCGACACCCCGCCGAGCGCGCCCGGCACCCCCACCGCCTCCGGCGTCACCGACACCTCGGTGAAGCTCTCCTGGAGCGCGGCCACCGACGACAAGGGCGTCAAGAACTACGACGTCCTGCGCGACGGCAAGAAGGTCGCCACCGTGACGACGACCTCGTACACGGACAGCGGCCTGACCGCCGGCACCGACTACTCCTACAGCGTGCAGGCCCGTGACACCGCCGACCAGACCGGCCCGGTCAGCGGCTCCGTCGCCGTGCACACCACCGGCGGCGGCACCACTCCCCCGCCCACCGGCGACAAGGTCAAGCTCGGCTACTTCACCGAGTGGGGCATCTACGGCCGCAACTACAACGTCAAGAACCTGGTGACGTCCGGCTCCGCGGCCAAGATCACGCACATCAACTACGCCTTCGGCAACGTCACCGGCGGCAAGTGCGCGATCGGCGACTCCTACGCCGACTACGACAAGGCGTTCACCGCCGACCAGTCCGTCAGCGGCACCGCCGACACCTGGGACCAGCCGCTGCGCGGCAACTTCAACCAGCTGCGCCAGCTGAAGGCCAAGTACCCGAACATCAAGGTGCTGTGGTCCTTCGGCGGCTGGACCTGGTCCGGCGGCTTCGGCGAGGCGGCCAAGAACCCGGCCGCCTTCGCCCAGTCCTGCTACGACCTGGTGCACGACGCGCGGTGGGCCGACGTCTTCGACGGCATCGACATCGACTGGGAGTACCCGAACGACTGCGGCCTGACCTGTGACACCAGCGGCCCCGACGCCTTCAAGAACCTGATGGCCGCGCTGCGCGCCAAGTTCGGCAAGGAGCTGGTCACCGCCGCCACCACCGCGGACGGTTCGGACGGCGGCAAGATCGACCACGCCGACTACGCCGGCGCCTCGCAGTACGTCGACTGGTACAACGTGATGACGTACGACTTCTTCGGCGCCTGGGACGCGAAGGGCCCGACCGCCCCGCACTCCCCGCTCACCTCCTACAGCGGCATCCCGAAGGCCGGCTTCACCACCGCCGACGCGCTGGCGAAGTTCAAGGCCAAGGGCGTGCCCGCCAAGAAGCTGCTGATCGGCATCGGCTTCTACGGCCGCGGCTGGACCGGCGTCACCCAGGACGCCCCCGGCGGCACCGCGACCGGCGCCGCACCCGGCACCTACGAGGCCGGCATCGAGGACTACAAGGTCCTCAAGACCAGCTGCCCGGTCACCGGAACCGTCGCCGGCACCGCCTACGCCCACTGCGGCAGCAACTGGTGGTCCTACGACACCCCGTCGACCATCAAGTCGAAGATGGCCTGGGCCAACAGCCAGGGCCTCGGCGGCGCCTTCTTCTGGGAGTTCAGCGGCGACACCAGCGACGGTGAACTCGTGAACGCGCTCAGCAGCGGCCTGTCGTAGGCACAGCCCGCCCCGAGTGACACGGAAGCTCCCCCGGACCCGGTCCGGGGGAGCTTCTTCGTGGGTCCTCTTCGGATGCGGAGGCTCCGGAGACGGCGGCCGCCCTACGCGACGTTCACCCTCTGCCCGGGCGGGGCCGCCTCCAGCCAGGCGAGGAAGCCGGTCAGCGCGTCGTCGCTCATGGCCAGCTCCAGGCGGGTGCCCCGGTGCACACAGGTGAGGATCACCGCGTCGGACAGCAGCGCCAGCTCCTCCTCGCCCTCGGGCAGCCGGCGGCCGGCCACCTCGATCGACGCACGCTCCAGGGTGCGGCGCGGGCGGGGGGCGTAGGAGAAGACGCGGAACCACTCGACGCGGTCGCCGTTGTAGCGGGCGACACCGTAGCTCCAGCCCTTGCCGCTGGTGTCGGGCGTCTCGGGCACGTCCCAGCGCAGGCTGCAGTCGAAGGTGCCGCCGGAGCGCTGGATCAGCCGGCGCCGCAGCCCGAAGACGAACAGTCCCACCACCACGAGCGCGACCACGACTCCGCACACAGTCAGAGCGAGGACCATCGGCACCGACCTCCTCGTCTCCTAGGTAATGGAACGGAAAAAACACCCACATCCACCTCAGCCGCGACCGGTTCCGGATTGCTCCGGTACCGGCCGCGGCTGAGTGACGTCATCGCATCGGCGCTGGGTTCAGCGTGCCGCCGTCGCCGCCCGCAGGCGGACGTCGGCGCGGCGCTCGGCGGAGGCGTCGCCCTCCGCCTTGGCGCGCTCGAGCTCCCGCTCCACACGCTGGACGTCGATCTCGTCCGACAGCTCGGCGACCTCCGCCAGCAGCGACAGCTTGTCGTCCGCGAAGGAGATGAAACCGCCGTGCACCGCGGCGACGACCGTCGCCCCGTCACTCGTACGGATGGTCACCGGGCCCGACTCCAGCACACCGAGCAGCGGCTGGTGACCGGGCATGACGCCGATGTCGCCGGACGTGGTGCGCGCCACGACCAGGGTGGCCTCGCCGGACCAGACCTGCCGGTCGGCGGCGACCAGCTCGACGTGCAGCTCAGCAGCCAAGGGAGGCTCCTCGGGTCACCACCCGGTGGGGTCACCGGGTGTTGGAAACAAGTCTAGTGGGCCGTGCGGCACGAAGTGCCCGGGCCCGCCCCCGGCGGGCCGGGGGCTTCGGGGGAGGTCCCCCGTGAGGCACAGCGTTGGGCGTGGGTGAGGGGGCGGGACGCCCCGCCCCCTCGGGTGTGGACCGTGCGGCCCACGGTGAGCCGAAGGCTCAGGAGACGCCCAGCTCCTTGGCGTTCTTCTTCAGGTCCTCGAGACCACCGCACATGAAGAACGCCTGCTCCGGGAAGTGGTCGTACTCGCCGTCGCAGATCGCGTTGAACGCGGCGATCGACTCCTCCAGCGGCACGTCCGAACCGTCCACGCCGGTGAACTGCTTGGCGACGTGGGTGTTCTGGGACAGGAAGCGCTCCACGCGACGGGCCCGGTGGACGACGAGCTTGTCCTCCTCGCCGAGCTCGTCGATGCCGAGGATCGCGATGATGTCCTGCAGGTCCTTGTACTTCTGCAGGATGTTCTTCACGCGCATGGCCGCGTTGTAGTGGTCCTGCGCGATGTAGCGCGGGTCCAGGATCCGGGACGTCGAGTCCAGCGGGTCCACGGCCGGGTAGATGCCCTTCTCGGAGATCGGACGGGACAGGACCGTCGTCGCGTCGAGGTGGGCGAAGGTGGTCGCCGGGGCGGGGTCGGTCAGGTCGTCGGCGGGGACGTAGATCGCCTGCATCGAGGTGATCGAGTGACCGCGGGTCGAGGTGATGCGCTCCTGGAGGAGACCCATCTCGTCGGCCAGGTTCGGCTGGTAACCCACCGCGGACGGCATACGGCCGAGCAGCGTGGAGACCTCGGAGCCGGCCTGCGTGAAGCGGAAGATGTTGTCGATGAAGAACAGCACGTCCTGCTTCTGGACGTCGCGGAAGTACTCGGCCATGGTGAGGCCGGCCAGCGCGACGCGCAGACGGGTGCCCGGGGGCTCGTCCATCTGACCGAAGACCAGCGCGGTCTTGTCGATGACGCCCGAGTCCGACATCTCCTCGATGAGGTCGTTGCCCTCACGGGTGCGCTCGCCGACACCGGCGAACACGGAGACACCGTCGTGGTTGTTGGCGACGCGGTAGATCATCTCCTGGATGAGCACCGTCTTGCCGACGCCGGCACCGCCGAACAGACCGATCTTGCCGCCCTTGACGTACGGGGTCAGCAGGTCGATGACCTTGACGCCGGTCTCGAACATCTCGGTCTTCGACTCGAGCTCGTCGAAGTTCGGGGCCTTGCGGTGGATGGACCAGCGCTCGCCCGAGTACTGCTCGTCGACGTTCAGCACCTCACCGAGGGTGTTGAACACCTTGCCCTTGGTGAAGTCGCCGACCGGGACGGTGATGCCGTCGCCGGTGTCGGTGACCGGGGCCTGGCGGACCAGGCCGTCGGTGGGCTGCATGGAGATGGTGCGGACCAGGCCGTCACCCAGGTGCTGGGCGACTTCCAGGGTCAGCGTCTTGCGCTCGCCCTCGTTCGCCGGGTCGGCGACCTCGACGTGCAGGGCGTTGTAGATGTCCGGCATCGCGTCGACGGGGAACTCCACGTCGACGACCGGGCCGATGACCCGCGCGACGCGGCCGGTGGCCACGCCCGACGCAGCGGTCGGCTCAACAGTGGTGGTCATTAGTTGTCACTCCCCGCGGTCGCGTCGGCCAGGGCGCTCGCGCCACCGACGATCTCGCTGATTTCCTGGGTGATTTCGGCCTGGCGGGCCGCGTTGGCAAGACGGGAGAGCGTGTTGATCAGCTCGCCCGCGTTGTCGGTCGCCGACTTCATCGCGCGCCGCGTGGCAGCGTGCTTCGAAGCGGCCGACTGGAGCAGCGCGTTGTAGATGCGGCTCTCGACATAGCGCGGCAGCAGGGCGTCGAGGACGTCCTCCGCCGACGGCTCGAAGTCGTAGAGGGGAAGGATCTCGTCCTTCTTCCGCGTCTCGGCCGCGACCTCGTCCAGACGCAGCGGAAGCAGTCGGGGGCCGACCGCGGTCTGCGTCATCATCGAGACGAACTCGGTGTAGACGATGTGGAGTTCGTCCACGCCGCCGTCAGCCGTGTCCTTCTCGATGGCCTCGATCAGCGGCGCCGCGACCTTCTTGGCGTCCGCGTACGACGGCTCGTCGGTGAAGCCCGTGAACGACTCCGCGATCCTGCGCTCGCGGAAGTTGTAGTGGGCGACGCCGCGCCGGCCGACGATGTACGTGTCGACCTGCTTGCCCTCGCGCTCCAGGCGCTCGGTCAGCTGCTCCGCCGCCTTGATGGCGTTGGAGTTGAAGGCGCCGGCCAGACCGCGGTCGCTCGTGAGGAGCAGCACCGCGGCGCGGGTCGGGTTGTCCGCCTCCGTGGTCAGCGGGTGCTTGGTGTTCGAACCGGTGCCGACCGCCGTGACCGCGCGGGTCAGTTCCTGCGCGTACGGCGTGGAGGCCGCCACCTTGCGCTGCGCCTTGACGACGCGCGAGGCGGCGATCATCTCCATCGCCTTGGTGATCTTCTTGGTCGCGGTGACGGATCGGATGCGACGCTTGTAGACCCGGAGCTGGGCTCCCATGAGTCAGGTCCCTTCCTTACGTCACTTGGCGGCAGCGGCCGGAGTGTCCTCGCCGAGCAGCTTGCCGTCCGAGGTCTCGAACTGCTTCTTGAACTCCGCGATCGCGTCGGCGACGGCCGTGAGGGTGTCGTCGGACATCTTGCCGCCCTCGCGGATGGAGGTCATGAGGCCCTGCTCCTTGCGGTGCAGGTACTCCAGCAGCTCCTTCTCGAAGCGGCGGATGTCGGCGACCGGGACGTCGTCCATCTTGCCGGTGGTGCCGGCCCACACGGAGACGACCTGGTCCTCGGTGGACATCGGCTGGTACTGGTCCTGCTTGAGCAGCTCGACCATGCGCTGGCCGCGCTCCAGCTGGGACTTGGAGGCCGCGTCCAGGTCGGAACCGAAGGCGGCGAACGCCTCCAGCTCACGGAACTGGGCGAGGTCCACGCGCAGTCGGCCGGAGACCTGCTTCATCGCCTTGTGCTGCGCGGAGCCACCGACTCGGGAGACGGAGATACCGACGTTCAGCGCGGGGCGCTGACCGGCGTTGAACAGGTCCGACTCCAGGAAGCACTGGCCGTCGGTGATGGAGATGACGTTGGTCGGGATGAACGCCGAGACGTCGTTGGCCTTGGTCTCGACGATCGGCAGACCCGTCATCGAACCGGCGCCCATGTCGTCGGAGAGCTTCGCGCAGCGCTCCAGCAGACGCGAGTGCAGGTAGAAGACGTCGCCCGGGTAGGCCTCGCGGCCCGGCGGACGGCGCAGCAGCAGGGAGACGGCACGGTAGGCGTCGGCCTGCTTCGACAGGTCGTCGAAGATGATCAGGACGTGCTTGCCCTGGTACATCCAGTGCTGGCCGATGGCGGAACCGGTGTAGGGCGCCAGGTACTTGAAGCCGGCCGGGTCGGAGGCCGGGGCGGCGACGATGGTCGTGTACTCCAGGGCGCCGTTCTCCTCCAGCGCGCGGCGGACCGACGCGATGGTGGAGCCCTTCTGGCCGACGGCGACGTAGATGCAGCGGACCTGCTTGTTCGGGTCGCCGGTGCGCCAGTTGTCGCGCTGGTTGATGATCGTGTCGACGGCCAGGGCGGTCTTGCCGGTCTGGCGGTCGCCGATGATCAGCTGGCGCTGGCCGCGGCCGACCGGGGTCATGGCGTCGACGGCCTTGTAGCCGGTCTCCATCGGCTCGTGCACCGACTTGCGCTGCATGACCGTGGGGGCCTGCAGTTCGAGGGCGCGGCGGCCGTCGGTCTCGATCTCGCCGAGGCCGTCGATCGGGTTGCCGAGGGGGTCGACGACGCGGCCGAGGTAGCCCTCGCCCACGGCGACCGACAGGACCTCACCGGTGCGGGTGACCGGCTGGCCCTCCTCGACGCCGCTGAACTCGCCGAGGACGATGGCACCGATCTCGCGCTCCTCGAGGTTGAGGGCGAGGCCGAGGGTGCCGTCCTCGAACTTCAGCAGCTCGTTGGCCATGGCCGAGGGCAGGCCCTCGACCTTCGCGATGCCGTCGCCGGCAAGGGTGACCGTACCGACCTCCTCGCGCGAGGCCGCGTCCGGCTTGTACGACTGGACGAAGTTCTCCAGCGCGTCCCGGATCTCCTCCGGCCGGATCGTGAGCTCCGCCATCTGGGTTCCCTGCTCTCCTTGTTGGGCCCGAAGTTTCACTCGGGGGGGTATTCCACGAGTCTGGGACTCCCCCCGAAAAGAGGTGAATCCTCTGCACGGCCCAACCAGGGCCGTCGTGTACGTCTTGCGTGTTGAGTTGCTGCTAGCTCGCCATGCGGCGGGCGGCGTCGTCGAGCCGGTCCGCGAGCGAGCCGTTGATGATCTCGTCGCCGACCTGCACCCGGACTCCGCCGACCAGCTCGGGGTCCACGTCGAGGTTGAGGTGCATCTGGCGGCCGTAGAGCTTGCCGAGGGCGGCGCCGAGGCGTCGCTTCTGGGTGTCGCTCAGCGGGACCGCCGAGGTGACGACGGCGACCATGCGGCCCCGGCGGTCGGCGGCGAGCTTGGACAGGGACTCCAGTCCCGCTTCCAGGCTACGTCCCCGCGGCGCGGTCACAAGGCGCGTCACCAGGCGCTCGGTGACCCGGTTGGCCCGGCCGCCGAGCAGGCGGTGCAGCAGTTCGGCCTTGGCCGAGGCGCTGGCGGCCCGGTCGGTCAGCGCGGCGCGCAGCTCGGTGTTGGAGGAGATGATCCGGCCGAAGCGGAACAGCTCGTCCTCGACCTCGTCGAGCGCGCCACGCCGCTGGGCGGTGGTGAGGTCGGCGATGTTCGCCAGCTCCTCCAGCGCGTCCACCAGGTCCCGGGACTGCGACCAGCGCGAGCGCACGGCACCGGACACCACGTCCACGGTGGCCTCGCTGACCTGGCCGGCGAGCAGGCGCTGGACCAGCGCGGCCTTGGCGTCACCGGGCTGCGCCGGGTCGGTCAGGACCCGACGCAGGCCGACCTCGCGGTGGAGCAGCGCCGTGACGGACGCCAGCTCGTCGGCGAGCCGCGCGGCGTCGACGGACGTGGAGTCCGTCAGCGCGTCGAGACGCTCACGTGCGGAGGTCAGGGCCTCGCGGCTCGCTCCGTTCATCGCGCTGCCTCGGCCTTCTCCTCGAGCTCGTCGAGGAAGCGGTCGATGACGCGGCTCTGCCGGGCGTGGTCCTCGAGGGACTCGCCGACGAGCTTGCCGGCCAGCTCGGTGGCGAGCTTGCCGACGTCCTGGCGCAGCGCGGACGAGGCGGCCTTGCGGTCGGCGTCGATCTGGGCGTGGCCGGCGGCGACGATCTCCTCGCGCTGACGCTGGCCCTCGGCCCGCATCTCGGCGATGAGCGCGGCGCCCTGCTCCTGCGCCTCCTGGCGCAGGCGCGCGGCCTCGTGCCGGGCCTCGGCCAGCTGCGCCTTGTACTGCTCGAGGACGCTCTGGGCCTCGACCTTCATGGCCTCGGCCTCTTCGATGCCGCCTTCGATCGCCGAGCGGCGCTCCTCCAGAACCTTGTTGATGTTCGGCAGGAGCTTCTTCGCGAGGAAGAAGAAGACGATGGCGAAGGTGACGAGGCCGATGACCAGCTCGGGGCCCGGCGGGATGAGGGGGTTCTGCGAACCCTCCTCCGCCAGCTGCACCATCTGCTGTGTCAGCTGCATGTCATCAGTGCCTTTCCCTAAGGGTGGGGTCGTCCGCCGTCGGTTTACTTGTAGGTGTAAACGAACGGCATGACGATGCCGATGAGGGCGAGCGCCTCACAGAAGGCGAAGCCCAGGATCTGGTTGGCACGGATCAGACCGGCGGCCTCGGGCTGGCGGGCGAGCGCCTGGGTGCCGTTGCCGAAGATGATGCCGATGCCGATGCCGGGACCGATGGCGGCGAGGCCGTAGCCGACGGAGGCGATGGAGCCGGTGACGGCGGCAAGGGTCTCAGTGGCAGCCATGCTGATTCTTCCTTCTCTTTCAAGGACCGGTGGGGGTTGGCCACCGGACGTCTGTGACGGGGCGGGGCGGGACTGGAGGCTCAGTGGTGCTCGGCCAGAGCGCCCTGAACGTAGGAGCAGGCCAGGAGGACGAAGACGTACGCCTGGACGGCCTGGACGAAGAGCTCGAAGAGGATCATGACCAGGGCCATCACGAACGAGACGGCGCCGGCCGCGATCAGCCAGCTGTTCATCAGGTACCAGCTGGCGACGGTGAACATCACGAGCAGCAGGTGGCCGGCGAACATGTTGGCGAACAGTCGCACCGCGTGGGTGAACGGGCGGACCAGGACGTTCGAGAAGAACTCGATGACGACGACGAGCGGCAGGACGGCGCCGAGCGACTTGTCGTAGCCGGTGAGGTTCTTGAGGCCGCCGACGAAGCCGTGCTTCTTGAACGTGAGGACCATCCAGGTCACGTACACGCACAGGGCGAGCGCGGCCGGGTAGGCGATGACCGACGTCACCGGGAACTGGGCGACCGGGATGATCGACCAGAGGTTCATGATCCAGATGAAGAAGAACAGCGAGACCATGAACGGGACGTACTTCTCGCCCTCGCGCTTGCCGAGCGTCTCGTAGACGATGCCGCGGCGCACGAAGTCGTAGCCCGCCTCGCCGACCATCTGGAGCTTGCCCGGGACCACCTTGGCCTTGCTGAAGGCGGCCCAGAAGAAGCCGACGACGACCACCGTGGTGACGATGGCGAGCAGCATCGGCTTGTCGAAGTCGTAGCCGCCGACCGAGAACATCGGCTTGAAGAGGAAGGAGTGGAGGCCCGGCGAAGGGAAGCCGCAGCCGTTGTCGGCGAAGACGCGGCAGCTCCAGTCGAAGGCGAGCGTGGTCTGTTCAGCACTCACCGCGGGCTCCTTCAGCGTGGCGCATGGGTACGGCAACCTCGTTGTGTCGGCGCGGCGAGCAGCCGCGGGTCGGCACCGGACTGGTGTTACGGATGTGGGGACGGCGGGCGGGCATCGAGCCTCGCGATCGACCAGGCGTCAGCTCAGCTGCCCGCGCCCGCGATGCCGCAGTTGGCACCGGACGATAGCAGGAGATCTCACACGCCTTTATCCCGGGCCTACCCCTCACGACGAGGACCCTGTCTTCTGGGACTTGTCGTTCTTGTCGGAGTCCGGCTCCACATAGAAGATCTTGGACTTCATGTGAGCGCGCGCCTGTGCGGCCATCCAGACGACGGTCGCGACGACGAGCGAGAACGCGAACGCCTTGGCGTTGAACAGGGAAGTGCCCTTGAAGAGGGCCAGGAAGATCAGCAGCAGCAGCAGTTGGGCGACATAGAGCATGAGACCCATGGCCTGGAAGAGCTGCGGAAGCGTTTTCGCCGTCCACTGGAGCACGTAGAGGCCGATCCCCATGTAGAGGATGGCGAGGACCACTCCGACGACTGCCCCGATCGCGCCCTTGCCGCCGGCGACCGCACCACTGACGGCCACCGCGACCACACCGACAGCTGCGGTGGGCACGGCGGTGTGCAGTAGGTTCCGGACGTCATTGGACGGCATGGCGGCAACTCCGCTTTCGCAGGGGGCAGGGGTGTCGTCATGGACGAGCGTAGTCCCCGGTTTGAGAGAGGAACCTCTACGCCGGGGGACCCTTGCACTTGGCCCCTTCGGCTGTATCCCGGGTTCTCGTGAACGGTATCACAAACTATTTGATGCGGTCTTTACCAAGAGCGTGTGCTGGCTGTCACACATGAGAGTGACACTGCCCGTCTGCGCGAAAACGGGGGCGACTTGTCTGGTATAAGCCGCTTCGCTCCCCCATGAATGGGCAACGCTTTAGTCAGATTCTTACCTTGGCGTCAGCGCGACGTTCCGGCTTTGCGCCCCTCGAGGAGCCGCGGACGGGCGCCGACGGCGGTCGCTCCGTTGACCCCGGCCACCCCCGCCGCCACCGGCGTGGGGTGCTCACGGGGGCCCCGGGTCTCGTCCGCCTCGCCGTCCCCGGGCGCCGCGACGGCGGCCGGGCCGGCGGACAGGGCCGCGTCCGGCGCCGCGGCCGCGGTGCGTCGGCGGCGGTAGCGCGGCGGCACGAACCGCTCCGCCCAGCGCGGGGCGCGCGGCGTGAAGCGCGGCAGCAGGAGCAGCACCAGACCGACGAAGCTGAGGAAGACGATGCCCAGCACGATCCACATGGACGCGGAGTTGACGGAGTAGCCGAGGGCGCCGAAGCCGATCACCGCGGCCCAGAAGTACATGATCAGCACGGCCCGGCTGTGCGAGTGGCCGATCTGGAGCAGCCGGTGGTGCAGATGGCCCCGGTCCGCGGCGAACGGCGACTGTCCGCGCCAGGTGCGCCGCACCACCGCGAAGACGAAGTCGCAGGCGGGGATGGCGATGATCGACAGCGGCATCAGCAGCGGGATGTAGACCGGCACCATCTGGTGCACCGCGTTGCGCTCGGACCCGGCGAACAGGCCGATCACGTCCGGGTCCACCTGCCCGGTCACCGAGATCGCGCCGGCCGCCAGCACCAGGCCGATGAGCATCGAGCCCGAGTCGCCCATGAAGATCCGCGCCGGATGCATGTTGTGCGGCAGGAAACCGAGGCACATGCCCATCAGCACGGCCGCGAACAGGGTGGCCGGGGCGGCGGCCTCGATGCCGTACGAGTACCAGATGCGGTAGGCGTACATGAAGAACGCGGCGGCCGCGATGCACACCATGCCCGAGGCCAGACCGTCCAGGCCGTCCACGAAGTTGACCGCGTTGATGGTGATGACGACCAGCGCCACCGTCAGCAGCGTGCCCTGCCACTGGGTCAGCGCCACCGTGCCCACGCCCGGCACCGGCAGCCACAGGATCGTCAGACCCTGCATGACCATCACACCGGCGGCGATCATCTGGCCGCCCAGCTTGATCAGGGCGTCGATCTCGAACTTGTCGTCCAGCACGCCGATCAGCCAGATCAGGGCGGCCCCGGAGAGCAGCGCCCGCGGCTCGTTCGACTTCTCGAAGACCTCGTTCAGATTGGTGAGGTGGTCGGCGACCAGCAGCCCCGCGCACATGCCGAAGAACATCGCGATACCGCCGAGCCGCGGAGTGGGTTCCCGGTGCACGTCCCGCGCCCGGACCTCCGGCATCGCCCCCGCCACGATCGCGAACTTGCGCACCGGCCCGGTCAGCAGGTACGTCACCGCGGCCGTGACGCAGAGCGTCAGCAGGTATTCACGCACGGGCATTCCCCACAGGTCTCGCTGGCCATCTCAGCCCCACACACTAGCGACGCGGGCATATGTATGGGGACTTCCGGGTAGCGACGATGGTTGCACGTGAGGCTGTGTACCGTTTCCTCCCGGGTGCGTCTGCCCCGGATCAGCCGGGATACGGCGGGAACGCCCCGGTGAGTTCGCGCACGTCCTCCCGGGCCCGCACCACGTCCACCTCGCCGCGCAGCACCTTGCCGAACAGCACCGCGATCCTCGCCATCTCCTCCTGTCCCATGCCCTGGGTGGTGATCGCCGCGGTGCCCAGGCGCAGTCCGCGGGCGTCGGTGTGCGGCAGCGCACAGCAGTCCAGCACCATCCCGGCCGCCGCCAGCCGGCCGCGCGCGGTGCGCCCCTCGACGCCGAGCGGCGCCGGGTCCGCGGTGATCAGATGGGTGTCGGTGCCGCCGGTGGTGACCGCCAGCCCCTCCGCGGCCAGGTACGCGGCCAGCACCCGCGCGTTGGCGACCACCTGGTGGGCGTACGCCGCGAAGGCCGGTGTGGCCGCCTCACCGAAGGCGACGGCCTTCGCCGCGATGGTGTGCATCTGCGCGCCGCCCTGCGTGAACGGGAACACCGCCCGGTCCACCCGCTCCGCCAGCTCGCTCCCGCACAGCAGCATCCCGCCGCGCGGCCCGCGCAGCACCTTGTGCGTGGTGGCGCACACCACGTCCGCGAACGGCACCGGGTTCGGCGCCGCTCCCCCGGCCACCAGGCCCATGGGGTGCGCGGCGTCCGCGATCAGATAGGCGCCCACCTCGTCGGCGACCGCGCGGAAGAAGGCGTAGTCGAGATGGCGGGGATAGGCGATCGACCCGCACACGATGGCCTTCGGCCGGTGCGTACGGGCCAGGGTGCGCACCTGCACGTGGTCGATGAGCCCGCTGTCGGCGTCGACGCCGTAGCCGACGAAGTCGAACCAGCGCCCAGAGAAGTTCGCCGGCGAGCCGTGCGTGAGGTGGCCGCCGTAGGGCAGCCCGAGGGCCAGGACGGTGTCGCCGGGGCGCAGCAGGGCCGCGTAGGCGGCCAGCACGGCCGAGGAGCCGGAGTGCGCCTGCACGTTGGCGTGCTCGGCGCCGAACAGCTCCGTGGCCCGCCGCACCGCGAGCCGTTCGGCGGCGTCCACGAACTCGCAGCCGCCGTGGTGGCGGTCGCCGGGGTAGCCCTCGGCGTACTTGTTGGCCAGCGGCGAGCCGAGCGCGGCCAGGACCGCGGGCGAGGTGAAGTTCTCCGCCGCCGTCAGCTGGAGCGTGGTCGACTGCCGCTCCAGCTCCCCCAGCACCAGGTCGGCCACTTCGGGGTCCTGCCGTCGCAGGACATCGCCCTCAAGAGCGGGGATGACCGACATGGTGGTCTCCGGACGGGTCGACGGTGACGTACGTCCAATGTAGGCCCGCACCCGGGGCCCCGCGCGGCCGCTGGGCCTCCCGTGTGGATCAGGCCGGACCAGGGGGCGGGGCCTGCTGACGGAGGCGTCTCCCGCGTCGTTGAGACGGCGGGGAGGCGTCGCAGGGCGGAGGAGGGCGGCATGGCGGAGCCACGGCGGCCGACGGGCGGCGCGGGGGCCGCCCCTGCTCGAAGAGGTCGGGGAGCTGTGCCGGACCCCGCGAGCCCGGCCTGCTCCACACCCGGGGCCCTGTGCCTGACGGGCGCCCCCGGCGCCCGCCGCCGTCTCAGGCGCGTGCCGCGACCCCCGTCAGGGCCGTCACCACCGGGTCCAGGGCCTGGTGTATCTCGTCGCCGATCGAGCGGAAGAACGGCAGCGGGGCGCCGTAGGGGTCGTAGACCTCGTCCGCCTCCGCGTTCGGGGCCAGGAGCCACCCGCGCAGAGCGGCGGCGGCGCGGACCAGGGCGCGTGCGCGTTCGACCACGCCGTCCTCCAGGGGCGGCAGCGTCGCCGGGTCTATCGCCTTGACCAGGCGGGTGAACTCCTTGAGCGTGAAGGTGCGCAGCCCCGCCGAGTGGCCCATCGACACCACCTGGGCGCGGTGGTCGCGGGTAGCGGTGAGCACCAGGTCGGCCATGATCACGTGCTCGTCGAGGAGTTCGCGGCCGGTGAAGCCGGAGGCGTCCGCGCCGAAGTCGGCGAGGACCGTCTCCGCGTTGGTCTCCATGGGCGCGCCCTCGTGGCCCCAGGTGCCGGCGCTCTCCACGATCAGCCCGCCGCCCGCCGGATCGCCGAGCCGGTCCGCGAGGAAATGCCGGGTCAGCCGCTCGGTGATGGGCGAGCGGCACACGTTGCCGGTGCTGACGTGGAGGATGCGGAAGGTCTCGCCGGGCGGCCCCGGCTGCGCCGGGATGCTGCCCGGCGCGGTCTTTCCGCCTATGCCACGCCCCGCGTCAGGGGCCGTCAATTCGCCACCTCGAGGTCGGGTACGACCTTGCGCAGCTCCTCCGGCGACAGCGCGCCCTCGCGCAGCAGGACGGGCACCTCGCGGGTGACGTCCACGATGGAGGAGGGCACGTTGCCGGGGGTGGGGCCGCCGTCCAGGTAGACGGAGACGGAGTCGCCGAGCATCTCCTGCGCGGCGTCGCAGGTCTCGGGCGCCGGGTGGCCGGTGAGGTTGGCCGAGGAGACGGCCATCGGGCCGACCTCGGTGAGCAGCTCGATGGCGACCGGGTGCAGCGGCATGCGCACGGCGACCGTGCCGCGGGTGTCGCCGAGGTCCCACTGCAACGACGGCTGGTGACGGGCGACCAGGGTCAGCGCGCCCGGCCAGAACGCGTCGACCAGTTCCCAGGCCTGCTCGGAGAAGTCCGTGACCAGGCCGTGCAGCGTGTTCGGGGACCCGATGAGGACCGGTGTGGGCATGGCGCGGCCGCGGCCCTTGGCGTCCAGCAGATCGGCCACGGCGTCCCCGGAGAACGCGTCGGCGCCGATGCCGTACACGGTGTCGGTCGGCAGCACCACGAGTTCGCCCCGGCGGACGGCGGACGCTGCCTCGCGCAGACCCGTCACACGGTCGGTCGCGTCGTTGGTGTCGTATCGCCGTGCCATTGTCAGCGGGCCTCCTCGTACACGTACTGCTGGCTTGAAGTCCTGGCGGGCGCGGTCACGGCAGCGCCTTGCGGGCGGTGGCGAACCGGGGCCGGTTGTTCAGGTCGGGATGGTCGGCCGCGTCGGCCCAGCCCCGCTCCTCGGTGAAGATCCACGGCACCTGTCCGCCCTGGGTGTCGGCGTGCTCGATGACGACGACGCCGCCCGGACGCAGCAGCCGGTGCGCGGTGCGCTCGATGCCGCGGATCAGGTCGAGGCCGTCCTCCCCGGAGAACAACGCCAGCTCGGGGTCGTAGTCGCGGGCCTCCGGGGCGACGTACTCCCATTCGGTGAGCGGGATGTACGGCGGGTTGGAGATCACCAGGTCGACCTGGCCGTCCAGGTCCGGGAAGGCGGTCAGGGCGTCGCCCTGGCGCAGGTCGACCCGGGACCCCTCGACGTTCTTCCGCGTCCAGCGCAGCGCGTCCTCGCTCAGCTCCACAGCGTGCACGCGCGAGCGCGGCACCTCCTGCGCCAGGGCGAGCGCGATGGCCCCCGAGCCGGTGCACAGATCGACGATGCACGGTTCGACCACGTCCATCGCCCGCACCGCGTCTATGGCCCAGCCGACCACTGACTCGGTCTCCGGGCGCGGCACGAACACCCCGGGCCCGACCTGGAGTTCCAGATACCGGAAGTAGGCCCGCCCGGTGATGTGCTGGAGCGGCTCACGCTGCTCGCGCCGGGCGATCACCTCCCAGTAGCGGGCGTCGAAGTCGGCGTCCTTGACGGTGTGCAGCTGGCCGCGCTTGACGCCGTGCACGAACGCGGCCAGCTCCTCGGCGTCGTTGCGCGGCGAGGGCACGCCGGCGTCGGCGAGCCGCTGGGTGGCCTGCGCCACCTCCGCGAGCAGCACGCTGCGGGGGCCTGGGGGGCGCCCCCCGAATTCTTGCTGCACGCTGGTCCTCCGGTGCTCGTGCTTCGTACTGCGTGCCGTGCGCGGCCCGCGGGTGCCTCAGGCGGCCGCGAGTTTGGCGGCCGAGTCCGCGTCGACGCAGGCCTGGATCACCGCGGCGAGGTCGCCGTCCAGCACCTGGTCGAGGTTGTACGCCTTGAAGCCGACGCGGTGGTCGGAGATGCGGTTCTCCGGGAAGTTGTACGTGCGGATCTTCTCGGAGCGGTCGACGGTGCGGACCTGGCTGCGGCGGGCGTCCGCGGCCTCTCTCTCCGCCTCCTCCTGCGCGGCCGCGAGCAGCCTGGAGCGCAGGATACGCATCGCCTGCTCCTTGTTCTGGAGCTGGCTCTTCTCGTTCTGGCAGGAGGCCACGACCCCGGTGGGCAGGTGCGTGATGCGCACCGCGGAGTCGGTGGTGTTGACGGACTGGCCGCCGGGGCCCGAGGACCGGTAGACGTCGATGCGCAGGTCGTTCGGGTTGATCTCCACGTCGACCTCCTCGGCCTCCGGAGTCACCAGGACACCGGCCGCGGAGGTGTGGATACGGCCCTGCGACTCGGTGGCCGGCACCCGCTGCACGCGGTGCACGCCGCCCTCGTACTTCAGCCGGGCCCACACGCCCTGGCCGGGCTCGATCTGCCCGCGGGCCTTCACCGCGACCTGGACGTCCTTGTAGCCGCCCAGCTCGGACTCGGTGGCGTCGATGATCTCGGTCTTCCAGCCGACGCGCTCGGCGTAGCGCAGGTACATGCGCAGCAGATCGCCGGCGAACAGCGCCGACTCGTCGCCGCCCGCGCCCGCCTTGATCTCCAGGATGACGTCCTTGTCGTCGCTGGGGTCGCGCGGGACGAGCAGCAGGCGCAGCTTCTCGGTGAGTTCCTCGCGCTGCTTGTCCAGCTCCTTGACCTCGGCGGCGAAGTCCGGGTCGTCGGCGGCCAGTTCGCGCGCGGTCTCGATGTCGTCGCCCGTCTGCTTCCAGGAGCGGTACGTGGCGACGATCGGGGTCAGCTCGGCGTAACGCTTGTTCAGCTTGCGGGCGTTGGCCTGGTCGGCGTGGACCGACGGGTCGGCGAGCTTCTTCTCCAGGTCGGCGTGCTCGGCGACGAGCTCCTCGACGGCCTCGAACATCTTGCGGCTCCTGTACTGCCTGTACTGCTGGTTGGGGGAAGGCGAACGACCAAAAACGCCGGTCCAGGCCCGCCCCGCGAGGGGGTACGGCCGTGGACCGGCGAAAAGGGGCTCGCTACTTCTTGGAGCCGGCGGCAGCCTTGCCGAAGCGGGCCTCGAAGCGGGCCACACGGCCACCGGTGTCGAGGATCTTCTGCTTGCCCGTGTAGAACGGGTGGCACTCGGAGCAGACCTCGGCCCGGATGGTGCCGGACTCGATGGTGCTGCGGGTGGTGAACGACGCGCCACAGGTGCAGCTGACCTGCGTCTCGACGTACTCGGGGTGGATCTCGCGCTTCAAGGTGTCTCCTAGGTTCCGGGAGGGCGCCGGGTCGCCGTCCGCGGGATGCGGAAGCGTGAACCGGAGCCGACGTACCAGTCTGCCAGCACTGGCGCCATCCCCCAAAACCGGGGGGCGGTGCGAGGTATTCCCGGCGCGCCCGCGCCGGGGGGCTGCGGCGCACGCCGGGACCGGCGGGAGGCCGGTTACCGGCCCGCGCCGGGGCGGCGGGACGCGGCCGTCCGCCGGGCGGCCGCGGCTCGGGCGGGCCCGAGCCGGGACCGTCTCAGGAGGCGCTGACCACGCCCTTGGCCTCGCCGGTGGCGGTGCCCTCGGTGGCGCTCGCCGGGATCGGCCGGTCGGCGCGCAGGGCGTTCCACACCTGCCGCGCCTTGGCCTCCTCGACGACGACCCGGTTGGCGTTCGCGGAGTCGTACTGCACCGGCATCGTGATCATGTGCATCTGCCCGGCGCCGATGCCCTTCAGGCCGCCGGCGAAGGAGAGCAGCGAGTTCACCGAGCCGATCTCGGAGTCGGTGGTGACGGCCTTGGTGGCGGTGTCGGCGAGGTCGTAGAGCTTCTTCGGGTTGCCGAACAGGTCGACGTGCTTGACCTGGGTGAGCAGGGCCTTCACGAACGCCTGCTGCAGCTGGATGCGGCCGAGGTCGGAGCCGTCGCCGACGCCGTGCCGGGTGCGCACCAGGCCGAGGGCCTGCTGCCCGTCGAGGGTGTGGGTCCCGGCGGCGAGGTTCAGATGGCTGTTGGGGTCGTGTATGGCCTTGGTGGTGGTGACCTCGACCCCGCCGAGGTCGTCTATCAGCTTCTGGAAGCCGCTGAAGTCGACCTCCAGGTAGTGGTCCATCCGCAGCCCGGTGAGCGACTCCACGGTCTTCACGGCGCAGGCCGCGCCGCCGGTGCCGTACGCCTCGTTGAACATCACGTCGTGCGCGGCCCGGTGCTCGACGCCCTGCGCGTCGGTGCACTCGGGGCGGTCGACGAGGGTGTCGCGGGGTATGGAGACCACGCTGGCCGTCCTGTGGCCCTGGTAGACGTGCACGATCATCGCCGTGTCGGAGCGGGCGCTTCCGTCGTCGGTGCCGCCGCCGAGCTTCTTGTTGCCGCCGGCGCGGGTGTCGGAGCCGAGGACCAGGATGTTCTCGGAGCCGTTGTCGGCCGCGGTGGGCCGGTCGGTGCCGAGGGCCTGGTTGATGTCGACCGTCTTGAGGTTGTCGTTGAACTTGAGGAACAGGTAACCGGCGCCGGCGCCGCCGAGCACCACGATCCCGGCCGCGGTCCACGCGGTGGCCGTCAGCGCCCTGCGCCGTCCCGTGGGCGGCTTGCGGCGGCGGCCCTTCGCGGCGGCCCGTCGTCTGCTGTTCGTGGATCCGGTCTCCCCCGGTATGCCGGGGTCCGGTGTGCTCTCGGCGGACATGCGCTCCTCAGCTCTCGTATCCGGTCGGTTACCCCCTGTTTTCAGGGTCGGGCTCCGGTGTGTGCGTCCTGGTCGGCGAGTACCCCCGGGCCCCCGACTTCGCTCGTGGGGGCGCACCGCCGCGCACCGCTTCGTCGCTCGCACACTCAGACGGCACGACGGGCCAAAGGGTTGCACAGGCTCCCGCCCGCCCGGCACACGGCCGACTGTGTCAAACCTCTCTCCGGGCCGGGAACGCACGAAGGGCCGCCCCCGTCACAAGGACGGAAGCGGCCCGATCCAGGGGCGCGGGGAACCGCGCGACCAGCGACGGCTCACCCGCACCCGAGGAGCGGCGAGCGCCTGCGCGCCCGCCGGAGAACGACTAGTCGCCGTTGCCCGGCGCGGGAGTCGTCTTCTGGATCTGCATCAGGAACTCGACGTTCGACTTCGTCTGCTTCATCTTGTCCAGCAGCAGCTCGATCGCCTGCTGCTGGTCCAGCGCGTGCAGCACCCGCCGCAGCTTCCAGACGACCGCCAGCTCCTCGGCGCCGAGCAGGATCTCCTCCTTGCGCGTGCCGGACGCGTCCACGTCCACCGCCGGGAAGATCCGCTTGTCCGCGAGCTTGCGGTCGAGCTTCAGCTCCATGTTGCCGGTGCCCTTGAACTCCTCGAAGATCACCTCGTCCATGCGGGACCCGGTGTCCACCAGCGCGGTGGCGAGGATGGTCAGCGAACCGCCGTCCTCGATGTTGCGCGCCGCACCGAAGAACCGCTTCGGCGGGTACAGGGCGGTCGAGTCGACACCACCGGACAGGATGCGGCCGGAGGCCGGCGCCGCCAGGTTGTAGGCACGGCCCAGACGCGTGATGGAGTCGAGCAGCACGACCACGTCGTGACCCAGCTCCACCAGGCGCTTGGCACGCTCGATGGCCAGCTCGGCGACCGTGGTGTGGTCCTCGGCGGGGCGGTCGAAGGTCGAGGAGATGACCTCTCCCTTGACCGACCGCTGCATGTCGGTGACCTCTTCCGGACGCTCGTCGACGAGGACGACCATCAGGTGGCACTCGGGGTTGTTGTGCGTGATCGCGTTGGCGACCGCCTGCATGATCATGGTCTTGCCGGTCTTCGGCGGGGCCACGATCAGACCGCGCTGGCCCTTGCCGATCGGCGACACGAGGTCGATGATCCGCGTGGTCAGCACGCCCGGGTCGGTCTCCAGACGGAGGCGGTCCTGCGGGTAGAGCGGGGTGAGCTTGTTGAACTCCGGGCGGCCGCGGCCGTGTTCGGGCGCCATGCCGTTGACGGAGTCGAGGCGCACCAGCGCGTTGAACTTCTCGCGGCGCTCGCCCTCCTTGGGCTGGCGCACCGCGCCGGTGACGTGGTCGCCCTTGCGCAGGCCGTTCTTGCGGACCTGGGCGAGGGAGACGTACACGTCGTTCGGGCCGGGCAGGTAGCCGGAGGTCCGGATGAACGCGTAGTTGTCGAGGATGTCGAGGATGCCCGCGACCGGGATCAGGACGTCGTCCTCGGCGATCTGGGGCTCCTGCACGTCGTCGCGGCCACGGCGGCCACGGCGGTCGCGGTAGCGGCCACGGCGGCCCCGCCGCCCGCCGTCGAAGTCGTCGTCGTCCTGCGGGCCGGTGTTGCGGTCCTGGCGGCCGCCGCCCTGCTGCTGGCTCTGCTGCTGACGCCGGCCGTCCTGGCCGCCGCCCTGCTGGTCGTCGCCCTTGCGGCGGTCCCCGCCGCGGTCCCGGTCCCCACCGCGGTCACGGTCGCGGTCGCGGTCCCGGCCGCGCTCACGGCGGTCGCGGCGGCGGCCCTCGGCGCCGTCGACGTCGCCGCCCTTGGCGTCGGCCTGCGGCTGCGCGGGGGCGGCGGTCTCGGCCTTCGCCTCGGCGGCGACGGTCTCGGCGCTGCCGGCCGGGCTGCCCGCGTCGGCGGTCGCACGACGCCGGCGGCGCTCCACGGGAGCGTCCTCTCCCCCGTGCTCGGCCGCGCCCGCGCGGGAGGTACCACCGTCGCGGGAGGGGCCCCCAGCCGGCTGGCCGGGAATCTCGATCTGCTGCTGGGCCGTGGCCTTCTCGGCCGCGGCCTCGGCCGCCTTCTTCGCGGCCTCGTCGCCCGTGCGGGCGCGGGAGGTGGTGCGGCGCTTCGGCTTGGTCTCGGCCTCGCCGGCGGGCGCGGCGGCCTTCGCGGGGGCGGCGCCCCCTCCAGCCTGCGCCTCCTTGATGACCTCGATCAGCTGGCTCTTGCGCATCCGCGCGGTGCCCCTGATACCGAGGCCGGAGGCGACCTGCTGCAGCTCGGCCAGCACCATGCCCTCGAGGCCGGTACCACGGCGCCGCCGGGAGCCGGCACCGGTGGCAGGCGCGGAGGCGTCCGTGGCGGGCGCGGCAGCGGTCTCCTCGACACGTGCGCCCATCAGATCGGTGGTGTCGCTCACGAAGGGTCCTTCCCTGGAGCGGACGTCGGCCTGTCTGGCTCGGCGACCGGTTGTGCTGTCCGGCTTCGGTCCTTGCTGTGTGGACCGTGCCGGGGCGGTGGTCCGCCAAAACGGCGGAAGAGATATCTGGTGACTGGCGCTTCCCCGACGATCCGCGACACCGAGTGTCACGTGGCGCGGTAGCACCGATTCCGGAGCGTGCCCTGTGGACCGCTCAGCGTCCGCGTACGACGTACTGCCCGGATACGGCGTACGGAACACAGAGTGACTTGGGGAGCTCCCGGAAGAATGTTGGTCCCGGACGGGGACACGAAGCACCTCGCCATGGTGGGGTCGGGTGCAGACTTGAGATTAACACTACCGGATCCAACAAACATTCCCCCTCTCGAAATCCGGCAATCGCGTGTCAGCCCGACAGCGGGAGCACGCACGCGCCCTGCTGGTCCAGGTGCAGCCGGTTGGCGGCCCATTCGGGACCGGCCAGCCGCTCCACCTTGTCGGCGGTGTCCGCGTCGGCCAGCGCCATGACCGTGGGTCCGGCGCCGGAGATGACCGCCGGGATCCCGTCGGCGCGCAGTCGCTCCACCAGCGCGGCGCTCTCCGGCATCGCCGGGGCGCGGTACTCCTGGTGGAGGCGGTCCTCGGTGGCGGGCAGCAGCAGCTCGGGGCGCCGGGTCAGGGCCTCGACGAGCAGCGCGGCACGGCCCGCGTTGACGGCAGCGTCGACGTGCGGCACGGTGCGCGGCAGCAGGCCGCGCGCGGTCTCGGTCAGTACCGGCTTTCCGGGCACGAAAACCACCGGAACGATGGAATCGCAGGGGTCCATCCTGATCGCGCGGGCGGCTCCGCTCTCCATCCAGGACACGGTGAACCCGCCGAGCAGACAGGCCGCGACGTTGTCCGGGTGGCCCTCGATCTCGGTGGCCAGCTCCAGCAGCCCGGTCTCGTCGAGGCGGGCCTCGCCGCCTATGGTCACGGCGCGGGCGGCGACGATGCCGGCGCAGATGGCGGCGGAGGAGGAGCCGAGTCCGCGGCCGTGCGGGATGCGGTTGGCGCAGACGATCTCCAGGCCGCGCGGCTGCCCGCCGAGCACGTCGAAGGCGGTGCGCAGCGACCGTACGAGCAGGTGCTTCTCGTCGCGCGGCAGGGTCTCGCTGCCCTCGCCCGCGATGTCGATGTGCAGCCCGGAGTCGGCCACCCGGACGACCACGTCGTCGTAGAGCCCCAGCGCGAGGCCGAGGGCGTCGAAGCCCGGGCCGAGGTTGGCGCTGGTGGCGGGGACGCGCACCCGGACGGCGGCGGCGCGGAACGCTGGACCGGCCATCGCTCGTTGACTCTCCTTGAGCTGCGTGGTGGCCGAATGGCGTTCGACGGGCATCCGACGGACATTCGACCGACGTTCGGCTGACGTTCGACAGGGACGAAGGACCCAGGGGCCGCGACCGCGGGGACGGCGCGGCGCCGCACGCTATGCGGGGCATATGCGGCGGGCGGGTTCAGTACAGCCTATCGAAGGAAGGTTCTGTGGCGACATAGGGCGCACAGGAGGCGCACGATGCGTGTCGCATGCCCCCCGTGCACCCTGCGCACGGCGCCCCTGGAGGGGGCGTCATGGAAGGTGGCGCGGGGTGCGGGGCACGGAGTGCCCGGCGCGGGACGCGGGGTGCGCGGCGGGGTGTCCGGCGACGGCCGCGCGGAGTGCGTCCGTACCGCGGGGCGCGGAGTGCGTCCGTACCGCCGCGGGGGCCGTACCGCCGTGCGGCGCGGTGGGCCGTACGGCCGCGGGGCACGCCGCCGCGTACGCAGGGACGTGCAGGAGTCCCTCCGTCGGCGCCGGGCGCGCCCGCCCGGAGGCGGGCGCGGTGCCCGGACCGGGCGGCGGGCCCGAGGGCACGCCGACCTGCCGACCTGGCGCACTGCCGGGCAGGTACCGGGCGGCGGGCGCCCAAAGGAGCCGCGCCGCCCGACCCGTCCGGATCAGACCAGGCCCAGACGTTCCGCCGCCGTGGCCGCGTCCACCGGGACGGTGACCGGCTGCGGGGCGCCGGCGACGGCCCAGTCGGGGTCCTTGAGGCCGTTGCCCGTGACGGTGCACACGATCCGCTGGCCCGGGTCGACCTTGCCCTGCTCGGCGGCCTTCAGCAGACCGGCGACGGACGCGGCCGACGCGGGCTCGACGAAGACGCCCTCCTGCGCGGCCAGCAACCGGTAGGCGCGCAGGATCTCACGGTCCGTCACCTCGTCGATGAAGCCACCGGACTCGTCGCGGGCGGCCAGCGCGTACGTCCACGAGGCCGGGTTGCCGATGCGGATGGCGGTGGCGATGGTCGAGGGGTCCTTGACGACCTCGCCGCGCACGATGGGCGCGCTGCCGGAAGCCTGGAAACCCCACATGCGCGGGGTCTTCGTGGCGACGCCGTCGGCGGCGTACTCCCGGTAGCCCTTCCAGTACGCGGTGATGTTGCCCGCGTTGCCGACCGGGAGGACGTGGATGTCGGGGGCGTCGCCGAGCATGTCGACGATCTCGAAGGCGGCCGTCTTCTGACCCTCGATCCGCACCGGGTTGACCGAATTCACCAGCGCCACGGGGTAGTTGTCGCTGAGCGAGCGGGCGAGGGTGAGGCAGTCGTCGAAGTTTCCGTCGACCTGGAGGATCTTCGCGCCGTGCACGAGGGCCTGCCCCATCTTGCCGAGCGCGATCTTGCCCTGCGGCACGAGCACCGCGGAGACCATCCCGGCCCGTACCGCGTAGGCGGCGGCGGAGGCGGAGGTGTTGCCGGTGGAGGCGCAGATGACCGCCTTGGCGCCCTCCTCCTTCGCCTTGGTGATCGCCATCGTCATGCCGCGGTCCTTGAAGGACCCGGTCGGGTTCGCGCCCTCGACCTTGAGGTGGACCTCGCAACCGGTGCGCTCGGAGAGCACCTGCGCGGGGACGAGGGGCGTACCGCCCTCCCGGAGCGTCACGACCGGCGTGCTGTCGGACACCGGCAGCCGGTCCCGGTACTCCTCGATGATGCCGCGCCACTGGTGGGTCATTGCTGGTTACTCTCCTTCAACCCGCATGATGCTGGCGACGCCCCGCACGGTGTCGAGGCTGCGCAGCGCCTCGACGGTGCCGGTGAGGGCGGCGTCGGACGCTCGGTGGGTGACGACGACGAGGGAGGCCTCGCCGCCCTCCCGTCGCCCACCACCGCCCTGAACGACGGCGACCGCGTCGCCGCTGCTTTGGTTTCTGCCCTGCTGACGGACGGTGTCGATCGACACCCCGTGCTCGGCGAACACGGTGGCGACCTGCGCCAGGACGCCGGGTTTGTCGGCCACGTCCAGGCTGATGTGGTAGCGCGTGACGACGTCGCCCATGGGCGAGACGGGCAGCGCGGCGTACGCCGACTCGCCGGGCCCGGTGGTCCCGCTGAGCCGGTTGCGGCAGACCGCGACGAGGTCGCCGAGAACGGCCGAGGCGGTGGGCGAACCGCCGGCGCCGGGACCGTAGAACATCAGCCGGCCGGCCGCCTCCGACTCCACGAAGACGGCGTTGTACGCGCCGCGCACCGAGGCCAGCGGATGGCTGAGCGGGATCATCGCGGGGTGCACGCGCGCCGTGACGGAGGCGCCGTCGGCGGCCCGCTCGCAGATGGCGAGCAGCTTGATGGTGCAACCCATCTCCTTGGCGGAGGCGAAGTCGGCGGCGGTGACCTCGGTCATGCCCTCGCGGTACACGTCGTCCAGGCGTACCCGGGTGTGGAAGGCGATCCCGGCGAGGATGGCGGCCTTGGCGGCGGCGTCGAAGCCCTCGACGTCGGCGGTCGGGTCGGCCTCGGCGTACCCGAGCGCGGTGGCCTCGTCCAGGGCCTCCTGGTAGCCGGCGCCGGTGGAGTCCATCTTGTCGAGGATGAAGTTGGTGGTGCCGTTGACGATGCCCAGCACCCGGTTGACCTTGTCGCCGGCGAGGGACTCGCGCAGCGGGCGGATCAGCGGGATGGCGCCGGCGACGGCGGCCTCGTAGTACAGGTCGCGGCCGTGCTCGTCGGCGGCGGCGTGCAGGGCGGCCCCGTCCTGGGCGAGGAGGGCCTTGTTGGCGGAGACGACGGAGGCGCCGTGCTCGAAGGCGGTGGCGATGAGCGTCCGGGCGGGCTCGATGCCGCCGATCACCTCGACAACGACGTCGATGTCGCCGCGTTTGACGAGGGCGGTGGCGTCGGTGGTGACCAGGGCGGGGTCGATGCCCTCGCGCACCTTGGCGGGGCGGCGGACGGCGACTCCGGCCAGTTCGACCGGGGCCCCGATGCGGGCGGCGAGGTCGGCGGCGTGCGTCGTCATGATGCGCGCCACCTCTGAGCCGACAACCCCACAGCCCAGCAGCGCCACCTTCAGCGGACGCGTACGCATCATCCGACCTCGTTTCCTCATACCGTCTACGGTTCGACCAGTCTCACTCACCGGACCGCAGTTTCTGTCATTTGTCCGGATCGTGAGACGTTTATTTCATTTTCGTCGGCCCGGGTGACGGAGATCTTCCGGCCCCGGGACGTGCCGTGCGTGGTCCGCGCGTCACCCGCCGCCGAGTCCGCGTCATCCGACGTCCAGGCGGAGGAGGTCGTCCTCCGTCTCGCGCCGGACGATCACCCGGGCCTCGCCGCCGGCGACGGCGAGCACCGGCGGGCGCAGCGCGTGGTTGTAGTTGCTCGCCATGGAACGGCAGTACGCGCCGGTCGCGGGCACGGCGACGAGGTCGCCGGGGGCGAGGTCGGCGGGCAGGAACGCGTCCTTCACGACGATGTCGCCGCTCTCACAGTGCTTGCCGACGACGCGAACCAGCATCGGCTCGGCGTCGGAGGTGCGCGAGACCAGGGCGACGCTGTACTCGGCGTCGTAGAGCGCGGTGCGGATGTTGTCCGACATGCCGCCGTCGACGGAGACGTACGTACGCAGCCCCTCCAACGGCTTGACGGTGCCGACCTCGTAGAGCGTGAAGGCGGTCGGCCCGACGATCGCGCGCCCCGGCTCGACGGAGATACGGGGCGTGCGCAGCTTCGCGGCCTCGCACTCGCGCGTCACGATCTCGCTGAGCGCCTTGGCGATCTCGTGCGGCTCGCGCGGATCGTCGTCGCTGGTGTAGGCGATGCCGAGGCCGCCGCCGAGGTCGATCTCGGGCAGCTCGACGCCGTGCTCGTCACGGACGTCCTTCAGCAGCCCGACGACGCGGTGCGCGGCGACCTCGAAGCCCGACATGTCGAAGATCTGCGACCCGATGTGGCTGTGGATGCCGATGAGTTCGAGCCCGTCCAGCTTCAGCGCCCGCCGTACCGCCTCGGCGGCCTGCCCGCCGGCCAGCGGGATGCCGAACTTCTGGTCCTCGTGGGCGGTGGCGATGAACTCGTGCGTGTGCGCCTCGACGCCGACCGTGACCCGGATCTGCACCCGCTGGCGCCGCCCGAGGGACTGGGCGATGTGCGCGACGCGGACGATCTCCTGGAAGGAGTCGAGCACGATCCGCCCGACCCCGGCGCGCACGGCGCGCTCGATCTCCGCGGCGGACTTGTTGTTGCCGTGGAAGGCGATCCGGTCGGCGGGCATCCCGGCGGACAGCGCGGTGGCCAGCTCGGTGCCGGAGCAGACGTCGAGGTTGAGCCCCTCCTCGTCCAGCCAGCGCACGACGGCCCGGGACAGGAACGCCTTGCCGGCGTAGAACACGTCGGCCTCCGGCCCGAAGGCGTCGCGCCAGGCGCGGGCACGGGACCGGAAGTCGGCCTCGTCCAGGACGTACGCCGGGGTGCCGAACTCCTCGGCGATCCGGGTGACGCGCAGGCCGCCGACGGTCACGACACCGTCCGCGCCCCTCTCGACGGTCTGCGCCCACACCTTGGCGTCGAGGGTGTTGAGGTCGGCGGGCGGGGCGGAGTAGTGGCCCTCGGGCAGGACGTCGGCGTGACGGGGCCCGGCGGGGTGTGCGGAACGGCTCATGTCGGTGTGTCTCTCTGGGCTCTCTCAGAGGTGGTCGGGTGCGTCGATGCCGAGCAGGGACAGGCCGCCGGCCAGCACCGTCCCGGCGGCTTCGGCGAGGGCGAGCCGGGCGCGGTGGGCGGCCGAGGGTTTCTCCTCGCCGAGCGGCAGCACGGTGACGAGGTACGGCAGGGCGGCATCGGCGACGTCGACGAGGTGCCGGGCGAGGCGGTCGGGCGCGCGGTGCGCGGCGGCCCGGTAGAGGACACGGGGGTGATCGGCGAGGGCGGCGAGCAGCGCGCGGACGCCCGGCCCGTCGACGGGCCCCGGTTCGGGCCCGAATCCGAGATCGGCGGCGTTGCGCAGCAGCGCGCGGGTGCGTGCGTGGGCGTACCGGACGCGGAAGAGGGGGTTGCTCTCACGCTGGACGAGATACGCCCGGCCGGGGCGGGGCCGGTCGTGGGGCGCGGGGTGGAGCAGGGCCCAGCGGGCGGCGTCGGGACCGAGGGCGAGGAGACCGCCCTCGGAGGTTCCGGCGGGGGCGGGGGCCGGGGTGGGGCGGATGTCGAGGGTGACGGGGGTGCCGTTGCGGTCGGGCGGGGCGACGGCGGGGCCGGGGTCTGCGGGAGCGCCGGCGGTGGGGCTGACGTCTGCGAGAGGGGCGACGACGGGGCTGACGTCTGCCGGAGCGCCGGTGGAGGAGGGGACGTCTGCCGGAGCGCCGGGGGAAGCGCCGGGGGCGGGGCCGGCGTCTGCGAGAGGGGCGACGACGGGGCTGACGTCTGCCGGAGCGCCGGTGGAGGAGGGGACGTCTGCCGGAGCGCCGGTGGAGGAGGGGACGTCTGCGGAAGCGCCGTCGGCGGGGCTGACGTCTGTCGGAGCGTCGACGGCAGGGCCGGCGTCTGCGAGAGGGCCGGTGGTGAGCCTGGTGAGGCTGATGTCTGCCGGGAGGGCGAGCAGGTCGGCCCAGGCGGAGGCGGGCGGCGCAGGCGGGCCCGCGTGACTGACGCCGGCACCGACGCCGACACAGCGGATACGGACGGTGTCGCCGTGGACCGCCCGCAGGAGCCGCGCGACGACGTCGGCGTGGACGAGGGCGCGGGGTTCGCGGGGGCAGCGCAGCTCGACGAGGCGCGGCGGCATCCCGGAGCCGGAGTCCGAGTCGACGCATCCGTACCGCTTCCCGCGGCGGAGGATCTCCTCGACGAGGTGCTGCGCCCCGGCGGCGGCGTCGGCCGCGCGGAGGCTGATGTTGAGGAACCCGGGCCCGGTGACGGCGACGTCGCGGATGCCGTCGAGGTCCAGGAGGTGGCCGCGCAGCACGTCGGCGACGCGGAGAGCGGGCTGTCCGGCGGGCCGGGCGAGCTGGAGGGCGACATTGGTGGCGTAGTCACCGCACCCGCCGGCCCCTGGCGGAGTCACGACGACCCGTTCCGGCGGATCCACGCTCAGCTCCCCCACGTCGACAGCGCGACGCACCGCGCGCAGCACGGTACGGGAGAGCTCGACGGGGGTCACGGGTCAAGCGTAGGGGAGGAGGGGGGTGGGTAGGCGAGTCCATTTGGCCGGGGTATCGGTATGTGGACGGTGGAATACCGATGCGCGGGACGAGGGACGGGCACCGCAGCGGATCAACCGCCGGGCCGCCCGGCCCACCGCCCGGCCCCTCCGGACCCGGAGGGGCCGTCCCCCGCGGCGTCGGCCTGCCGCCGCCCCCGTCCCTCGACGAGCCGCAGCACGACTCTCACCAACTCGGCAGGCTCGAAGGGCTTGGCGAGGAAGGCGTCGACCCCGACGCCTACCCCGGCCTGGACCTCGTGCTCGTTGCACGCGCTGACGATGGCGAGAGGAAGATCACGCGTACGGGGGTCGGCACGGAGCTGGGCGGCGGTGGAGAGGCCGTCGAGCCGGGGCATGACGACATCGAGGGTGACGACGTCGGGCCGCACCTGATGGATCACTTCCAGACACTCGGCACCATCGGCCGCGGTCACGACCTCGAGCCCCTCAAGCTCGAGATTGACCCTGATCAGCTGCCGGATGACCTTGTTGTCGTCCACAACAAGCACCCGTCCCGAAGCGCCTGACACACCTCGAGCGTAGGTCCAGGCCGGCTGGCGCGTCCGGGTTTTCCCCACTTCCACCCCGTCCGGGGGACGGGGCACACGTAGGTGGACGCCGTCACCACGCCCCCGGGCCGATGCCGCCTCACGCCGTCGAACGTCCACCCCACCACCCGACGAAAAGCCGCCACCGAGACCACGTGCGCCCAGCACCCGCCCCCAAGGCGGACACCGACGGGCCACCCCTCGACCGGGGCTGCCGTCAGACACAGCCCCGGATCAGCCCCCGGTCGCCCCTCCCCCGAAAACGTTCATGACCACCCCACCAGAGCTGGTAGTGTTCTACTCGTCGCCGGGCGCGAGGAACGCACCCGACACGCCCCCGTAGCTCAGGGGATAGAGCAACGGCCTCCGGAGCCGTGTGCGCAGGTTCGAATCCTGCCGGGGGCACCCAGCATGAGGTGCCCAAAGACCCCGTCACCAGCGGAAACGCTGAGGCCGGGGTCTTCGCGTTTATGCAGGCATGTGCGGCCCGGAGCGGCCGTATGCCGGGGTCCGTGGACTATCCGTGGACAGAATCTTGGTGCGTCTTCCCAGGTCAGCCAGCACACGTGAGGCCGACAGCCGTCACCCGGCATCCGGCCATTGCTCAGGGAACCGGGGTGGCTCCGAGCCAGCCTGCCGTTCGACTCGTCGCGCGTTCTCACCGCGGAGCGAGGTCAACCACGGCCAGAGATCCGGGAGCGGCTGTGCCGAGCACGCCAACCGATGCTCGACACGGCACCGCTGATACGGGTCTGGCGGACATACTCCGTAGACGGCCACTCGCCCATCTGACAGCTCGATCCACCGATGCTCCGCCGGCACCGTGTGGGCCAACGGGTTCATGTCCGGCTCCAGCAACACCCAGTCCTGCTCAAGCGTCGCCACTCGGTCTTGCAAAAGGCCACAGTACGGACAGCGCGACTGCCCGCTGCGCAGTCGGCGTGGCTCCTCCTCCAAATGCCCCATACGGTGAGAGTCGACAGCCCTGCGGCATATTCGTAGAGGTGAATTGGACGGAACCTCTGAGCCGTCCGATCATCAGTGATACGAAAAGCGACGCGGCAGGTGCACTCAGCATCTACCGGCCGCCAGCATACGGCTGAAACACGGCAATGCCCTCCGCTCGTGTAAGCGGAGGGCATCCGGCGTGGTCATTCGTATTCGCGCAACAGATCCTCGATCTTGCGGTTGGCGATCTCCTGCCGTCCGTCGATGCACTTGGCGTAACGGCTCAGCAGCACCTCAACACTGTTGCCCGCACGTTCGGCCACTTCGGTCGGGTCCACCCCGGAGTTGAGCCACGTCGACAGCGCCGAGTGCCGCAGATCGTATGGACGCGCGGCAAGCGGGGAGGCAACCGCGGCCGGCGGAAGCGCCAGCACACGGGCTTCCTGCCAGACGCGGTAGTACGTCGAAGAGCCGACCACTCCCCCGCGCTCATTGGTGAACAGCCGCCCGTCCTCGGCGGTGCCGAAGATATCGAGATGCTGCCGAAGGATGGCGACGAGCTGGGGCGGGATCGGTACCAGCCGGACCTCCTCCGCCGGCCGGTTCTTCAGGCCCCGGTCGTCGTGGGTCTCGCCAGAGTCCGTCCACCGCTTGCCGACACTGGGGCGCGTCCTGTTCAGGAGGACCGTCCCCCAGCCAGCCTCAGGGAGCTTCACGTCCGCGGCGGTGAGGCCGACGGCCTCAGCCGGACGCAGAGCGCCGTAGTACATGCAAGCGAACAGGCCGACGAGCCGGCGGCCACGCGCACGGTCGTACCCACCGACATACGACACCGCGGACAGCAGGGACCGAGCCTGCTCCGGATTGGCGACCACCCGAGGATCGACCTCCCCGGCGACCTTCGGCTTCTTCCAGCGGATACCCGTGATCGGATTCTCCTTGAACTCCCCGAGATCCACCGCGTAATGCAGAGCGTTGACCAGTGTCCGTCGCTTACGTCGAACGGTCTCCGCAGCTGCCGGCGTCCCGTCGAGCTTCAACTTGAGCGAGTCCAGGACGGCCCTGCCGATCGCGGCGTCACCGAGGTCCGAGAGCGGGCGCGACGCTTTTGCCACCCAGTGCAAGGCATTCGTGATCTCGGCCGGCACTTCGCGCTCCTCCGGACCAGGAAGCACGAAAGCCCAGTTGCGGAGCGCCTTCCTGATCAGTTCCTCGGACGGCCGGCCCGGACGCGCGTCGAGAAGGGCCATGGTCACAGCGGTCAGCGACTCGTTGATCCCGTTGCGCGTATTGGGCGCCGCGTGCGGCCACTTCATGGCCAGATACTTCAGCGCGAAGGCGTACCAGGTCATCGAGGCCGCCTTCTCGACCATGGATTCGGGCAGTCCCGTCACCGTGTCGAACTCTTCTCCGGCGTGGGCGGCGCGGAGCAGCTTGGAGCGGTAATGGTCCGCCAGTCCTTTGGTTCGGAATTGCTCGGAGAACACGTTCCCGGCGACAGTCCATCGGACGTCATAGGAGGACTTCTTGGTGTTCCGCTTTCGGACGCCCCACACCTTCACGTCGAGAGACTTCATGCCGCCTCCTCCAGCTGCCCGAGCCAAGCGGTGAAGTCACTCCGCCACACACGGAGTTCACCGTTGGGCAGCTTGAAAGCAGCCGGCCCCTGCCCCAACTCGCGCCACCGGTAGAAAGTGCGGCGGGACACCCCGCCCAGTTCCGCAAGGATCTGCGGGACGGTCATCAGTTCGTCGCGGCGGCGGTCCATGTCGGTTCTCCTTCCGTTCCGGGAGCAGGGTCGAGGGATGCGGCAAGCCAGGCTTCGGTGTCGAACAAGCCGGTGCCGGCGAAGACCCAGTGGGCGAGGACGTACGTGGTTTCGACCTCCGGGCCGTTGGGTGCTGTGGCTTGCGCTCGGCGCCATTGGGCGCGGGCATCGCGGAGGGCGCCGAGGGTGGTGGAGTAGCGGCGGGACTTGGTGGAGAAGTGGCCGCGGAAGCCGAGCATGTGGGCCCAGGCGCGCAGGCGGAGGTGTTCCAGGTCCTTGCGGGCGCCGAGGGTCCAGGCGGTTCGGATGAGGCGGCGGGCGTGGTCGCTGATGTCGAGCTGGGCGAGTTCGGCCGCGAACTTCAGGGGGCGGTCGAGGGCGCCCGTCGCGGTCTCGGCGCCCTTGGTGGCGTACTTGGCGATGTAGGCCGCTACGGCCCGCTCGGTCAGCTCCTGGCCGTCGTCGAAGTCGGCGGAGCGGATGGTGCGGACGTCGAGTTGGCGGCCGAAGGTGAAGGTGTGGGCGCGGCTGTCGATGGCCGGGCCGTTGACGCGGGCCTTGGCGGCGGCAGTCCCGATGGCGTCGGTGAGCAGTTCGGCAGTGGCCCAGGCTGGGGGCGGGGTGTCGCCGCCGCTGGGGCCGTCGAGGCGGATCACGGCGTGGAAGTGGACGGCGCCGCGCTTCTGGTACTCGGCGACCTTGGCGAAGGAGACGCGGGCGTGTTCACGGAAGCGGCGCTGGGACAGGCCAGCACGCTTGGCGATCTCCCGGCGCAGGTGGATGGAGAAGCGGCGCCAGAGGAGACCGGCGTGCGCGTTCCACAGCACGGCCGCTTCGTAGTCGTACGTGTCGGGGTCGAGCGGGGTGCCAAGGGCGTGGTCGTCCTGGTCGTGATGGGTGCCGCAGCGGCAGGGGCGGCCGTCGGTGCGCCGGTTGTGGACCGGGCCGAAGCCGGGGGCGGTGAAGGTGGCGAAGACGCGGGGGTGGGCGGCGACCTGTTCCGGGGTGCCCTTGCCGCCGCGCAGTCCGGCGGTGATGAGGTGGAAGGTGTCGCGGCGATAGACCTCGGCGCAGGCGGGGCAGCGGGTGGTTCGGCGGTTGTTGCAGCGGACGAGCAGTTGGCCGACCGGGAGGGTGGTCGAGTCGAGGTGCTGGAGGACGCGGCCGATCTCACCGGTGGTGGTGTCGACGTCGTACTCGGTGCGGTGGCCGTCGAGGCGGATCGGGTTGGTGCAGCCGCCGAGTCCGGAGAGCTGGCGGAGGATACCGGGCAGGGTGCCGTGGGCGGCGAGGTTGCTGAGTTCCGGGAGCGGGGGCGGGGTGGTGCGGGTGAAGATGGCGGTCTCCTTCTGACGGGAGTTGTCGGGAGGAATGGGCCGCCGGGGCGGCGGATGCTTGGCCGTGTCGCGCCGCCCCGGAGGTCAGGGCGTGTCAGCGCCGGTTGTGCTCGCGGAGGAGTGAGCGAAGGACCACGGCGGCGATGGCCACGGAGACGGCCGTGACGGCGACGGCGGCCAGGAGCGCGGTGAGGACGACGCCACCGACGAGCACGGCCGCGACCGTCTTCTGATCGACGGAGAGGGACGGAAGGCCGCGCCGGACGGGCGCCGGGTCGGTCGGGGCGTGGGTGTGGACGGGCGGCGGGGTGGGGCTGTCCGGGTACTTGGGCTGGAACACGGTCTACCTCTCCTTATCTACTCGTCTAGTCATGTGAGCCGTTTACGACGCCCACGCCGGACCGCGTGCCGGACTCGATGGCGGGGGCCAGGAAGCTGTGCGAGAGCCAGAAGCCGAACAGGGCGATGAGGACGACGATCCAGGGGCGGACGCCGAGGAACTTGATCGCTCCCCAGACGAAGAAGCCGAGGACGACGACGAGCGGCAGGCTGACGGTCACGATGGTCCGGGTCCTTTCAGCGGACGGGGCAGCGGTGGGTGCGGGCGGCCAGTTCGGCGGCGGCGCGGCTGTCGTAGTCGGCGGAGAAGCCGCAGCGCGGGGCGGTGCAGGCGGCGGTGTGCTTCTCGCGGCCCCGGTTGTCGTAGGCGGTTCCGACCTGGACGGGGCCGATGCGGGTGACGTTGCGGAAGTTCCGGTTGGCGGTCACGGGGTCTCCTCTCAGATGTGCGCGGCGATGGCTTCGGCCATGGGGGCCGGGACGCCGAGGCGGGCGCGGAGGGTCGGGGTGTCGATGGGAGCGCCGGTACGGGTGTGGTGCTCGGCGGCGACCTTGCGGGCGTGTTCGACCAGGGCGGATGGGACCGGTACGGGTGGGGTCTGTGCCGGTGCCCCGATGGTCGGTTGGGCAGGCGGTTCGGGTGCGGTTTCGGGCTCGTCCTCCTGGTCCTCGATGACCTCGGTGCCGGGGTCTGTCTCGGGCGCGGTGTGGGCGAGGAGGGTTCCGCCGAGGAAGGCGACGGCGGGCCAGCCCGCGACGAGGATGCGCAGCCAGGCCGGGACCTTGCCGAGGTCGAGGAGGCCGGCGGTGGCGACGTTGGCGCCGAGGGATGCGGCGAGTGCGGTGACGAACCAGCACCAGGCCGCCACTTTGGTCGTACCGGAGCGCAGTCGGCGCCAGGCGGCGACCAGCAGCAGATCGACGGAGACGGGGTAGGCCCAGGCTTTCCACCCGTCCTGTCCGGCCGCCATGGCGAGGTCGTGGAGGTGGGCGAAGGACAGCGCGGCGGCGATGAGTGCTTGGACGAGTACCGCGTCGACGCGGGCCAGGCGGGCGCGCATGATGCGGCTCCTTCCGGAGTCGGGCGGGGAAGGTCAGTCGGTTACCGGGTGGGGCAGGACGACGGGTGCCGCGTCCTCAACCGGGCGCACGGGCACGTTCGGCCGGAAGGGCTTCAGCGCGGCCAGGTCGGGCACCATGTGCGCCGATTCCTGGCATGTCTCGGCGGCGTCGCCGAGGGAGAGGTACGGCGTGCGGATGCGGGACCAGCCGCCGGAGGTGTCGCCCGCCACGGCCAGGCCGGGGCGTTCGGGGGCGATGGAGCAGGCCGCATGCACCGCTTCGGGTGCGATGTCGCCGAGCGCCATCTTGGCGGAGGCTTCGTCATTGACGCGGTGGCACACGCGGCCGGTGAGCTGGGCGCGGAGCATGGTGGCGCCCTTGCCGAGTTCGGCGCCGAAGCGCTGTCCGCACACTTCCAGGTGGATGCCGGCAGCTCGGCCGAGCTGGGCGAGCCGGATGAGCTGGGTGACCATCTCATCCCGGCGTTCCTCGTCCTTCTTGGTGGCCACGAGGAACAGCTCCGCCACCTCGTCCACGAAGAGCACGACGGGCACCGGGCGTTCGTCCTCGGGTAGTCCCCAGATGTCGGAGGTGATCGCCTCGTCCGGGGTTTCCGGGGCTATGCCCTGCCGGGCCCTGATCAGGTCGTATCGGTCCTCCATCTCCTTGACCAGCGTGGGCAGCAGTTCGGCGGCCTGGTCCGGGTCCGTGGCGAGCGCCGAAAGCCGGGGTGCGAAGGGAGCCAGTTCGACGCCGCGCTTGCAGTCGATGCCGACCAAGGCGACCGGCTGTCGGGCGAGTCCGGCGATCAGGTGGCGCAGGTACATGGACTTGCCGGACAGGGTGGCGCCGAGGGTGAGTTGGTGCGGGATGGTGCGGTAGTCGCGTATGAACGGCGTCGCGTCCTCTCGCAGTGCGACCGGCACCTTGAGGAAGCCGCCCACGGCCTTGCGTGGCATACGCACCCGCCGTAAGACGTCGTAGCCCACGAGGCTCAGCTCGACGACCCCCGGCTTGACGGTGGTGACGTACGCGGAATGAACGCCCCAGGCGTGCCGCAGCCGCTCGGCCGACGCGGCGATGTCGGCGGGTTCCTGGCCAGGCGCCAGGCGGAGGCGAAGCTTCAACCCGGTCAGGGTGGGGCGGATGATGCCCCGGCGCGGCGGTACGGGCCGCACCTCGCGCTGCGTCATGGCCTTCATGGCAAGGACTCGCAGCCGGGAGGGCGCCACGGTCAGGCCGCACGCTTCCATGACCGAGCCGTACGAGCTGAGCAGCCGGACCGTGGACACCGGGAGGCCGACCGTGGACCAGTACGCCGCCGGGTGCTTGGCCCGGGCGTAGGCGGCCCCGCCGCCGAGTGCGACGACAGGACCACCCACTTCGAGGAGCGTCGTCAGGTCGGACATCAGGCGACGGCCCCGGTCGTGGCCGGGAAGGCGGCCGGGGTGACGGCGGCGGCGCGGTAGGCGATGCCGTGGCGCTGCTGGCCGTTGAACACGGACTCCCACGGCCGGGCGACGAGGCCCGGCAGCGAGACCGGCGCCCCGAGAGTCAGCCCCTCGGAGATGCCGCCTTCCGGAACGGTGACCTTGATGAGCGACGACTCCCCGTCCTCGATGTAGACGACGCCGATGGTCATCAGCGCCTCACCGCTGTTGGCGTCCTTGGCGATCTCGCCGGTCTGCCGGTCGCGGACCTTCGGCTCAGGGGCCTCGGTGAGAAGGATCGTCGCGGCCGAGGTCTCCACGCGGATGGTGCGCAAGGCACACTCCTATCTACTCGTCTATACAAGGTGGGTCCTGCGAGCCCCTTGGTGGGGATCGCGGGATTACCTTGCCACACAACTCACCCACTCGTCTATACGAGTTGGCGTGTTGGGGTGTACGAGTTCGGGAGAGCGTCCCCGCGCACCACCGCAAACCGTGACGATCAGGTCGCCGGGAGCTGGTAGGAGAGGACGTAGGCGTCCGCCGCCATCACCGTGTCGCAGACCTCGACGGCCCGTCCTTCGGTGTCGAAGGCGGTCCGGATGAGATGGATGACCGGCACGCCGGCCGCCAGCCGAAGCGTCTTCACCTCGGCCGGGGAGGGCATCCGTGCACGGATCTCCTCCTCGAAGTGGTCGAGGTGGTGGCCCAGTTCTTCGAGGCGGGCGTAGATGCCGCCGGGGCCCGGGTTGGGTTCGGCGATGGGGGTCCCGCGGGCGATGTCGAGCGGGAGGTAGGAGGTGGCGAACTCGACCGGCTTCCCGTCGAGCAGGTAGCGGCGCCGACGCGCGAGAACCCGCCGCACGGACCCGAGCCGGGTGGAGATGTCCTGGCCGGCCTTCTCCTCCTTGACCTCCAGGCTGTCCACCTGCGGGTGACTGCCGGCCGCGTCGGCTTCCACGATGAACGCGGACTTGCCCTGCTCCCGGTGCCGCCGGGCGAAGCGGTCCGAGGCCAGCCGTCGCACAGGCGGTCGTGGTCGTACGAAGACTCCCCTGCCGTGCTCGGCGTGCACCAGGCCCTCGCCCTGAAGGATGGAGAAGGCGTTGCGGACCGTCATCCGGGACACGCCGAAGTGCTCGACAAGGTCGGCTTCGGAGGGCAGCTTCTCGCCCTCGCGGAATCGCCCACGGTCGATGGCCTCGCGCAACTGGTCGGCGATCTGCCTAAAGACCGCACGATCGCTCGTGGGGTCGAGATCACCGAGGAGGCCCGAAGAGAGAGGGCTCACGTGAGTACTCCTTTAGGTATCTAGACGAGTGGGCGAGTGTTGTTGCTACGGTGGAGAGCCTAGTCAGCCGAGAGGGCCGAGGAACGTGAGCACTGAACGCCCGCACTCTGTGAGCGTCGCCGGGGTCGTCGTGGACGACCAAGGCCGGGCCCTCCTGATCCAGCGCCTGGACAACGGCCACTGGGAGCCGCCGGGCGGTGTCCTCGAACGCGAGGAGACCATCCCGGAAGCCCTCCAGCGCGAAGTCCTCGAAGAGACCGGCATCAAGATCGCACTCCCGGCGGCCTTGACCGGCGTCTACAAGAACATGAAGGGCTTGATCGTCTCTCTGGTTTTCCGCTGCGAGGCCGCCGACGGCACGCCCACCACCGGTGACGAGACCCGCGCGCTGCGCTGGGCCACTCGTGAAGAGGTCACCGAGCTTGCCGACGAGGCGTACGCAATCCGCGTCCTTGACGCACTCGACGCGGCGTCCCCGCCGGCCGTCCGCGCCCACGACGGCGTGAAACTCGTCTAGCCCGAACCCGCTGCACATGGCGGCCTACCAGCACGAAGGAACTTGTATGCACGAGTATATGAGTACGGCCCGGGTCTGGGGGCTGAGTTGCCCAGGATTCCCGGAAGAAGTGAGCCGAGCCCGCCGCTGGACCCGTGACATCCTGCGTGGTTCCCCCTTTGCGGACGACGCCGCCCTCATCGTGAGCGAGCTGAGCACGAACGCGATCCGTCACACGGCGAGCGGCCTGGACTCCGGCGTCTTCCACCTGGCCGTCGCGGTCTCAGCTCAAGCCGTCGCGGTCTCGGTCACGGACGACGGCGGTACGCGCGCGACCCCGAAGGTCGAGCACCAGGACCACGACGCTGAGCACGGCCGGGGCCTGGGCATGGTCAGCGCCATCGCTCACCGGGTGGTCGTCCACAGCAGCGACCAGGGCTACACGGTCACCGCGGAGCTGTATGCGGACGCTCGACTGGGAGGACGCTCGTGCTGAAACGGGGCTTCTGGTGTGAGTGCTGGACCGAGGACCTGGCCGAGCGGCAGCCGCCGGCACTGCTGGCATCGTTCGACGCCTACTCGGCACCACAGGCGGACCGTTGGGTATCAGTCGCCCTCCGGACGATCTCCCCGGCACTGGACGCGGACGCCTCAGACGAAGCGTGGGAGTGGCTGTACGAGGACCGCATCGAGACCCGACGAGCCCTGTTGCGGGCGGAACCGTGCACGGTGTCAGTGACCCACGCCAACACCCGGATCACGTGGACGATCCGACCAGCGCTCTTCCTGCCACTCGCTCACCGGCAAGGCCCCGAACTTCCCCCATGCGCGAACGAGTTCAGGCCCCGATCGACAAAGTGAGTTACAACTTTCTCTACTGGTTCAAGGCTCGCTTCGCTCGCAGGTCCGGCGGTCAACGGCGCTCTTGGATCATCGCCAACCCGACCGCCGCACCCTCCGCCCAAGCGCATCAGCGGCCGCGCCGACCCCCACGCCACCACCACCACGATCCGGCCCCAGGAAGGGAAAGACGCAACAGCAGCTCCACCCCAACGCCCCGCTACGGGGCCACCGCGCACCCCTTTCCACCCGGTTGCCTACTTCCGGTAGGTCGGATCAAGACCCGAGGGCCGCGCCAAGCGCGGCGGCGCCGGCCGGTCGCCGCCGCGCCGCCTCATCTGTCTTCGCCACCGGCCGCACGTCGCCGCCCGTCCGTCGCCGCACGCAGCGGCCACACTCCAACACGGGCACGGGGACGTACGGTGATCCCCAACGGTGCAGGTCAAAGACACTTTGTGTTACCGCAGGAGGCCGGATCGTGGTGGCGGTGGCATGCGGGCCAGTGCTGCCAGATGCGCGGGTGTTCGTACGGCCCGTTGATCCCGCACCAGGCCACCGGTCGGACAGCGGGCGTTGCCACGAGAGGGGAGAACCCGCCACGGCTGCACCGACGGTCAGAACGATGCCTCCGGCGGGGGATCGGCTGGCACCGGGATGGAGGGGGCGCCGTCGCCGACCGCAGGTCCGTTGCGGTGGATGCTGGGGGCTCCCATCCCGTACGCCGTCGACCCAGGCGGAGCCGAGCAGACGCGGCCCCTGGCGTCCAGGTCGTTCGTACAGTGGCGCGCTCCACCTGGACGCCAGGAACCACGCCTGCTCCACGGTGTGTGGGTCGACGGCGTACGGGATGGAAGCTGGGGCGAGTGGTGGGTTGAGGAGGAGTGGGCACCTGTCAAATACCGCGAACAGGGCACGAGTTGAGCTGCTAGCAGAGATCATGTGCCCGTGAATGTCGCGCGATTGGTCCTTGACTACATGAAGGCGTTGGCTTGGCCCGCCATAGTGCTCATTGTGATGATCTTCTTCCGAGACGAGTTTCGGAAGCTCCTGAGACGGCTCAAGTCCGCAAAGGGAGGTGGAGCCTCTGTGGAGTTCTCGGAGGAAGTGCAGGCCGTCGCAGAGGAAGCTCGCGCAGCAGTCGAAGCCGAAGTCCGTGACGCCAGGGAACGGGCTGAGGAAGTGCGGTCCGTGTTCGAAGCCAGCCGACAGGCAGCCCGCGCAGCCGCGGATGCGGCGTTGGAACCGGGGACGCTTATCGAAAACGGTGCTCCGCCTAAGGGCTTGCAGATCATTAACACGTTGACTTGATCATGCTGGTGTTGCCGGTCTGGGTTCGAACCCGAGCCTGGAGGGCTGTGAGGGCGGCGGGTGGAGTGGCCGCTGGCGGGATGACGATGCCGTGCGCCTTGAGTAGCCTCCTGATCTTCAGCAGGGTGCGGTGCATGGCGGTCCGACTGCTGTCGAACAGCACCGCGAGGGGTCTCGACCGGCTCACTCAACTACCCGACCCTGGCTGACCAGCGGATTCCCCGTTCCTTCGACAGCACCTGAACACCCGGAGCAGTGGAATCCGGCGCCACCCCGAGGCGACACTCGGGCCCTCAGCCTGCCCAGCCACAGCCCACGGTACGAAAACGGTCCACCGACTCCGTCGGCGGACCGTCATGCAAGATCGAGGCTAGGGTGATCCCTTGTTGCGCCATCTGTTCGGCACGCAAGTCTCTCTGGCCGGCGAAAGGGTCCGAGTGGCTGGGCTCACCTTGGTCGCTAAGGGCTTGCAGATCATCAAGGTGTTGCTTCCCGCCCCATGGCTCGTTGATGTGGTATGCGCATTCCGGACGAGATCCGTACCCAACTCGCCATGA
>NZ_JBFBEK010000028.1:0-104055 GCF_040683715.1 Streptomyces sp. NPDC093260
GGCACCCCGACGCCGTCAACTCCGCGATCTGCTGCAACGTCGCCCCGATGTCCGACGTACGCGTCGTCGTCATCGACTGCACCGACACCGGCGCGCCGCCCCCCACCGCCACCGGCCCGACCTGGATCTGCCGCGACACGCGTCGCCGCGCGATCGGCCGGGCCGGTACCTCGGGGACGCCCAGGGAAATGGCGGTCATGGCCTCAGTCCCGGTTTCCGGAGACGGTCTCGCGCATGGCGCGCAGGGACTCCTTGAGCGACCCCATGGTGGCCAGCACGGCGGTGGGCTCGTAGCCGCAGTGCGCCATGCAGTTGGCGCAGCGCGGGTCCTTGCCGCGGCCGTACTTGTCCCAGTCGGTCTTCTCGATGAGTTCGCGGTACGTGGGCACGTAGCCGTCGCTCATCAGGTAGCAGGGGCGCTGCCAGCCGAAGAGGGAGTAGTTCGGGATCGCCCACGCGGTGCACGGGAAGTCGACCTTGCCCTCCAGGAAGTCCAGGAAGAGCGGGGAGTGGTTGAGTCGCCACTTGCGCCGGTTGCCGCCCGAGAACGCCTTCTTGAACAGCTCGCGGGTCTGCTCCACACCCAGGAAGTGCTCCTGGTCGGGCGCCTTCTCGTAGGCGTAGGCGGGCGAGATCATCATCTCGTCCACCTTGAGGTCGTCGTTGAGGAAGTTGAGGACCTCGACGATGGTCTGCGGGGTGTCGGTGTTGAAGAAGGTGGAGTTGGTGGTCACCCGGAAGCCGCGCCGCTTGGCCTCCTTGATGGCCGCCACGGCCTCGTCGAACACGCCCTCCTTGGCCACCGACTCGTCGTGCCGCTCGCGCAGCCCGTCGATGTGCACCGCGAAGGCGAAGTAGGGCGAGGGGGTGAACTTGTCCATCTTCTTGCGCAGCAGCATCGCGTTGGTGCACAGGAAGACGTATTTCCTCTTGGCCACCAACTGACGCACGATCTCGTCGATCTGCGGGTGCATCAGCGGTTCACCGCCGGCGATGGACACCATCGGCGCGCCCGACTCCAGCACCGCGCCCACCGCCTGGGCGACCGGCATGCGCTGCTTGAGCACTCCGGCCGGGTGCTGGATCTTGCCGCATCCCTCGCACTTCAGATTGCAGGCGAACAGCGGCTCGAGCTCCACGATGAGCGGGAACTTGTCCCGCTTGCGCAGCTTCTGTTCGGCCAGATATGTAGCGACCTTGATGGACTGGCGCAGTGGCATGGCCATCTGGCTCACCTCCTGGGGAGTAGCACATTGCGGTGCCATTCGAAAAAAGTCGGCAGTACGGAACGGAGGACACGGAAAGCAGATATTCCACCGCGCACCGTGCCGATCCGGACGAGTTCGTGTTCCGGGGCGTCCACGACCACCCGGACGGCCGCAACGGGACGGACGCCCGCGCGGACGGCGCTCAGCAGGGTCGCGGCCGACTCCATGTCGACCGCGATCGCCCCGGTGGCGCGCAGATCGGAGCGCTCCGGGCCGCGGACGACGTGGTCCGAGCCGGTCAGCGGACCGGTGTGGACGGTGCGGCCGGGCAGGGCGCGGGTGAGTTCCTTGACGAGCAGTTCGGTGCCCACGCACTCGACGTCGCCGCGGGCGTCGCGGGTCTCCTCGGCGACGACCAGGTCGCCGGGGTGCATGCCGGGGGCGAGTCCCGCGCAGAAGCCGGTGGCCAGCACGGCGGCGCGGGCCAGGTCCCCTCCGGCCAGGGCCCGGGTGACGGAGCGTTCCGCCGCCCGGGGCCCCATGCCGGTGCGCAGGAGGGTGACGGGCCCGCCGCCGCCCCATTCGCCCGGTGCGGCGCCGCCACGGCGCGCCTCGCCGCGGCGGCGTGCGCGCCGCTCGCCCGTGCGCAGGGCGAAGTGCTCGATGCCGAGCGCGCAGGCGACCAGCAGCGGCGGCGGGGCGGGGCGGGTCGCCATCAGCTTCCCTTGGCCTCGGCGAGGGGCCGGCCGGCGGACGCCTCGGCGGCGAACGGTTCGCCGTGGACGTACCGGCCGAGCGCGGTGAGCGGGAACACCTGCCGGTACAGGTGGTAGTTGATGGAGAAGTCCCAGGGAAAGCCGGTACCGGTGAAGTACGGCTCGTCCCAGGAGCCGTCCTCCCGCTGGGTGTCCGCGAGCCACCGCACGCCGCGCCCGACCGCCTCGGAGTCCCGCTCCCCCGCCGCCAGCAGGGCCATCAGCGCCCACGCGGTCTGCGAGGCGGTGGAGGCGCCCTTGCCGCTCCACTTCTTGGAGTCCCGGTAGGAGCGCAGGTCCTCGCCCCAGCCGCCGTCGTCGTTCTGCACCCGCTTGAGCCAGGCCACCGCGCGGCGGATCGCCGGGTGCGAGCCGGGCAGTCCGGCGGCGGTCAGGGCGGGGACGACGGAGCCGGTGCCGTAGATGTAGTTGACGCCCCAGCGGCCGAACCAGGAGCCGTCCGGCTCCTGTTCCTCCAGCAGCCACTGGATGGCGCGCCGGGTGCGCGGGTCGTGGGCCAGGCCCTCGACGGCCAGCATCTCCACGACGTGCGCGGTGACGTCGGCCGACGGCGGGTCGATGACCTCGCCGAAGTCGCAGAACGGCAAACGGTTGGGGAAGGGACTGGTGTTGTCGACGTCGAAGGCGCCCCAGGCGCCGTTCTTCGACTGCATGCCGAGGTTCCAGCGCACTCCGCGCCCGATGGCCCGGTCCACCCGCTCCGGGTCGTGGTGCCGGACCCGGCGCAGCGCGAGCACCACCTCGGCGGTGTCGTCGATGTCGGGGTAGTTGTCGTTGTGGAACTCGAACGCCCAGCCACCCGGCGGTAGTTGGGGACGGCGCACCGACCAGTCGCCGGGGCGCACGATCTCCTCGCCGAGCATCCAGTCGGCGGCCTTCACCAACTGCGGGTGATCGGCGGGCAGCCCGGCGTCGGCGAGCGCGATGGTGGCCAGGCAGGTGTCCCACACCGGCGACTGGCAGGCCTCGATCATCCGGGCGCCGTCCTCGCGCCACACCGCGAACCGGTCCAGCGACTCCAGGCCCGCGCGCATCACGGGGTGCTTCAGGTCGTAACCCAACAGGTGCAGTGCGATGATCGAGTACACGGCCGGCGGCTGGATGCCGCCCCAGCAGCCGTCGTTCTCCTGCCTCTCGATGATCCAGCGGGCGGCGGTGTTCATCGCCGAGCGGCGCAGCCGCTTGGGCGCCACCTTGCGGAAGGCGTGCAGCGCCTTGTCCAGCCGCTGGAAGGCGCCGTCCCAACTCGCCGCCCGGGCCAGCGGCTTGGCGGGATTCGGGTGGGCCGGGTCGGTGTGCAGCTCGTCCAGCGCGAAGGGGGCGGGGCGTACCGGCCGCTTCGCTGAGACGATGGTGAGCGGCACGATGGTCTGCCGCGCCCAGCAGCCGAAGTCGTAGATGTTGAGGGGGAACCAGGTGGGGAAGTAGATCAGCTCGGGCGGGAGTTCGGGCAGGTCGTCCCACTTCCACCAGCCGAACAGAGCGAGCCAGATGCGGGTGAAGACCCGGGAGGCGGCGATGCCGCCCCGCGCGCGCACCCAGGCAGCCGCCTTCGCCATGTGCGGGGCGTCGGGCGCGTCGCCGGCCAGCCGCAGCGCCACGTAGGCCTCGATGGTGGTGGACAGCTCGCCGGGACCGCCGTAGAAGGTGGCCCAGGTGCCGTCCTCGCGCTGCTCGCCGCGGATGAAGAGCGCGGCGGCGTGCGTGGTCGCCTCGTCCTGGATGCCCAGGAACTGGCGCAGGAGCAGGTCTTCGGCGTCCATCGTGACGTTGGTCTCGAGGTCGCCTTTCCACCAGCCCTCGGCGTCCTGCATGCTCAGCAGGAAGTCGGTGGCACGCCTCACGGCGTGTTCCGCGGCTTGGTGTACCCCGGCCGCGACGGGGATGGTGAGTACGGGTTCGCTGGCCGCGGCAGCGCGGGTCGGCAGTGTCGCCCCGGTGCTTCCGTCGGTCGTCGCTGTCATGGCTTCCCCTTCGTGCAGTCGTGCAAGTCGTGCTGCTGTGGGTCCGCCGTCGGCCGGTGCGCGCAACGTTCCTGCACCGGCCGGCGACTACGCGAGGGTGGTTCGACCGATAGTGATCATCTCTTTCGTACGACGACGAAGTCGGCGAGCGCCGCGAACGCGGACCGCACCTGGTCGGGCATGTCCACGGCGTCGAGGGCTTCGATGGCGATGGTGTGCTGACGGCGTGCTTCCTGAGCCGTCCATTCGCGGCCGCCGGCCTCCTCGATGAGGGCGGCGCGGGCCGCGAACTCCTCCTCGGAGAAGTTCTCGAAGTCGCTGCTCTTGGCGTCGGCGGCGAGGATCTCGCCGAGCCGCTCGGAGGCGTCGCCGCCCGCCGCGAGCGCGGCCACGACCGGCAGGGACTTCTTGCGCTGGCGCAGATCGCTCCAGGTCTGCTTGCCGGTGGCGTCCGGGTCGCCCCAGATGCCGAGGAGGTCGTCGACGGCCTGGAAGGCCAGGCCCAGGTGGTAGCCGTACTTCTCCAGGGTGTCGGCGGTACGGTCGTCGGCACCGCCGAGCACGGCGCCGATGGAGCAGGCGCAGGCGAGGAGGGCGCCGGTCTTGTTGCCCTCCATCTCCAGGCACTCCTCGACGCTGACCCGGTCGCGGTGCTCGTAGGAGATGTCCTGCGCCTGGCCGTCGATCAGGGCGCGGGTGGCGGTGGTCAGCCGACGGGCGGCGCGGCCCGCCTCGACCGTGCCGAGTTCCAGCAGGACCTCGTTGGCGAGGGCGAACAGGGCGTCGCCGACCAGGATGGCCTGGGCGGGGCCGTGCACCTTCCAGACGGTGTCGCGGTGCCGGCGCTGCTCGTCGCCGTCCATCAGGTCGTCGTGCAGCAGTGAGAAGTTGTGCACGAGTTCCACGGCGACCGCGCCGGGGACACCGGCCTCGGGGGCGGCGCCGGCGACCTCCGCGGAGAGCACGGCCAGGGCGGGGCGCACGGCCTTGCCGCCGTCCCCGTCGGCGGGATTGCCGGCTGCGTCGATCCAGCCGAAGTGGTAGGCGGCGACGGTGTCCATCGGAGGGGCCAGGCGGTCGACGGCCGCCTTGAGGACCGGAGTGGCCAGGGTCCGGCCGCGGTCCAACAGCGCGGTCACGTCCACCGCGGTCCGCCGAGCGGCCGTCGGGGCCGGGGGCACAGTGGGCACAGTCTCTCCTCTTGTCGCGGTGCCGGAGGTGCGGGGGCCCGCCGCCGGCCGCTGTCGAAACGTCACGCGGCCGCCTCCTCGGGGACGAAGAGACGGGTCGGGCGGGGCCGCCCCAGGGCGTCGAGCGCGGCGTCGGCCGCGCTCACGCCGCTGCGGACCGCACTCTCCATGGTCGCGGGCCACCCGGTGGCGGTCCACGCGCCGGCCAGGTACAGGCCGGGTGCCTTGGTGCGGGCGCCGGGCCGCAGCCGGCCGACGCCGGGGGCCGGGGCGAACGTCGCCGTGCGCTCCCGGGTCACGAAGAAGTCCACGACCTCGGCCCCGCGCGTGCGCGGCAGCAGGCGGCGCAACTCGGGCAGATAGCGTTCGCGCAGGTCGGCGACGGGCGTGTCGATCTCGTCCTGCGCCACCGACTGGGACAGCGCCAGGTACTGGCCGTGCTCGACGCCGGCGGCCTCGGTGCGGTCGAAGACCCACTGAACCGGGGTGCCGAGGGCGGCCACGAAGGGGGCCGCGAGCACCTTGCGGTCGTAGCGGACGTGGATGTTGAGGATCGGGGCGGTGCCGATCTCCAGCAGGCGTTCGGGGGCCTCCAGGGCGCCGGCGGGCAACAGGTCGTGCGCCTCGCGCTGCGGTACGGCGAGCACGACGGCGTCCGCGTCCAGCGTCTCGCCGGGAACCTGAACGCTCCAGCCGCCGTTCTCGTTGAGGGAGAGGGAGGTGACTCGTGTCCGGACCTCGGTACGCACGCCCGCGGAGTCGAGCGCCTTGCGGGCGAGCCGGTCGTGCAGTTCGCCCAGCGGGACGCGGGCCCAGCCGATGTCGGCGGCGCCCGGGTCGGACAGCAGACCGGTCTTGAACACCATCGCGGCGAGCCCCAGTGAGGCGTCGGCGGCTCGCGCGTTGAGGGTGGCGACCCCGACGAGGTCCCACAGTGCCTCGACGGCCCGCGCGGACTGCCCGTGCGCGGCCAGCCAGCTGCCGAAGTCGGTCGCGTCCAGGGCCGGGTCGGCCGGGTCGAGGGAGCGCAGCGCCAGTGCGGCACGGCCGACGCGGGCGCGCTCGGCGAGCGAGAGGTGCGGATAGGCGGCGAGGCTGCGCCCGAGGTGCAGGGGTACGGGCAGCGGGTCGCGCCGGAGTCTGCCGAGCCGTCGTCCCTCGGGCCGGGCCAGGTCCAGCACGGGCACGTCGAGCCGGCTCTGCAACGGCGCGAGGTGGGCGCCGCCGACGCGGTCGAGGAACCAGCGGTAGGCGGTGCAGCAGCGCAGATAGACGTGCTGGCCGTTGTCGACGGTGAGGTCGCCGCGCTGGAAGGAGAAGGCGAGGCCGCCCAGGCGCGGCCGGCTCTCCAGCAACGTCACGCGCATCCCGGCGTCGGCGAGGGCGAGCGCGGAGGTGAGTCCGGCCAGCCCGCCGCCGACCACGACCGCGTGCCGGCCGCCGGTGCGGGCCGTGCCGCCGTGCGGTTGCTGCGGTAGCGTGCCGTCGCTCATCGCGCGCCCTCCCCTGTTCGTCCGCCGCGGTGAGCGGGTGCCTCGCCGCCGGTCGTCGCGATCAGTGACGCCGTGCGGCAGCGGCGGGTTGCCCGCCGCCTGTTCTCCGGCCGGGCGCCGGTGGCCGGTGCGTCCATCAGACCCGCCTCCTGACGGCCTGCCTGCTCACATGCCGGGTGTCGAGCCCGGACAGTCCGCGCACGGCGACGTACGCCTTCTCCCGTCCGGGCAGGGAGACCCGGCCGCGCAGGACGGCCTCGGGGTCGCGGGCGATCCGGTCCAGCAGCCGCCGGTAGATGCCGGCCATGGCGGCCACGCAGGCGCCGCTGCGCCGGTCCAGCATGGGCAGCAGCTGGTAGCCCTCGGCGAACAGGGCGCGGGCGCGCCGGACTTCGAAGTGGATCAGGCCGGCGAAGTCGGAGCCCTCCGGCGGGGTCGGCCCGTGGAAGCCGGCCGAGCAGCCGAACTTGGCGAGGTCGTCGGCGGGCAGATAGGTGCGGCCGCCCTCGGCGTCCTCGCGGATGTCGCGCAGGATGTTGGTGAGCTGGAGGGCGAGGCCCAGCGTGTCGGCGTACTCAGGAGCGCGCTCGGCTCCGCGCGCGCCGGGTTCGGTGCCGAACACGCCGAGCGAGAGCCGTCCGATGGCGCCGGCCACACAGCGGCAGTAGACCTTGAGGTCGTCCCAGGTCTCGTAGGTCTCGCCGCGCACGTCGGCGAGGACTCCGTCGATCAGCTCGTCGAGGCCGTCGAGCGGGATCGGGAAGGAGCGGGCGGCGTGGGCGAGGGCGACGGCCACGGGGTCGGTGTCGTCGTCCTCGACGGCGCCGTCCCGGATGCGGTCGAGCAGCGCCCGGGTGTCCTTGAGACGGGCGGCCTTGACGTCGTCGGCCAGCGCGCCGTCGCCGATGTCGTCCACGCGCCGGGAGAACGCGTACAGCGCCGACATCGCGCGGCGCTTGGGCGTCGGCAGCAGCCGGATGCCGTAGGCGAAGTTGCGGGCCTGCTGCCCGGTGACGGCCTCGCAGTAGCTGTAGGCGGCGAGTACCGGTGCGGACGCGTGCTGTTCCGACTCCACGGTCCGGATCACCCCTCTCCTCGCAGAGTCACGCCCACCTCGCGCAGCAACTGGACCTTGCCGGGCTTGGGCGGGCCGGGAAGTACGTCGTATGCGGCGGCGGCGATCGCGTCGACGGCCGCCCTCCCCCCTGCCACGAACCCCGCGAGCAGCAGCTTCAGCCTGCCGTGGACGCTACCCACCAAGGGGGCGCCTTCATTCAGCAGATCGCGGGCGCGTTCCGCTTCGTACGCGACCAGGGCGCGCACCGATGCGCCGGCGGTGGGCGCGGCGAGGTCCGCCTCCTGGACGTGGAAGCGCTTCATGTCCTCGGCGGGGAGGTAGACGCGGTCGCGGCCGAGGTCCTCCTTGACGTCCTGGAGGTGCTCGACGATCTGGAGCGCGGTGCAGATCGCGTCGGAGCGGCGGACCCGCTCGGGGGTGGAGGTGCCGGTGACGCCGAGGACCAGCCGGCCCACGGGGTTGGCGGACAGCTCGCAGTAGGCGAGGAGGTCGTCCCAGGTCTCGTACCGGGCGACGAGCTGGTCCTGGCGGTTGGCGGCGATCAGGCCGAGGAACGGCGCGAGCGGCAGCGCGCACCGGCGGACGGTGGGCTGGAGCCGGCGCAGCAGGGGGTGGCGGGGCGTGCCGTCGAAGACCCGGCGCAGATCGGCCTCGAAAGCGTCCAGGAGGACGAGGCGGTCCTGTGCGTCGGTGGCCGACACGCCGAGCAGCCGGGCGTCCGCGCCGCCGGGGGCCAGATCGCCGTCGCCGATGTCGTCGACGAGACGGGCGAAGCCGTAGACGGCCATGAGGTCGGTACGCCAGGCGCGGGGCAGGAAGAACGGCGCCACGGGGAAGTTCTCGTCCGCGGCCTTGTCGAGGGTGACGCGTTCGAGATCGTGCGCCGCGCTCGTCGCCGTCATCGTCCGCTGCCCGGCGCGGGGACGGCACATGCTGCGTTGAGCTGGGGAGTTTCCGTAGCCATTGCCGTCACATCTCCCGTTCTACACTGCCGACCCGACACACACTATTTCGGACACGCCGCCCTGCCGTCCGGGCGGCGGCCCTGGCGGAGGGTGTCGCGCATTATCTCCCCACTTGCCGCTTTCCGGGACCGGTACAGCTTACGTTGTACAACGCAGCGAACCGCATGGGGGTGTCCTGCACATCACAACAACACACCGATCGTTATCAAGATTCCTTGGCGCCACGGGAGTTGACGCTTCCTTTGCACACGCGAGGCCCCGCCGGACGGTTCCGGCGGGGCCTCGCGTCGGGACGGTCGCCTGTCCGTGGACTTCGCGCTCCGCTCAGCCGCGGCCGTACCGCTCCTCGGCCTTCCAGAAGAACACGAAACCGCCGGCGAAGAAGACCACCGCCCAGAACACGGCGAGCGGCCAGATGTGCGGCGGGAGGTCAGCGGCGCCGTAGCCGTCGATCAGGGCGAACCGGACGAGGTCCATGTAGACCGCGGCGGGGTTGGCCTGCATGGCCCGGATGAGCCACTCGGGCTTGCCGGCCAGCACGCTGCTGATGGAGAACATCACGCCCGAGGCGTACATCCAGGTGCGCATGACGAACGGCATGAGCTGCGCGAGGTCGGGGGTCTTGGCGCCGAGCCGGGCCAGGATCAGCGCCAGCCCGGAGTTGAACAGGAACTGGAGCACCAGCGCCGGCACGATCAGCAGCCAGGACAGCCCCGGGTAGCTGCCGAAGGCGATCGTGACGACGAACACCACGATCATCGAGAACAGCAGCTGCTGGAGCTGCTGGAGCGCGAAGGAGATCGGCAGCGCGGCGCGCGGGAAGTGCAGCGCGCGCACCAGCCCCAGGTTGCCGGAGATGGCGCGCACACCGGCCATGACCGAGCTCTGGGTGAAGGTGAACACGAACACCCCGGTCACCAGGAACGGGATGTAGGCGCCGTGGCTCATGCCCCGGTTGGCCTTGAGGATGACGCCGAAGATGAAGTAGTAGACGGCCGCGTTCAGCAGCGGGGTCGCCACCTGCCACACCTGGCCGAGCTTGGCCTGGCTGTACTGGGCGGTCAGCTTGGCCTGGGAGAAGGCGAGGATGAAGTGGCGCCGCCCCCACAGCCGGCGTACGTACTCCAGCAGCGGGGGCCGGGCGCCGCTGACGGACAGCCCGTACTTGGCGGCGAGCTGCGCCGGGGTCAGTCCCTCGTCGGCCGCCGCACCGAGGGCGACGGCGCCGTCCTGCGTTGTCTCACTCACGAGGCCTTGCTTTCGTCTTCTCATGCGCAGCGTGTGCGGCTGTCGGGCACGGACCGGCGGATCGGGTACCCGCCACGAACGAGACTGTCAGATGACCGGCGGCCGGCCCAGCCGGGTGAGCCGCCACACGGTGCGCCACCTCATGGGCCGACGCGGTCCGCACGGGGTGCTCCAGCCCTCCTTGAAGCCGCTGAACCAGGCCTTGAGGGCCGGGCCCGAGGGGCGGCGGGCGAGGGTGAGCAGCAGCCACACCCCGAGGTAGACCGGCACGAGCGGGGCGGGCAGGTTGCGGCGGGCCAGCCAGACCCGGTTGCGGGCGACCATGCGGTGGTAGACGGCGTGCCGGGAGGGCGCGGTCGTCGGGTGGTACAGCACCATGTCGGAGCGGTAGTCGATCAGCCAGCCCGCGTCCAGGGCCCGCCATGCCAGGTCGGTCTCCTCGTGGGCGTAGAAGAACGCGTCCGGCAGGCCGCCGACCTCGGCGAAGACCTGGGTGCGCACGGCGTTCGCGCCGCCGAGGAAGGTGGTGACCCGGGAGGAGCGCATCGGGTCGGAGGCCCTCAGGCGCGGCACGTGGCGGCGCTGGGTGAGACCGGTGTCCGGGTCGGCGATGCGGAAGCTGATGATGCCGAGTTTGTCGTCGGCCGCGAACGCCTGCCGGCACAGCTCGGCGGTGTCGGTGCGGGCCAGCAGTCCGTCGTCGTCCAGGAAGAGCAGGACGTCCACGTCCCGGCCGCCGGGGCCGAAGGCCTCGATGCCGACGTTGCGGCCGCCGGGGATGCCGAGGTTCTCCGGCAGCTCGATCGTGCGTACGCCCTCGGGGACGTCCGGGACGGGCGAGCCGTTGCCGACGACGACGACCTCGACGCGGTCGCCGTCCTGCTTGGCGACCGAGTCCAGCAGCGCACGCAGCTCCTCGGGGCGGTTGCCCATGGTGATGACGACCGCGCCGACCTTCAGGGACCTGTCCACGGGGCCGCTCACTTCAGCCTGCTGGAGGCGAGGATGGACACCAGGTGCAGCAGGGTCTGGAGCAGTGCGATGCCGGCCAGGACGGCCGTGCCGAGCCGGGTGAAGAACAGGTCGCCCCGGACCTGGTCCACGATCGCGAGGACCAGGATCAGCAGCGAGGCCTCGATCCCGAGGATCAGCCGGTGGAACTTGAGCGCGCCGGCGGCGCGGCGGGCCAGCGCCATGCCGGAGGAGCGCGGCTCGGAGGCGGACTCCTTGACCGGCGGCAGCCCGCCCTGGTGCCGGGCCACGCCGACGAGGTCGGTCTCCGCCTTGATCAGAATGGCGCCGAGGGCGGCCAGGGTGCCCAGGAAGGCCCACAGCCAGTCGATCCGGCCGCTGCCGAACAGGTCGGCGGCGCGCAGCCCGAGCCCGACCAGGACCGCGGCGTCGGTCAGATACGCCCCGACCCGGTCGAGGTAGACGCCGCCGAGGGAGAACTGCTGCTTCCAGCGGGCGACCTCGCCGTCGACGCAGTCCAGCAGCAGGTACAGCTGGACCATGACCACGCCGAGCACGGCGCCCCAGATCCCCGGCACCAGCAGGGCCGGGGCCGCGAGGACTCCGAACACGGTCATCAGGTAGGTCAGTTGGTTGGGCGTGACCCGCGTGTTCACCAGGTGCCGGTCTATGCGCAGCGAAATCTCGCGCATGTAGAGCCGGCCGGCCCAGTGCTCGCCGCTCCGCCGGTCCTTCACCCCCGCGGGGTGGACGACCGGGCGGAGCTCAGCTACCGATGGCTTTTGCATAGTCGGCGTATGCGTCCCTGATCTGGTCGGTGGAGAGGTCGAGGTGTTCGAGGATGGTGTAGCGGCCGGGCCGGGTCTGCGGGGCGTAGTCGACGGCCTGGACGAACTCGTCCGGGTCGAAGCCGATCTCGCCGGGCAGCACGGGCAGCCCGTGGCGGCGCAGGACGTCGGCCATCTGCCCGGCCGTCTCCCGGTCGCCGCGCAGGAACGTGGCGAAGGCGCCGCCGAGACCGCACTGCTCGCCGTGGAGCGCGCTGCGCTTGGGGTAGCGCAGGTCGAACGCGTGGCTGATCTCGTGGCAGGCGCCCGAGGCGGGCCGGCTGTCGCCGGCCACCGACATGGAGATGCCGCACAGCACCAGGGACTCGGCGAGCGTCGTCAGGAACGGGGCGTCGCCGATGGTGCCCGGGTGGCGCAGCACCGCCTCGGCCGCCTGGCGGGCCATCGCGGCGGCCAGGCCGTCGACCTTCTCGCCGGTCTCGCGGTGCGACAGCTCCCAGTCGGCCACGGCGGAGATCTTGCAGATCACATCGCCGATGCCGGCCCGGACGTAGCGCACCGGGGCCTCGCGGATCACATCGAGGTCGATGACGATGCCGATGGGGTTGGGCACGCCGTAGGAGCCGCGGCCCGCGTCGTTGTCGAGGGTGGCGACCGGGGAGCACAGCCCGTCGTTGGCCAGGTTGGTGGCGACCGCGACCAGCGGCAGGCCCACCCGGGCCGCCGCGTACTTGGCGCAGTCGATGACCTTGCCGCCGCCGACGCCGACCACCGCGTCGTAGCGGCCGGCCTTCTTGATGGAGTCGGCGAGCCGGACGGCGCCGTCGATGGTGCCGTCGGCGTCGGCGAACCAGTCGGCGCCGGGGAAGGCCGGCCCGAACCGGTCCCGCAGCACCTGGCCGGAGCCGTTGCTGATGGCGAAGGCCAGCCGCCCCGAGGGGGAGATCCGCTCGTCGGACAGGATCACGGCCAGGTCGTCGAGCGCCCCGGGCCGGATGTCCACGACGAGCGGCGAGGGGATGAGCCTCGTCAGTACCGGCACGCGATCTCCCGGCCCTTGGCGAGGTCGTCGTGGTTGTCGATCTCCACCCAGTCGACCTCGCCGATCGGGGCCACGTCGACCTTGAAGCCGCGGTCGACCAGCTCCTGGTAGCCGTCCTCGTAGTACAGCTGCGGGTCGCGCTCGAAGGTGGTCCTCAGCGCGTCGGCCAGTTCCTCGGCCGCCTCGCCCTCGATCAGGGTGACGCCGATGTACTCGCCGGTGGCCTCGGCCGGGTCCATGAGCTTGGTGATCCGGCGGACACCGCCCTCCGGTCCGACGACGACCTTCATCTCCTCGTCGGCCAGGGACTTCACGGTGTCCAGCGCGAGGATGATCCTCTTGCCGTCGCCGCGGGCGGCCAGCAGGGTCTTCTCCACCGAGACCGGGTGGACGGTGTCGCCGTTGGCGAGGATGACGCCGTCCTTCAGGGCGTCACGGCCGCACCACAGGGAGTAGGCGTTGTTCCACTCCTCGGCCTTGTCGTTGTCGATCAGGGTGATCTTCAGACCGTACTTCTGCTCCAGGGCCGCGTGGCGCTCGTAGACGGCTTCCTTGCGGTAGCCCACGATGATCCCGACCTCGGTCAGGCCCACCTCGGCGAAGTTGCCGAGCGCTATGTCGAGCACGGTGACGGCGTCCTCCGCACCCTCGGGCCCCACCGGCACCAGCGCCTTGGGCAGGGTGTCGGTGTAGGGGCGCAGGCGCCGTCCGGCGCCGGCCGCCAGCACGAGGCCGATCATGCGGGTTCTCCTTCGTCATGTACGGCGGGCGCGCCGCCCCGGTGGGCGCGCACCCAGAAGCGGATGCTCTCGGTGAGCACCAGCACGGCCACGAACACGGCGAGCACCGTGAGCGCGACCTTGAACTGGACGGCGGTGAGCAGCGCGGCGAGCACGGCGACGAGCAGCGTCCGCCCCTCCTGCCCCCCGATGGCGCGCACCAGACGGGTTGGTGGCGCTCCGGCGCCGCCGCGGATGCGGTACACCGTGTCGTAGTGATGGTAGGCGACGGCCGCCACCATGCCGAAAGCCGCCGGCAGGGCGCCGTTCACCTCGGCGCGGGCGGCCAGGGCGAGGACCGTGCCGTACTCGGCGGCGCGGAAGAAGGGCGGCACCAGCCAGTCCAGGGGGCCCTTGAGGGGGCGGGCGACGGCGGCCGCCGAGAGCAGGACGTAGCCCGCGGCGCACACGACGGTCTGCCAGCCGGCGCCCCACAGCGCGGCGGAGCAGGTCATGAGCACGCCGCCGGTCAGGGCCAGGTAGGCGGCCGAGTGGCGCGGCACCCGGCGCAGGAAGCGGCCGCACAGCCCGACCAGCGGCCCGGTGTCGGCGAGGTCCGCGAGCGCCTGTGCCGCGCGGTCGGTGCGGGTGGCCCGGCGGGTCACGGAGCGCAGCAGGCGGCCGGCGGTGGTGTACGACGCGGCCAGGGCGCAGCCGACGAGCAGCGCGTAGAACGTGATGCGGGGGGTGGTGGCCGCGGTGAGGACGGCGATCATGGCCCAGCGTTCGCCGATGGGCAGGACGATCATCCGGCGCAGCCAGACCGTCCAGCCGACGCTGTCGAGCCGGTCGGAGAGGGCGGCGGTGGGGCTGGTGTTGGCGGTGGCGTCGTGGTTGGCCTCGTTGAAGGAGAAGTCGACCACGTGCCGGCAGGTCTGCAGGACCATGGCGCCGAGGGCGAGGGTCCATACGTCGTCACCGCCGCGGGCCGCCCCGAGGGCGAGGCCGGCGTAGTAGGCGTATTCCTTGGCCCGGTCGAAGGTGGCGTCCAGCCAGGCGCCGAGCGTGGAGTACTGCAGGGAGTATCGGGCGAGCTGTCCGTCGGTGCAGTCCAGGACGAACGAGGCGATGAGGAGCACGCCGGCGGCGACGAAGCCGCCGCGGGTGCCGGTGGCGGCGCAGCCGGCCGCTATCAGCGCGGTGAGCAGGGACGCGGTGGTGACCTGGTTGGGGGTCAGGCCCCGGCGGGCGCACCAGCGCGCGAGGTAGCGCGAGTACGGGCTGATGAAGAAGGTGGTGAAGAAGCCGTCGCGGGCCTTGACGGCCGACTTGAGCCGGACGGCCTCGTCGTCCACGGCGGCCACGGCCTGCCGGGCCTCGTTGCGGGCCTGGGGGTCGGCGGGCACCGCGGCCACGAGGCTGCCGAGTTCCGGGCGGTGCACGTCGGCGCCGTCGGCGTCGAGGGCGGCACAGATCCGGTCGGCGAGGCTTGCGACCCGGCTGCCGACGGCCAGGGGCGTGGTACCGCCGTCGGAGTGCTCGCGGGCCATCGCGCGGGTGAGGGCCGGCCGGCCGGCCGGCTGGGCGGTGACGGCGCCGGGGACCGCGGCCAGCGGGAAGCGCGGGTCGGTGAGCCCGAGGCGCAGGGCGTGCAGGTGGCCGACGAAGGCGGCGTCCACGACGGCGACGCGCCGGTCGGCGGGCACCTGGGCGAGGAGGGTCTCGGCCTCCGGGACGTCGGCGGCGATCCGGACCTCGAATCCGAGGGACCGCAGATCGCCCTCGATCGACGATCCGGGGACCGGCTGACCGGTGAGGATGGCGGTCGACAACCGAACTCACTCCCTGTGCCGACGCGTCCGCGCCGGTCATGTGCATGGTGGGGCGCCGCTTGTCTGAGACGCCCGGGCGGCATGTCGGCAGAGGCTATCGGATGCCCGAAGGGCCACGTTCACCGCCCGTTCACGGACGGCTCCACGCCACCCGCTCCAGCCTGCGCCGCGATCATCATGGGCGATCGGAGGGCCGGGCCACAAACTCCGGGGGGCGGTGGGCGGGGTAGAAGGGGCATTCCGGCGCATAGGTCGCCGCGCGGCGGCACGGCGGCGCGGAGGCGCGCGGGAGCGGGCACGACGTGGGCGAGGCGTGACGGGTGACGGTGCGCGCCGCGGGAGCCGGCGTGCGGCGCGGGCGTCAGCGCGCACCGTGGCGGGGGCGTGCGGTGCGCGCTGAGGGCTCGGGCGTGCGGTGTGGGCCGCAAGGGTGGTGCAGGCGGGGCGCAGGACCTGACCTGCGGTTCGTTTGCGCAGGTCAGGGCACATGACAACGGTGTTCAGTGCCGCGTTGCCTGATACCCCGGGGCCGTAGTTCACTGTGGTCCCGGACGGAACAGCAGGAGGGCGGACAGCTCATGGGGGCCGGTCACGACCACGGGCACGGGCACACGCACGGCGGCTCCGGCACGGCCGCGGCGGCGCACGTCGGCACGCTGCGCATCGCGCTGTCCATCACGCTCGCCGTGACGGTGGTGGAGGTCGTCGGCGGGCTGCTCGCCGACTCCCTCGCCCTGGTGGCCGACGCCGCCCACATGGCCACGGACGCCCTGGGCCTCGGCATGGCGCTGTTCGCCATCCACATCGCCAACCGCCCGCCGAGCCGCAACCGCACCTTCGGCCTGGCCCGCGCCGAGATCCTCGCCGCGCTCGCCAACTGTCTGCTGCTGCTCGGCGTCGGCGGCTACGTCCTCTTCGAGGCGATCCAGCGGTTCGTCGCCCCGGCCGACACCCACGGCGGGCTGATGATCGTGTTCGGTCTGATCGGCCTGGTGGCGAACTCCGTCTCGCTGACCTTGCTGATGCGCGGCCAGAAGGAGAGCCTGAACGTGCGCGGCGCCTTCCTGGAGGTCGCCGCCGACGCGCTCGGCTCGCTCGCGGTGATGATCTCGGCCGCGGTGATCCTGCTCACCGGCTGGCGCACCGCCGACCCGATCGCCTCCCTGGCCATCGGCCTGCTGATCGTGCCGCGCACGGTCAAGCTGCTGCGCGAGACCCTGGACGTCCTGCTGGAGGCGGCGCCGAAGAACGTCGACATGGACGAGGTGCGCGCGCACATCCTGGCCCTGGACGGGGTCGAGGACGTGCACGACCTGCACGCCTGGACGATCACTTCCGGGCTGCCGGTGCTCTCCGCCCACGTGGTCGTCAGCTCCGAGCTGCTCGGCGCCATCGGCCATGAGAAGCTGCTGCACGAACTCCAGGGCTGCCTCGGGGACCACTTCGACGTGGAGCACTGCACCTTCCAGCTGGAGCCGGGCGGCCACGCCGAGCACGAGGCGGGCCTGTGCCACTGAGGCCGGCGCCACCGAGCCTGCGCGCCGAGGTCCGTGCCACTGACCGGCCCTGCGCACCGATGAACGGGCCGACGCGGCGCTGACCGGCCCGGCGCACCGCCGAGCGCACCGGGCGCCGCCGGACGAGCCGCGCGCCGCCGAGTGCGCCGGGGCTTCACCGGCCGGACCCCCGGGCGGTTCCGCCTGCGCCGCGCCGGGCACGATCATCTACCGGTAGCCCCTCTTCCGCCGGACCGGCGACGGCCCGCCGCCCGCCCCGCGCGGGACATGCGGGCGGCCGGGAAGTGCCGGGAGTGCCGTATTCGTGCGGCAGACTTGGGGATCGAGGACCGATGTGAAGGATGGGTATGCCGATCACACCTGCCACCGCTGCGCACAGCTCGTCGAACGGCACCGCGGACGCGATCTTGCTGGAACTCGTCGACGAGGACGGTGTGACGATCGGCACCGCGGAGAAGCTCGCCGCGCATCAGCCGCCGGGGCAGCTGCACCGCGCCTTCTCCGTGTTCCTGTTCGACGAGCAGGGCCGGCTGCTGCTCCAACAGCGGGCGCTCGGCAAGTACCACTCCCCCGGCGTGTGGTCCAACACCTGCTGCGGCCACCCGTACCCCGGTGAGTCGCCCTTCGCGGCGGCGGCCCGGCGGACGTACGAGGAGCTGGGGGTCTCCCCCTCGCTGCTCGCCGCGGCGGGCACCGTCCGCTACAACCACCCGGACCCGGCCTCCGGCCTGGTGGAGCAGGAGTTCAACCACCTCTTCGTCGGCCTGGTGCAGTCCCGGCTGCGGCCGGACCCGGACGAGGTGGGCGACACGGCGTTCGTGACGCCGGCCGAGCTGGCCGAGCGGCACGCCCGGGAGCCCTTCTCCGCCTGGTTCATGACCGTGCTGGACGCGGCGCGTCCGGCGGTCAGGGAGCTGACGGGCCCCGCGGGCTGGTGAGGCCGGCGGCCGGTGCGGTCCGTCTCCGTCGCAGCGGCGGGAACCCGACCGGGGCCGTCGGCACGGGCGGGTCCGCACCCTTCCTGGATGACGGGCGGACGGGACGGGACCAATGGATGTCGCGCGGACGGGACCGGTAGGAACCGGTGCGCCCGCCCCGGGTCCTGGAGCCGTTGCTCAGACGGAACCCAGCGGCAGGGCGGCCCAGATCACCTTGCCGCCGCTCGCCGTGTGCTGCACGTCGCAGACCCCGCCCGCCTCCCGGGCGATCTCGCGGACCAGCAGCAGCCCGCGCCCGCCGGTGCGGCCGTGGTCGGTCTCCAGTGCGGTCGGCCGGTAGGGGTGCTGGTCCTCCACGGCGACGCGCACCCACCCGGCGCCGACGGCGACCTCCACGGCGAGCGTCGGCGAGAGCACGGCAGCGTGCCGTACGGCGTTGGTGACCAGTTCGGACACGATCAGCAGCAGCCCGTGGACGAGGTCGGGCGACACCGGGACGCCCTGGCGGCGCAGCAGGTCCCGTACCGCGTGCCGGGCCTGCGGGACGGAGGCGTCGAGGGCCGGCGCGGTGAACCGCCACACCCCTTCGTACGGCAGCGGGTCCGGCGGCTCGGCGGTCCGGGGGGCGAACGCCGCCGTGCCGCCCGCCGGGCGCGGGCCCTCCCCGTGCCCGTGGTCGTCCATCGTCCGGTCGCCGCCCTCGATTGTCGCCACACGAAGAGTGTTCGCGCCCCGGCGTCCCACCCCAAGCACTGAACACAAGTCAGCGGCTTCACGTCGCCTTACGACCGTACGCGTCCACCCCTTCACCGGTTGCGACCGCCTGGGTCCGGTCCGTGCCGGGTTCGTGAACTCTTCGTGTTGTACGGGTTGCGCCGCCCGCTCCCGCTCGTCCGGGCGCCCGGACGAGCGGATAGCATCCGGCGCATGGAGCCGCAGCTGCTGCACGAGGTCACCGACGCGGTCGCCACCGTCGTCGTCCACCACCCGGCCAAGCGCAACGCCATGACGGCCGGGATGTGGCGGTCGCTGCCGCCGCTCCTGGACTCCCTGGCCACCGATCCGCGGGTGCGGGCGCTGGTGCTGACGGGTGCGGGCGGCACGTTCTGCGCGGGCGCCGACATCTCCACGCTGCGCGGCTCGCCGGACGAGGCGCAGCGCCTGGCGGTGCGGGCCGAGGAGGCCCTGGCGGCGTTCCCCAAGCCGACGCTGGCCGCGGTGCGCGGGCACTGCGTGGGCGGCGGCGCACAGCTCGCGGCGGCCTGCGATCTTCGGTTCGCGGAGGCCGGGGCGCTGTTCGGGGTGACGCCGGCGAAACTGGGCATCGTCTACCCCGCCTCCGCCACCCGGCGGCTGGTCTCCCTGGTGGGCCCGGCCACCGCCAAGTACCTGCTCTTCTCCGGTGAGTTGATCGACACGGAGCGCGCGCTGCGCACCGGCCTGGTGGACGAGGTGCTGCCGGAGGGCGAACTCGACAAGCGGGTCGCCGAGTTCACCCGGACCCTGGCCGCCCGCTCGCAGCTGACCCAGGCCGCCGCCAAGGAGTTCGCGGACGGCCGTACGGACCGGGACGCCCACTGGGCCGAGCAGGCGCGGGGCAGCGGCGACACCGCCGAGGGGGTCGCCGCGTTCCTGGAGCGCAGGGCGCCGCGCTTCACCTGGAGCGTGTCCGCCTCCGGGTGATCCGCCGCGTCCGTGGCGTCCGTCATGTCAGGAGGAAGCGGCTGCGGGCCCGCAGGGCGTCGACCACGTGTGCGGGCGCCTTGTCCGGGGAACCGGCGTCGTAGGGCGGGCGCGGGTCGTACTCGGTGCCCAGCTGGACGGACCGGGCGACGTCGTCGCCGGCGATGCGTCCGGCCAGGGTGAGGGCCATGTCGATCCCGGCGGAGACCCCGGCCCCGGTGACGTACTTGCCGTCCACCACGACCCGCTCGCCGGTGGGCTCGGCGCCGAGGGCGGGCAGCTGGTCCAGCGCCAGCCAGTGGGAGGTCGCGCGGCGGCCCGCGAGCAGTCCGGCCGCGCCCAGCAGCAGGGAGCCGGTGCACACCGAAGTGGTCCAGGTGCTGGTGGCGTCGGCCGCGCGCAGCCAGTCCAGCAGCGGCGCGTGATCCATCAGGGCGCTCTGGCCCGGCCCGCCCGGGACGACCACCACGTCGGGGGCGGTCACCTCGGCGAGGGCCTGGTCGGCGACGAGGGCGAGGGCGCCGGTGTCGGTGCGCACGGGACCGGCCTGTTCGGCGACGAAGACGACACGGGCGTCCGGGAGGCGCTGGAGGATCTCGTAGGGGCCGACGGCGTCGAGGGCGGTGAAGCGGTCGTAGAGGACGACGGCGATCTGCACGGGTTCTCCTCGGGTGGACTCGGACGGGTTCAGGCGGGTTCGGGGCCTTGGTGGGCCTCGGCGGATTCAGGGGGCCGGTACGGGGCGGAAGCGGCGGCGGTACTCGGCCGGGGAGGCGCCGAGCGCCTTGACGAACGCGCGGCGCATGGCCTCGGGGGTGCCGTAGCCGCTGGCGCGGGAGATCTCCTCGACGCCGTCGGAAGTGTCCTCCAGCAGCCTCCGGGCGTGTTCGAGGCGGACCCGGTCGACGTAACGGCCGGGGGTGGCGCCGGTCTCGGCACGGAAGGCGCGGGCGAAGTGGCGTGGTGAGAGGCGGGCGCGGGCGGCAAGCGCCTCGACGGACAGATCGGCGGCGGGATGCTCGGTGATCCACTGCTGTACGTCCCGCAGCGGTGCGCGGCGGGCCGTCTGGACGGCGAGCTGCGCGCTGAACTGGGCCTGGTTGCCGGGCCGGCGCAGGAAGACGACGAGATGGCGGGCGACGGCGAGCGCGGTGTCGCGGCCGAGGTCCTCCTCGACCAGGGCGAGGGCGAGGTCGATGCCGCAGGTGACCCCGGCGGAGGTGGCGACGTGGCCGTCGCGGACGTAGATCGGGTCGGCCTCGACCCGCACCGCGGGGTGCCGGCGGGCGAAGGTGTCGCAGTACGCCCAGTGGGTGGTGGCCCGGCGGCCGTCCAGCAGGCCCGCCTCGGCCAGCAGGATCGCGCCCGTGCACACCGAGACCAGCCGGTCGGCCCGCGGCCCGTGCGCGCGCACCCAGTCGATCAGGCGTCCGTCGGGCCGGCGGGTGCCCTGGCCGCCGGGGACGAGGAGGGTGTGCGCCTCGGGCGCGTCGGCGAGCGCGAGGTCCGGGACGAGCGTCAGGCCGCTGGTGGTGCGCACGGGACGGCCGTCCAGCGAGGCGGTGCGGAGCCGGTAGGAGCCCGGGGTGTGCTGGTCGGCGCCGGCGAAGACCTCCAGGGGGCCGGTGACGTCGAGGCTCTGGACGCCGTCGAAGAGGACCACGAGAACCGTTCGCTGCGCCATGCGAACGATTCTTCGCGGGCGGCGCGACGGCCGCAACGACGGGTTCCCCACCTTTCCTGCCACGGGTCGCGGCGGTACGGCGGAGGCGGCGGTCGCGGCCCGTCCCGCGCGATCCGACGGGCGGGGCGGCCGGGGCCGCCCCGCCCGGGACCGCCCTGATCCCCGGTTGACGGCGCCACCTGCCACAATTGCCGCGCAACCCGAAGCGGAGAAGGCGGTACGGGAACGTGACGACACCCCTCACAGGGTCCATCGAAGGCAGGATCGCCGAGGAGCTCGGCGTACGGGAGCGGCAGGTCAAGGCCGCCGTGGAGCTGCTCGACGGCGGTTCGACGGTGCCCTTCATCGCCCGCTACCGCAAGGAAGCGACCGAGATGCTCGACGACGCGCAGCTGCGCACGATCGAGGAGCGGCTGCGCTATCTGCGGGAGCTGGAGGACCGGCGCGCCGCCGTCCTCGAGTCGGTGCGCGAGCAGGGCAAGCTCACCGACGAGCTGGAGGCGCGGATCCGGGCCGCGGAGACCAAGGCGCGCCTGGAGGACATCTACCTGCCGTACAAGCCGAAGCGGCGCACCAAGGCGCAGATCGCGCGCGAGGCGGGGCTGGAGCCGCTGGCCGACGGCCTGCTCGGCGATCCGTCCGTGGACCCGCTCGCCGCGGCGGCGGCCTTCGTGGACGCGGACAAGGGCGTGGCCGATCCGCAGGCCGCGCTCGACGGCGCCCGGGCGATTCTCACCGAGCGGTTCTCGGAGGACGCCGACCTGATCGGCGAGCTGCGCGAACGCATGTGGACGCGTGGCCGGCTGGCGGCGAAGGTGCGCGAGGGCAAGGAGGAGGCGGGCGCGAAGTTCGCCGACTACTTCGACTTCACCGAGCCGTTCACCGAGCTGCCCTCGCACCGGATCCTGGCGATGCTGCGCGGCGAGAAGGAGGAGGTCCTCGACCTCGTCCTGGAGCCGGAGGAGCCCACCGACGGCCCGTCCTCCTACGAGGGCGCCGTGGCGCACCGGTTCGGCATCGCCGACCGCGGCCGGCCCGCCGACAAGTGGCTGAAGGACACGGTCCGCTGGGCCTGGCGCACCCGCATCCTGGTCCACCTCGGCATCGACCTGCGGCTGCGGCTGCGCACGGCGGCCGAGGACGAGGCGGTGAACGTGTTCGCGGCCAACCTGCGTGATCTGCTGCTGGCCGCCCCGGCCGGCACCCGGGCGACGCTGGGTCTGGACCCCGGCTTCCGTACGGGGGTGAAGGTGGCCGTGGTGGACGCGACCGGCAAGGTCGTCGCCACGGACGTGATCCATCCGCACGTCCCGGCCAACAAGTGGGACGAGGCGATCGCGAAGCTGGCCCGGCTCGCGAAGGAGCACGCGGTCGAGCTGATCGCCATCGGCAACGGCACCGCGTCCCGCGAGACCGACAAGCTCGCCGGTGAACTCATCGCCAAGCACCCGGAGTTGAAGCTCACCAAGGTGATGGTGTCGGAGGCGGGCGCGTCGGTGTACTCCGCCTCCGCCTACGCCTCGCAGGAACTGCCGGGCATGGACGTGTCGTTGCGCGGCGCGGTGTCCATCGCGCGCCGGCTCCAGGATCCGCTGGCCGAGCTGGTGAAGATCGACCCGAAGTCCATCGGCGTCGGCCAGTACCAGCACGACCTGTCCGAGGTGAAGCTGTCCCGCTCGCTGGACGCGGTGGTCGAGGACTGTGTGAACGGCGTGGGCGTGGACGTCAACACGGCGTCCGTACCGCTGCTTTCCCGGGTCTCGGGCATCACCGGGTCGCTCGCGGAGAACATCGTCGCGCACCGGGACGCCAACGGGCCGTTCACCTCGCGCGCCCAGCTGAAGAAGGTCTCCCGGCTCGGCCCCAAGGCGTACGAGCAGTGCGCGGGCTTCCTGCGGATCCGCGGCGGCGACGACCCGCTGGACGCCTCCAGCGTGCACCCGGAGGCGTATCCGGTGGTGCGGCGGATGGTGAAGACCACGGGGCAGGAGGTGGCCTCCCTGGTCGGCAACACCGGGGTGCTGCGCTCGCTGCGGCCGGCGGACTTCGTGGACGACACGTTCGGTCTGCCGACGGTCACCGACATCCTCAAGGAGCTGGAGAAGCCGGGGCGCGACCCGCGGCCCGCCTTCAAGACGGCCACCTTCAAGGACGGCGTGGAGAAGATCTCCGACCTGTCCTCGGGGATGGTCCTGGAGGGTGTGGTGACGAACGTGGCGGCCTTCGGCGCGTTCGTGGACGTCGGCGTCCACCAGGACGGTCTGGTGCATGTGTCGGCGATGTCGCGGACGTTCGTGAAGGATCCGCGGGACGTGGTGAAGCCGGGTGACATCGTCAAGGTGAAGGTGCTGGACGTCGACATCCCGCGCAAGCGGATCTCGCTGACGCTGCGGCTGGACGACGAGGCGGTGCCGCAGGAGAAGCAGAACGGCGGCGGCGAGCGCCGCCAGCGCGGGGGCCGCCCGCCGCAGCAGCGCCAGGGCCGGTCCGGCGGCGGTGGCGGTGGCGCCGCCGCACGCCAGGCATCCCCGCCCGCCAACAGCGCGATGGCGGACGCCCTGCGCCGCGCAGGCCTCCTGAACACGAAGAACAGCCGCCCCTGACCCCGCCCCCGGCCCCCGCCGCACGCCACGGCGGGGGCCGGGGATTCCGCCGGGGACCGGGCCCCTGGCAGGAACCTCAGCGCGGATGCTGCCCCGGCGGTAGGGCCGAGTGGGGGCGTGGCGCCGCAGCGCCCCGGGGGGCCGGGCCGGGCAGGAACCCGCCCGACGGCTGCCCCACACGCATCACTTCGTCCAGCTCCCGAAGTATGCTCGTGGCCGCATCCCGCACCCGCGCGGGCACATCTCCCCGCTCGGCGACGAGTTGGTGGTAGATGGGGGCGTCTTGGAACATGGGCAACCAGGCCTTTCGGTCTGCGGTCTCTCTCCGCTGGGCAACGGTTGCCGAGTGTAGGCCCCCACCCCGACGCCCCTCATGGCCGGTACACCCGGCACATCGGGACCGCCCGCCCCACGGCGCACCCCTCAGCTATACCTGATGCTCCGTCACCTTGCCGTCGGAGACCTCCAGGTGACGGTTCGTCCGGACCGCGGACAGCATCCGCCGGTCATGCGTGACCAGCAGCAACGTCCCCTCGTAGGACTCCAGCGCCGACTCCAGCTGCTCGATCGCCGGCAGATCGAGGTGGTTCGTCGGCTCGTCCAGGACCAGCAGGTTGACCCCCCGCCCCTGGAGCAGCGCGAGCGCCGCCCGGGTCCGCTCCCCCGGCGACAACGTCGCGGCCGGCCGCAGCACATGCTCGCTCTTCAGCCCGAACTTGGCCAGCAGTGTCCGCACTTCGACCGGTTCGGTGTCCGGGACCGCCGCCCGGAAGGCGTCCAGCAGCGTCTCCTCGCCGTGGAAGAGCCGACGCGCCTGGTCCACCTCGCCGACCAGCACACCGGACCCCAGCGCCGCGTGTCCGGCGTCCAGCGGGAGCCGCCCCAGCAGCGCGGCCAGCAGCGTCGACTTGCCGGCCCCGTTCGCACCGGTGACCGCCACCCGGTCCGCCCAGTCGATCTGCACCGACACCGGCCCCAGCGTGAAGCCCCCGCGCCGCACCTCCGCGTCGCGCAGTGTGGCGACGACCGCGCCCGACCGCGGCGCCGCCGCGATCTCCATGCGCAGCTCCCACTCCTTGCGGGGTTCCTCGACGACGTCCAGGCGCTCGATCATCCGCTGGGTCTGCCGCGCCTTCGCGGCCTGCTTCTCGCTGGCCTCGCTGCGGAACTTGCGGCCGATCTTGTCGTTGTCGTTGCCCGCCTTGCGCCGGGCGTTCTTCACGCCCTTGTCCATCCAGGAACGCTGCATCTGCGCCCGGTCCTGGAGGGAGGCCCGCTTGTCGGCGTACTCCTCGTACTCGTCGCGGGCGTGCCGGCGGGCCACCTCGCGCTCCTCCAGATAGGCCGCGTAACCGCCGCCGTAGAGGTTGATCTGCTTCTGGGCGAGGTCGAGTTCGAGGACCTTGGTGACCGTGCGGGTGAGGAACTCGCGGTCGTGGCTGACGACGACCGTCCCGGCGCGCAGCCCCGTGACAAAGCGTTCGAGGCGTTCGAGACCGTCGAGGTCGAGGTCGTTGGTGGGCTCGTCCAGCAGGAAGACGTCGTAGCGGGACAGCAGCAGCGAGGCGAGGCCGGCGCGGGCCGCCTGCCCGCCGGACAGCGACGTCATGGGCTGGTCGAGGTCGACGGCGAGGCCGAGGGAGTCGGCGGTCTCCTCCGCCCGCTCGTCCAGGTCGGCGCCGCCGAGGCCGAGCCAGCGCTCCAGGGCGACGGCGTAGGCGTCGTCCGCGCCGGGCGCGGAGTCGACCAGGGCCTGGGTCGCCTCGTCCATCGCCCGCTGGGCGGCTGCGACGCCGGTCCGGCGGGCCAGGAACCCGCGTACGGTCTCGCCGGGCCGGCGGTCGGGCTCCTGCGGCAGGTGGCCGACGGCGGCGGAGGGCGGGGAGAGGGTGAGCTCGCCCTGTTCGGGCGTGCCGAGTCCGGCGAGCATCCGCAGCAGCGTGGACTTGCCCGCGCCGTTGGCGCCGACCAGCCCGATGACGTCGCCGGGCGCGACGACGAGGTCGAGCCCGGAGAACAGGGCGCGGTCGCCGTGTCCGGCGGCGAGGTTCTTGGCGACGAGGGTGGCAGTCATCAGGGGGCCGATCCTAGTCGTCCGGCGCGGGACCGAGGTGCGCGCGGCAGGGCGCCGTCCGCTACGGTCCTGGCGTGGACGGTGGACTGAGCAGCGGCAGCGGTGGACCGGGCGGCGACGTCGTGGTGGTCGGCGGCGGGGTCATCGGACTGACGACCGCGCTGGTGCTGGCGGAGCGCGGCGTACGGGTACGGGTGTGGACGCGCGAGCCCGCCGAGCGGACGACGTCGGCGGTCGCGGGCGCCCTGTGGTGGCCGTACCGCATCGAGCCGGAGTCGCTGGTCGGCGACTGGTCGCTGGAGTCGCTGGCCGTGTACGAGGAGCTGGCGGCGCGGCCCGCCGAGACGGGCGTGCGGATGGTCGAGGGCCTGCACGCCGACACCCGCCTCGACTCGCTCGGACCGTGGGCGGCGCGGGTGCCCCAGCTGCGTGTGGCGACCGCCGACGAGTACCCGGGCCCGGCGCTGTGGGCGCGGCTGCCGCTGATCGACATGCGGGCGCATCTGGCCTGGCTGCGAAAGCGGCTGCTGGCGGCGGGCGGCGGCGTCCAGGAGCGGACGGTGACGGAGCTGGTCTCGGTGGACGCCCCGGTGGTGGTGAACTGCACGGGGCTCGGCGCCCGGGAGCTGGTGCCGGACCCGGCGGTGCGGCCGGTGCGCGGCCAGCTCGTCGTCGTGGAGAACCCGGGGATCACGACCTGGCTGACCTGCGTGGACCACGCCGCGGCGGCCTCCGTGTACTTCTTCCCGCAGCCGGGCGGTCTCGTCCTCGGTGGGACGGCCGAGGAGGACGACTGGTCGCTGTCGCCCGATCCGGCGGTGGCCGAGGCGATCGTCGCGCGCTGCGCCGCCGTACGGCCGGAGATCGCCGGGGCGCGGGTGCTGGCGCACCGGGTCGGCCTGCGCCCGGCCCGGCACGCGGTACGGCTGGAGCGCGAGGCGCTGCCGGACGGGCGGATGCTGGTGCACAACTACGGGCACGGCGGCGCCGGGGTCACCGTGGCGTGGGGCTGCGCGCGTCAGGCGGCCGGGCTGGTGCGCCCGGCCGCCTGAGAACCCGCCGTCAGACCCTCAGCCGGTCACCGCGCGGGAAGCCGGTGGACGGTGCGCTGGTGCCGGACGCCCTCCGGGGCCGCCTCCACGGCGGCAGCGGGCGCGGAGACCGTATCGGAGGCGGTCGTCGCCGCCGTGGCGCCCACGGCGTTCCCCCCGGCCCCCGCGGTCGCCCGCGTGAACGCCGCCGCCCCGCCGACCAGCGGGACCTCGGCCGACGTACGGGACAGGTCCACCGTCAGGGCGGGCGTGCTCGACGGCGGGTCGATGAGGTCCTTGTCGGTGCCCGCCACGATCAGCGCCAGGCGGTGCCCCTTGGGCACGACATGGTCGGTCGCCGCCAGGTCGAGGGTGATCGTGTACGCCTTGCCCGGGGTGAGCGGGCGCCCCCTGCCGTCACCGGCCCAGTCGCCGAGGTCGGCCCAGCCGCGGCTGACGACGGTGTGGCCGACGGCCTCCGTCTTCGCGGCGGTCTCCTTGTAGCAGGAGCTGTCGCCCGCCGTGCTCGCGCCCCAGCAGGTGCGGTCGGCGAGGGTGGTGATGCCCTCGTCCACGTCGCCGTAGTCGCGGATGGTGTCGGGGCCGAGGTCGACCAGGACGGCCGAGAGGTGGGCCGTGGTGGTGGTCGGGGTGGCGGTGACGGTGACCTCGGAGGAGCCTGCGATCCGCAGGTCGCGGTCGAGCGGCCGGGTGAGGAAGCCGGCCTTCTCCGGAGTCGGACGGTCGACGCCCGCCGCCCAGTCGGTCTCGCTCAGCGACGGGTCGTCGGTGAACGTCTCGGTGCCGCGGGCCGGGCGCAGGCCGAGGGCGCCGACACCGGCCGCTTCGCCGGGGGCGGGGCGCAGGGTCGTGGTGGCGGTGCCGCGGGGCGGCCAGGTGGCGGAGGTGGTCCACTGGTCGGGGTGGCGTTCGACGTCGGCCACGGGTTCGCGGTCGATGCCGTTGTCGTAGCCGAGGAGTTCGTGGTCGAACCAGCGGTGCAGGGTGTCCACCCAGGCGCCGCGCCGGTAGTCGAACGGGTCGACGTGGCCGGTCTGGGAGAGCCAGATCTTGCGCTGCACGCCGTTCCTGGCGAGGGCGTCCCACCACTGGCCGAAGTTCTTGGTGCGGACGTTGAGGTCCTGCATGCCGTGGACGACGAAGACGCTGGCCCGGACCTTGCTCGCGTCCTTGACGTAGTCGCGCTCGGTCCAGAAGGGGGTCCAGTCGCCGGTGCGCGGGGCGCCCGCGACGATCTTCTGCTGCACGGCGGCGCAGTGGGCGCGGGCGGTGTCGCTCTCGACGTAGTCGGACAGCCAGTCGGGGCCGGAGTCGTAGAGGGGGGCGCCCTGGGCGAAGTAGTAGTCGTACCAGGAGGAGATGGAGCTGATCGGGACGATGGTCTTCAGCCCCTTGACGCCGGTGGCGGCGACGCCGTTGGCGATGGTGCCGTCCCAGCTCTTGCCGATCATTCCGGTCTTCCCGTTGGTCCAGGTGGCCTGGGCCGGGGTGGAGCCGGTGCGGGTGGTGTAGGCGCGGGCGCGGCCGTTCAGCCAGTCGATCACCGCCTTGGCGGACTGGACGTCGGAACGGCCGCCGACGTCGACGCACCCGTCGGACCGGTCGGTGCCGGCGAGGTCGACGCCGACGAAGGCGTAGCCGCGGGGCACGAAGTAGTTGTCGTAGAACAGCGGCATCTGGACGACGTGGCCGGCCGCGTCGTACGTCTTGGTCTGGCTCTCGTTGCCGCGCCCGCAGCAGGAGTAGTACGGGCTGGCGTCCATGATGACGGGCACTTTCCGGCCCTGTAGGGCGGGTTCGCTGGGGCGGACGATGTCGGCGGCGACGCGGTCGGTGCGGCCGTCGCCGTCGCCGTCGAGCCCGGTGTCGACCCACACGGACTCGCGGACGGCGTCCGCGTAGGAGTAGACGGGCCGGCTCTCGCGCGGGGCCCGGCCGGAGTGCATGGTGCGGCTGTCGTGCGGGGCGCCGTGCGCCGCCGCCGGGGTGAGGAGGGCGGCGGCCAGGACGGCGGTGGCCGTCACGATCAGCCGTCTCCAGATCGTCATGCTCATGCTGTTCGGCATGAGCGGGACGGTACAGCGGACGACTCCCCTGCAGAAGACAGCACCTGACGTGTCGCCGGATTCGCCGGGAACAGGGCGAAGCGCGTGCCCGGCGCATGTCGGCCGAATGGCGATCGTGTGACAGGGGTGGCCATGGACATGCCTGCGCCGACAGGGACTCAATAGGCTCCGAACAGACTTCACGCCCCTACGACTTGGAGCTGACGTGCACCGCAGAATCCTCGTGCCGGGTGTCTTGGCGGCGGCCTCCCTCCTGCTGGCGATCCCGGCATCGGCCGCGAGCCCGTCCCCCGGCGCGCCGGGCATCGGCGACCCCTACTACCCCGACTACGGCAACGGCGGCTACGACGTCTCCCACTACGACCTGCGGCTGAGGTACCAGCCGGCGACGGACGAGCTGGAGGGCACCGCGACGATCTCCGCGCGGACCACGCGGGACCTGTCCAGCTTCGACCTGGACTTCCTGCTGGACGTGAGCGAGGTGCGGGTCAACGGCACGAAGGCCGCTTTCACCACGTCCGGGCAGCACGAGCTGGTGGTCACGCCGAGGACGCCGCTGGCCAAGGGCACGGCGGTCACCGTGGTCGTCCGCTACAGCGGGGTGCCGTCCACGAAGAGCGCCTACGGCTTCACCACCTGGCACCGCACTCCGGACGGCGCGGTCGCGGCGGACGAGCCCGAGGCGGCGTGGTGGTGGTTCCCCAGCAACGACCACCCGAGCGACAAGGCCACCTACGACGTGTCGGTGGCGGTGCCGGACGGCACCCAGGCGATCTCCAACGGCACCCGCCAGGCGACCAGCTCGCAGCTCGGCTGGACCCGCTACAGCTGGCGGCAGAACAAGCCGCAGGCGACCTACCTCGCCACCCTGGCGCTCGGGAAGTTCGACATCACCCAGGGCGTCTCCGAGGGCGGCGTCCCGGTGATCAACGCCTACAGCAAGGACCTCGGCGACAACGACGGGGCGGCGCGGGCGAGCGTGGAGCGCACGGGTGAGATCGTCGACTGGCTGAGCGGCTACTTCGGGCCGTACCCCTTCAGCTCGGCCGGCGGCTACGTCCCGAACACGACCACCGGCTACGCGCTGGAGACGCAGAGCCGCGTGTTCTACAGCCCCAAGCAGTTCGCGAAGGGCGCCAACGTCTCGCTGATCGTGCACGAGCTGGGCCACCAGTGGTACGGCGACGACGTGTCGGTGAAGGGCTGGAAGGAAATCTGGCTCAACGAGGGCTTCGCGACGTACGCGCAGTGGCTGTGGTCGGAGCACGAGGGCGAGGGCACGGCGCAGCAGCTCGCCGACTACGTGTACGCCTCGCACCCGGCCGACGACCCGTTCTGGACTGTCGAACCCGGTGACCCGGGCGCGGACAACCAGTTCGACGCCGCCGTCTACGACCGGGGCGCGGCCGCCATCCAGGCGCTGCGCGACGAGGTCGGCGACACCGCGTTCTTCCGCATCCTCAAGGGCTGGCCGACGGCGCACGCGTACGGCAACGCGTCGGTGGCCGACTTCCAGAAGTACGCGGAACAGATCTCCGGCAAGCCGCTGGCGGCCCTGTTCGACGCCTGGCTCTTCCAGCCGACGAAGCCGGCCGCGACGGCGTCCCGGTCGCTCGCGGCGACGAAGCCGGGTGCGGCTGTGACGCAGCCGAAGTCCTGGAAGAAGATCGAGTCCGCCCACGAGGCGCACTAGGTGTTCTCTCCCGGGAGGTTGTGGACGGGTGAGCCAGGTCTCGGCTGAGGGATCTTGAACAGGTGAGGGCCTTCCGAGTGCGTCGGATAGCCAAGTCGGTCCTCGCCTTGTGCGGGCACCACGACGTCCTGGCCAGTCTGCGGACGCACGAAGCGAGCATCGAAGAAGCGGACGCACCATGACCGTGCCCCAGCGGGAAGGCTTCCCGCTCGGGCACGGACGGTGGGTGCGTCCCGGAGACGGTGACCGGCGCCGTTCCGACGGCGCCCGTCGGCCTCTGGCCGGTGCCGCCGCTACTTCGTCAGCGAAGCCGCGGACTCCTCCGTGACCCTGCGGCGGACGCCGTACCAGCCCGCGACCAGGAGGAGGGCGATGGCCGGGATGAGGTAGAGGGTCTTGCGGCCCACCTCCGGGTCGTTCCACATCAGGCCGAGGCAGGCCAGGAGGAAGGCGACCGTGGCGATCTCGGTGACCGGGCTGAAGGGGAGGCGGAAGTGCGGGCGGGTGACCAGGCCCGCCTTGGCGCGGCGGACGAAGATCAGGTGGCAGACCATGATGATCACCCAGGTGCTGACGATGCCGAGGGAGGCGACGTTCAGCACGATCTCGAAGGCCTGGTCGGGCACCTTGTAGTTCAGGACCACGCCGAGCACGCACACCGCGCAGGTCAGCAGGATGCCGCCGTAGGGCACCTGGCTGCGGCTCATCACGCGGGTGAACTTCGGGGCGGAGCCCGCCATCGCCATGGAGCGCAGGATGCGGCCGGTGGAGTACAGGCCGGAGTTCAGCGAGGACATGGCGGCGGTGAGGACCACCAGGTTCATCACGTCGCCGGCCGCCGGCACGCCCACCTTCGACAGGACCGTGACGAAGGGGCTCTCGTCGGCGGAGTACACCGAGCCCGGCAGCAGCAGTGCCAGCAGCACGACCGAGCCGACGTAGAAGAGGGCGACGCGCCACATGATGGAGTTCACCGCGCGCGGGACGACCTTCTCCGGCTCGGCGGTCTCGCCGGCGGCGACGCCGACCAGCTCCAGGGCGGCGTAGGCGAAGATCACGCCCTGCATGACGAGGACGACCGGCATCGCGCCGTGCGGCAGGAGCCCGCCGTGGTCGCTGATCACGCTCAGGCCCGGTGTGGTGCCGTCCACCTGGTGCTGGGTGGCCAGCAGGAAGATGCCGATCAGCATGAAGGCGACCAGGGTGGCCACCTTGACGATCGCGAACCAGAACTCCATCTCGCCGAAGATCTTCACCGAGATCAGGTTCACGGTGAGGACGACGGCCAGCGCGATCAGCGCGAGCGCCCACTGCGGGATCGGCGTGAAGAAACTCCAGTAGTGCGTGTACAGCGCGATCGCGGTGATGTCGGCGATACCGGTGGTCGACCAGTTCAGGAAGTACATCCAGCCCGCGACGTAGGCGCCCTTCTCGCCGAGGAACTCGCGCGCGTACGACACGAAGGAGCCGGAGGAGGGCCGGTACAGGACCAGCTCGCCGAGGGCGCGGACGACGAAGAACGCGAAGACGCCGCAGACCAGGTAGGCCAGGGCGAGTGCCGGTCCCGCGTTGTGCAGGCGGCCGCCGGCGCCCAGGAAGAGCCCGGTGCCGATCGCACCGCCGATGGCGATCATGTTGACGTGGCGGTGCTTGAGGTCCTTGCTGTACCCGGCGTCGCCCGCGTCGGCGGGGGCACCGGCCGTCGGGGGATGCCCGACGACGGGTGCCGTGTGCACGTCCTTGCTCAAGGGGAAGATCCACTCTCTGGTGCCCCGGGCGGGGTGGGCCCGGTTGTCCGTACGGTTCCGGCCCGCCCTGCCCGTGGGCGCGGTACAGACCAGGAAAGCAGCTTCCCAGGGTGCTCACGTCTCATGCGATGGCACACGTCACACAGCGGGACTTCTCACATGACCTGCGCAGATCGGCCACCGGCTTTCACACCATTGGTGTAACAGCGATACTGCTCCACATGACGACGACCGACACCGGGGAGCCGGCCCTCACGATCGACGAGCTGGCCGCGCGGGCCGGCGTCACGGTGCGCACGGTCCGCTTCTACAGCAGTCGCGGTCTGCTGCCGCCGCCCGAGATCGGCCCGCGCCGGGTGGGCCGCTACGGCCGGGATCACCTGGCCCGCCTCGCCCTGATCGAGGAGATGCAGCACCAGGGCATGACGCTGGCCGCGATCGAACGGCATCTGCGTCAGCTCCCGCCGGACCTGAGCCCGCACGATCTGGCCGTGCACCGGGCGGTCGTCGCCTCCTGGGCCCCGGAGAGCGTGGAGACGCTGTCCCGGACCGAGCTGGGGCGGCGGGCCGGGCGGCCGCTCAGCGACGAGGACGTGGACCGGCTGGAGGCGATGAACGTGCTGGTGCCCGAGGACGGCGCGTTCCGCGTCGACGCCGGACTGTTCCGGCTGGGCGTGCGGCTGCTGGACGTGCCGCTGTCCCAGGAGACGATCCTCGCGGCCCGCACCGCGCTGGTCGAGCACGCCCGCGCGGCGGCCCGTGAGCTGTCGGGGCTGCTGCGCGACGCGGTCGCCGAGCGGGAGACCGAGGACGTGAAGTCGCTGTCGGCTCATATGCACCCGCTGGTGGTGCAGGCGCTGCTGACCACCTTCCAGCGGTCGCTGAAGGAGGAGCTGCGCGAGTGGGTCGACAGCGGCGCCGCGCGCGCGGAGGCCGCGCCCCCTGGGAACGGGGACGCGTCCTCCGCCTGAGCGCGGCGGCCGTCCGGACGCCGCGCTCAGCCGGCGTCCGTGAAGGTCTCCCCCCGCTCCGCCTTGGCGACCAGCAGCGCCGGCGGCTCGAACCGCTCGCCGTAGCGCTCGGCGAGTTCCCGGGCGCGGGCCACGAAGCCGGGCAGCCCGGCACCTGCCCCGGCGCCCCCGTCGTAGCCGTTGATGTACTGGAGCACGCCGCCGGTCCAGCCGGGGAAACCGATGCCGAAGACCGAGCCGATGTTGGCGTCGGCGACCGAGGTCAGGACGCCCTCCTCCAGCAGCCTGACCGTGTCCAGGGCCTCCGAGAAGAGCATCCGCTCCTGCATGTCCCGGAACGGGATCTCGTGGCCCGGCTTGGTGAAGTGCTCGCGCAGGCCCGGCCACAGGCCCGCCCGCTTGCCGTTCTCGTCGTACTCGTAGAAGCCGGCGCCGCCGCTGCGGCCGGTGCGGCCGAACTCGTCCACCATGCGGTCGATGACCGCCTCGGCGGGATGGGCGGGCCAGGTGCCGCCGGCCTCCTCGACGGCCCGCTTCGACTCGTTGCGGATCTTGCGGGGCAGCGTGAGGGTCAGCTCGTCCATCAGGGAGAGCACCTTGGCCGGGTAGCCGGCCTGGGCCGCGGCCTGCTCGACGGAGGCGGGCTCGATGCCCTCGCCGACCATCGCCACGCCCTCGTTGATGAAGTGGCCGATCACCCGGGAGGTGAAGAAGCCGCGCGAGTCGTTGACGACGATGGGCGTCTTGTTGATCTGGCGGACCAGGTCGAAGGCGCGGGCCAGGGCCTCCTCGCCGGTGCGCTCGCCCTTGATGATCTCCACCAGCGGCATCTTGTCGACCGGCGAGAAGAAGTGCAGGCCGATGAAGTCGCCCTGCCGCTCGACGCCCTCGGCGAGGACCGTGATGGGCAGCGTGGAGGTGTTGGAGCACAGCAGCGCGTCCGGCGCGACGACGTGCTCGATCTCCTGGAACACCTTGTGCTTGAGCGCCGGGTCCTCGAAGACGGCCTCGATCACCGCGTCGCAGCCGGCGAGATCGGCCGCGTCGGCGGTCGGCGTGATGCGGGCGAGCAGCGCGTCCGCCTTCTCCTGGCTCGTACGGCCCCGGGAGACGGCCTTGGCGCACAGTTTCTCGGAGTAGCCCTTGCCCTTGACGGCCGCCTCCAGTGAGACGTCCTTGAGGACGACCTCGATGCCGGCGCGGGCGCAGCTGTAGGCGATGCCGGCGCCCATCATCCCGGCGCCGAGGACGGCGACCTTGCGGACCTTGCGGGGCTCGACGCCCTGGGGGCGGTTGGCGCCGGAGTTGACGGCCTGGAGGTCGAAGAAGAACGCCTGGATCATGTTCTTCGAGGTCTGCCCGGCGGCCAGCTCCACGAAGTAGCGGGCCTCGACGACCTGCGCGGTCTCGAAGTCGACCTGGGCCCCCTCGACGGCGGCGGCCAGGATGTTGCGGGGCGCCGGGTAGGGCGCGCCGGCCGTCTGCTTGCGCAGGTTGGCCGGGAAGGCGGGCAGGTTCGCGGCGAACTTCGGGTTCGACGGGGTGCCGCCCGGGATGCGGTAGCCCGGCGTGTCCCAGGGCTGCTGCGACTGGGGGTTGGCGTCGATGAAGGCGCGGGCCTTGGCGATCAGCTCCTCGGGAGTGGCGGCCACCTCGTGGACGAGGCCGTTCTCCTGGGCCCGGCGCGCGTTGTACTGGGTGCCCTGGAGGAGCACCTTCAGCAGGGCGTCGGTGATGCCCAGCAGCCGTACGGTGCGCACCACGCCGCCGCCGCCGGGCAGCAGGCCGAGGGTGACCTCGGGGCAGCCGATCTTGGTGCCGGGGGTGTCGAGGGCGACGCGGTGGTGGCAGGCGAGGGCGAGTTCGAAGCCGCCGCCGAGGGCCGCGCCGTTGATCGCGGCGACGACGGGCTTGCCGAGGGTCTCGATGCGGCGCATGTTCCGCTTGATGGCGAGGCCGCCGTCGAGCAGGTCCTGCGCGGTCTCGGGGGTGACGCGGATCAGGTCGCGCAGGTCGCCGCCGGCGAAGAAGGTCTTCTTCGCCGAGGTGAGGATGATGCCGCGAACGGCGTCGGGGTCGGCCTGGAGCTCGGCTTCGAGGCGGTCGACGACGGCGGCGAAGGAGTCGCGGAAGGCCTGGTTCATGGTGTTCGCGGACTGGTTCGGGTCGTCCAGGACGAGGGTGACGACGCCGGTGTCGTCCTGTTCCCAGCGGATGGTGGTGCTCTCGGTCATGTCAGGGGTCTCCGTTGAGGTCCGGTGCTGAGGGCTGCGCTGGGAGTCAGAGGCGCTCGACGACGGTGGCGACGCCCATGCCGCCGCCGACGCAGAGGGTGGCGAGGCCGTAGCGCTTGTCCTGGCGCTCCAGCTCGTCCACCAGGGTGCCGAGGATCATCGCGCCGGTGGCGCCGAGGGGGTGGCCGAGCGCGATGGCGCCGCCGTTGACGTTGACCTTGTCCAGGGAAAGGCCCATGTCCCTGACGAAGCGGAGGACGACGGCCGCGAAGGCCTCGTTGATCTCGACCAGGTCGATGTCGTCGATGGTGAGGCCGGCCTTGGCGAGCGCCTTGCGGGTGGCCGGGGCGGGGCCGGTGAGCATGATGGTGGGCTCGGAGCCGGAGACGGCGGCGGAGACGATCCGGGCGCGCGGGGTGAGGCCGTAGCGCTCGCCGACCTCCCTGGAGCCGACGGCGACGAGCGAGGCGCCGTCCACGATGCCGGAGGAGTTGCCCGCGTGGTGGACGTGGTCGATCTTCTCCACCCAGTGGTACTGCTGGAGGGCGACGGCGTCGAAGCCGCCCAGCTCGCCGATGTCCGCGAAGGACGGCTTGAGCTTGGCCAGGGAGTCGGCGGTGGTGCCGGGGCGCGGGTGCTCGTCGTGGTCGAGGACGACGAGACCGTTGCGGTCCTTGACGGGGACGACGGAGCGGTCGAAGCGGCCGTCCTTCCAGGCCGCCGCCGCGCGCTCCTGGGACAGCGCCGCGTACTCGTCCACGTCGCGCCGTGAGAAGCCCTCGATGGTGGCGATCAGGTCGGCGCCGATGCCCTGGGGCACGAAGTTGACGGTGAGGTTGGTCATCGGGTCGTTGAACCAGGCGCCGCCGTCGGAGGCCATCGGCACCCGGGACATCGACTCGACGCCGCCCGCGAGGATCAGGTCCTCCCAGCCCGAACGGACCTTGGCGGCGGCCAGGTTGACGGCCTCCAGACCCGAGGCGCAGAAGCGGTTCTCCTGGACGCCTGCGACCGTGTCGGGGAGCCCCGCCGCGAGGGCGGCGATCCGGGCGATGTCGGAGCCCTGGTCGCCGACCGGGCCGACGACGCCGAGCACCACGTCGTCGACGGCCGCCGGGTCCAGGTCCGGAAAGCGGCGGCGGATCTCGTGGATGAGGCCGACGACCAGGTCGATGGGCTTGGTGCCGTGCAGGGCGCCGCCTGCCTTGCCGCGCCCGCGCGGGGTGCGGATCGCGTCGTACACGTACGCTTCGGTGCTCACTGACAGGCCTTTCGATGAGGGTTTCGGTGGCTGTGCGGTGCGGAGGGGCACGGCCGGGCGCCCGGGTCAGGCGCCCGCCGGCAGGTCCCAGTCGCGGGCCACCTCGGCCGCGTGGGCGCCCGGCAGGGCCGGGCCGGTGCGGACGGCGGTGGGGGTGGCCGAGAAACGGGGCGCGGGGGCGGGCTGGGTGATCCCGCCGTGGTCGGTGAAGGTGCCGCGGGCGGCCAGGTGCGGGTGGTGCGGCGCCTCGCGCAGCGACAGTACGGGGGCCACGCACGCGTCGGAGTCCTCGAAGACGCCGGTCCACTCCTCGCGGGTGCGGGACTTGAAACGGGCGGCGACGGCCTCGCCCAACTCGCTCCAGCGGGCGAGGTCGGCGTGGGCGCCGACGAGGTCGGACGGGAGACCCAGGAGGGCGGCGAACTCGTCGTAGAAACGCCGCTCCAGGGCGCCGACCGCCATGTACCCGCCGTCGGCGGTCTCGTACGTGCCGTAGTACGGGCAGCCGCCGTCCAGGAGGTTGGTGCCGCGCCGGTCCTGCCAGACGCCGGCGGCGAGCATGCCGTGGATCATCGCGCCCAGATGGGCGGCGCCGTCCACGATGGCGGCGTCCACCACCTGGCCGGCGCCGGTTTCGCGGGCGTGGTGAAGGGCGGCGAGAACGCCGACGACGAGGTAGAGGGAGCCGCCCGCGTAGTCGCCGAGCAGGTTGGCGGGGACGGCCGGGGGGCCGTCGGGGGCGCCGGTCATGCCGAGGGCGCCGGTGACGGCGATGTAGGCGATGTCGTGTCCCGCGCGCGGGGCGAGCGGTCCCTCCTGGCCCCAGCCGGTCATCCGGCCGTAGACGAGCCGGGGGTTGCGGGCGTGGCAGTCCTCGGGGCCCACGCCGAGGCGTTCGGCGACGCCGGGGCGGTAGCCCTCGACGAGGACGTCGGCGCGGGCGGCGAGGTCGAGGACGCCGGATCGGCCCTCGGGCGACTTCAGGTCGAGGACGACCGAGCGCTTGTTGCGGTTGGTGACGTCGCGGGCCGGGTCGATGCCGAGGCCCGCGCCGCCGGGGCGGTCCACCCGGACCACGTCGGCGCCGAGGTCGGCCAGCAGCATCGCGGCGAACGGCCCGGGGCCGATGCCGGCCAGTTCCACGACGCGCACGCCGGTCAGCGGGCCGTGCCGCCCCGGCGTCTGTGCCGTTGCCATCCTGTGGGCCCCCTCGTCGCGACCACTGTGACACAACCGATGTAACACCGCTGATGTTAAGAACACGTTCCACCCGGCACAAGCCCAGCACGAGCAAGCGCTTAGCCAAGGTCGTGTCCGAGAGGTACCCGGCGCGCCGCCGGCCGTACCGCACGCCACTCCCTCGCCGCCCGCACGCCACTCCCCCGCCGGGCACGAACCGCATGCCGCCTTGCCCACCCGGCACGATCCGCGCGCCACCGCTTCCCTCCCCGCACGACACGGACACCGCTTCCCGGCCGGTGTGGCGGCCACCCCCTCGCGGCGGTCGCCGCGCGCACGCTAGCCTCGGCCACCGACGGCGGCGAGGCGGCGACGCCGCGAGGAGGGGTGTCATGAGCAGGCTGAACGAGGCAGAACGTCCGTACGACATCGTGCTCTTCGGGGCCACGGGTTTCGTGGGACGGCTGACCGCCGAGTACCTGGCCGCGCACGCGCCGGACGACCTGCGCTGGGCCGTCGCGGGCCGCAGCGAACGCAGGCTGGAGGAGTTGCGCGCCGACCTGCCCGGCGGAGCGTCCGTCGGGGTGGTGCGGGCCGACGCGGCCGACCCGGTCTCCCTGCGCGCGCTGGCCCGGCAGGCGCGCGTGGTGGCCACCACCGTGGGGCCGTACGTGACCTACGGCGAGGAGCTGGTCGCCGCCTGCGCGGACAGTGGCACGGACTATGTGGACCTGACCGGCGAACCCGAGTTCGTCGATCTGATGTACGTCCGGCACGACGCCCGTGCGCGGGAGACCGGGGCGCGTCTGGTGCACGCCTGCGGGTTCGACTCCGTGCCGCACGACCTGGGCGTGTACTACACGGTCCGGCAGCTGCCGGAGGGCGTGCCGCTGTCCGTGGACGGGTTCGTCCGCGCGGACGCCGCGTTCTCGGGCGGCACGTTCGCCTCGGTGCTCGGGCAGGTGTCCCGGCCGCTGCGGATGCGGGCCGCCGCGCGCGAGCGCGCCCGGCACGAGCCGCGGCTGGTGGGGCGGCGGGCCTCCGCGCCGGCGGGCGGGCCGCGGTTCGCCGGGGAGGTCGGCGCGTGGGCGCTGCCGCTGCCGACCATCGACCCGCAGATCGTGGTGCGCTCGGCACGGGCCCTGGAGCGCTACGGCCCCGACTTCCGCTACCGCCACTACGCCGCCGTGAAGCATCTGCCGGTGGCCGCCGGCGGGGTGGCCGCCGTCGGCGCCCTCGCCGCGGCCGCCCAAGTACCGCCGGTGCGCGGCTGGTTGTCCGGCCGGCTCAAGCCGGGGGACGGGCCGAGCGCCGAGAAGCGGGCCAGGAGCTGGTTCTCGGTGCGGTTCGTGGGCGAGGGCGGCGGACGACGGGTGTTCACCGAGATCGCGGGCGGCGACCCCGGCTACGACGAGACGGCGCGGATGTTCGCCGAGTCGGCCCTGTGCCTGGCGCTGGACGAACTGCCCGCGACGGCCGGTCAGGTGACCACGGCGGTCGCGATGGGCGACGCGCTCCTCGACCGGCTGCGCGCGTCCGGGCTGACCGTCCGCACGGCGGCGGTGGTCGGCTAGGGCGGAGTGTCCGGCGCTTCCCGGCCGCCCGGCGGCCCTAGGTCGTGTCCGCAAAGTGTCGGCGTCGTTGGTCTGTTCATGGTGCGTCGTCATGAGCTGACCGATGAGTCGTGGGCGGTGATCGAGCCGTTGCTGGCTCCGTCGCGGATGGGCCGGCCGGTACGGGACCGCCGTCAGGTGGTCAACGGGATTCTGTGGAAGCTGTCCACGGGTGCGGCCTGGCGGGACCTGCCCGAGCGGTACGGGCCGTGGAAGACGGTCTACGAACGTTTCCGCCGCTGGTCGGCCGACGGCACCTGGGACCGGCTCCTGGCCCATGTCCAGCAGCACTCGGATGCCGTCGGGTCGCTCGACTGGACGATCGCGTGCGTGGACTCCACGACTGTGCGGGCCCACCAGCATGCGGCCGGGGCCCGAAAAGGGGGCCCTGGCCGGGTGAGGCGATCGGCCGGTCCCGCGGCGGGCTGACCACGAAGATCCACCTCGCCTGCGACGGCCAGGGCCGGCCGCTGGCCTTCACCATCACCGCCGGCAACGTCAACGACTGCACCCAGTTCGAGCAGGTCATGGCCCGCATCCGCGTCCGGCGGTGCGGTCCCGGCCGGCCCAGGACCCGGCCCGAGCGGGTCGCCGCCGACAAGGGCTACTCGTCCGCGAAGATCCGCTCCTACCTGCGCAGACGCGGTATCAAGGCGGCGATCCCCGAACGGCTCGACCAGATCAACGGCCGCCTCCACCGAGGCGAGAGCCTCTGCCGGCTCGACCGGGCAGCCTACCGACGCCGCAATGTCGTCGAGCGCTGCTTCAACAGGCTCAAGCACAACAAGGCCCTGGCCACCCGCTACGACAAACGCGCACGCCACTACCAAGCCCTGGTCACCATCGCCTGCCTACGACTCTGGCTGCCCTGACTTTGCGGACACGACCTAGGGACTGTCTGACAATTCCCGTCTGCCTCGCGACGCCATGCACGCACTCTCGCGGCACCGGGCGCAGACCCGAGTACGTCCAGTACGAGGGCCTGCGCCCGGCACCCCGAGAGCACGCACCTGACGCCGCGCGGCCGCCCTTCGGGCGACGACGGGAATTATCAGACAGGCCCTAGCGGGCGCCGGGCTCCTGCTGCCCCGTCGCCTCCCGCAGGGCCCGTCGGCACAGCGCGTCGGCCCGGCGGGTGGTCTCCGGCAGGCGGTAGGCCGGGGCCAGGGCGAGGGTGTGGGCGCAGGCGTTGTCGAGCGTGGTGCGGTGGCCCACGGAGACGAAGACCGGTTTCACGCCGTCCCGGGTGCGCAGCGCGCGGCCGACCTCCTCACCGCCGTCGAGCAGCGGCGAGGCGCTGCCGCGCGGGGTGCCCGGGTCGGCGTGGGCGAAGGTGAAGGGGTTCTTGGCGACGCCGATCACCGGAAGTCCGGTCAGGACGCCGAGGTGGCTGGCGAGCCCGAACCGGCGCGGATGGGCCAGCCCGTACCCGTCGCACACGACCAGGCCCGGCGGGCGGTCCAGGGCGTCCAGGGCGGCGAGCACGGTGGGGATCTCGCGGAAGGCGAGCAGCCCGGGGACGTAGGGGAAGGAGATCCGGCCGACGGCGGTGGCCTCGGCGACCACCCGCAGCGTGGCCGCGTCGAGGACGACGGCGGCGGCCGCGACGACGTCCCGCTCGTCGTCGTAGGCGACGTCGACGCCGGTGACGTGTCCCGTCCCGGGCGGCGGCCCCACCTCGTCCAGCACGACCTTCGCCCGCAACTCGTCCTGCACGGCCCGGGCCTGCTCCGCCGTCGCGGGCCAGCCCGCGGGTACGCCTACGGTCGTCGTCATGGTGAGGACGAGGGTACGGGGCCGTCGCGCGGGCCGGGACCGCGGGGCCCGCGACCGGCGCGGCCACATCGCCGCGCCGGTTCACGGGAGGCGCGCGCCGACCGGCCCCGCGCCGTCCGCGGACCCCGGGGTCACTTGTCCAGGGCCTGCCGCAGCTGCTGCTTGTTCATGTCCGAACGGCCGTGGATGTTGCGGCGCTTGGCCTCTTCGTAGAGCTGGTCGTAGGTGGGGCCCTGGGAGCCCTGGCCCGACCGCTGTCCGCCCCGTTTGCCGGAGGACATGTCCTGCGTCGAGGTACGGCTGGCGGTCTTCGACTCGCCGGAGCGGGCGCGCTCCTTGTTCACCGTGCGGGCGGCGATCTCCTTGGCGCGCCCGGCGCTCTCGCCCCGGTCCTGCGCGCTCTCCTTGATGTGCTCGTACTGACGCTCCCGCTTGGAACTGCTTCCGCGTGGCATGCCGTTCACTTCCTCTCTGTCAAGGAACGGATACCCGCATCCTGGAATAGTTCGCTATATCAGGCGATATTCGATCCCCCAGTCGAGCGAAGCGTCCCGTGTCGCCGGATGCCCGGTGACCTGGGGTCACACGCGTGGCCGGCCACGGAAGACGGGCCACGTCCGCGCATGAAGGCGGTGACAGAGGTCACTCGCTCCCCATGTGCACGGACCGGCCGGTTCCGTCGTCTCTCCCAGTGCCGGCTTCGTCCGCCCGACCGCTCACCCGTCCGTCTGTCGTCCAGCCGTCGTACGCCCTACGTCACAAGGGAGCAAGGCGTTGTCCACCGTCATCGAGCAGCCCGTCGAGGCGCGTCTGGTCGCCGCCGCGCCGCGGATGCCCAGCATTCCCGCCACGCTTCACTACGACCGCCGGGACCCGTTCGCCGTCCGGATGTCCTTCCCCGCCCCGGCCACCCTGGAGGGCGTCGAGGTCTGCTGGACCTTCGCCCGCGATCTGCTGACGGCCGGCCTGGAGGAGCCCGAGGGCGACGGGGACGTACGGGTGCGGCCGTACGGGTACGACCGCACGGTCCTGGAGTTCCACGCCCCCGAGGGCACCGCCGTGGTGCACGTCCGCAGCGGTGACATACGCCGGTTCCTGCGGGCCGCGAGCGAGCTGGTGCCGGTCGGCCTCGAACACCTCCAGCTCGACGTGGACCACGGGCTCGCGGAGTTGATGCGGGACGCCTGCTAGCGCTCCGTGCGCAGCAGTGCGTTGAGCTCGCCGTAGGGCAGTCCGTCCGCCACGGACCCGTAGGTCCCCGCGTCCAGCAGCTCCCGCGCGGCGCGGCCGACCACGGCGTACGCGGCCTCGGCGATGCCGGAGCCGGCGCTCACCCGGGCGACGCCGAGCGCGGCCAGCTCCGCGACCGGCGGGGCGCCGGGGCCCGCCAGGATGTTGAGCGGTCCGGTCACGCCCGCGGCCAGCGCCTTGACCGTGCCCGGGTCGACGGTCCCGGGTACGAAGACGCCGTCCGCTCCCGCGGCGCGGTAGGCGGCGGCCCGCTCCAGGGTGGCGTCCACGCCGCCGCCGCCGCGCAGGAACGTGTCGATGCGGGCGTTGACGAACAGCGGCACGCCTTCGGCGTCCGCGGCCTCGCGGGCGGCGGCCAGCCGCTCGCACTGCTCGGTGACGGACCGCAGCGGGGCGGCGCCCCGCCCGTGCGCGGCGTCCTCGATGTTGATCCCGACGGCGCCGGCCGCGAGCACCGCGCGGACCGTGTCGGCGACGCCCGCGGCGTCCCGCGCGTAGCCGCTCTCGACGTCGGCGCTGACCGGCACGGTGACGGCGGCGGTGATCCGGGCCAGGGCGGCGAGCGCGGGCTCCCGGTCCAGTTCGTTCCCGTCGGCGACGCCGAGCGCCCAGGCGAGTCCGGCGCTGGTGGTCGCCACGGCCGGGGCGCCCGCCGCCTCGACGAGCCGCGCGCTCATGGCGTCCCAGGCGTTGGGCAGGACCAGGGGCCGGCCGGGAACGTGCAGGGCGTGGAAGGTGCGGGCGCGGTCGCGCAGGACGTCTCGGTTGCTCATGCCCGCCACTCAACCAGCGGGCCGGGGGCCGGTCCAGCAGAAATGCGACATGGACGTGACAGCCCGGGCAGGGGGTGCGCTCACTTGCGGGCGGGGGTGCGCCCGGCCCTGCCGGCGGCGGGTCCGGGGACGGGCCGGTCGTGTACGAACGGTCGCGGGTGGTTCAGGACGAGCCGGTCGCGGGCGCTCGCCCCAGGGGCCGGCTGCGGGCGGGGAAACGCCGCCGCGCAGCCGCCCGCCCGGACCGTACCGGTCCCCCGGCTCAGCCGCCCGTCGCCGCCGTGGCCGTCGTCGCCGTCAGTGCCGTGCGGACCTCGCGGACCACGCCGCGCAGGGCCGGGACGGCCGCCGTGCCGCGTTCGGTCAGTTCCTCGATGCGCCGCCGGTGCCGCCCGCGTTCCCGATCGGGCACGAGGGTGCCGAGCCGGGCGGCGGCGGCCAGGGCGACCGCGGCGGCGGTCTGCTCGGTGACCTCCGCCGCCGGGCGGTCGCCGGCCAGCACCTGCCGGGCCTCCGCGCGCAGCGCGTCCACGGCGGCGACGCGCTCCAGGGCGTACTCCACCGTCGGGAAGATCCCGAGGACCCGCCGCTTCTCCGCGCGCAGATACCCCTCGGCGGCCAGCTGTTCGCGTACGGCCACGAGCGTGTACCGGGCACGCAGTGTGACCCAGGTCCGCCAGCGGCGGGGGCAGGACTCCCGGACCAGGTCGAGGAGGCCGTCCAGCACCGCGTCGCCGGTGCGCGCGTCCAGGTCGACGGGGGTGGCGATGCCGTCGTCGTCCATCAGCAGCCCGCGCCGGACCAGCTCGGTCAGCGCACCGGCCCGCACCAGGCGGGGCAGCCGGTCGGCGGCGGTGAGGCGCCGGCGCGAGGTGTCCCAGGCCAGCAGGTAGAGGCGGGCCGGCAGCGACAGCGGGAGCTGAGGGGCCGGCGGGGACGGCGGGAGCGGGCCGTCGGACATGGGCGGGCCTCCTTCGCACGGTGGGCGCGGGGCCCACGCGAATATTCGTTGACAGCCGCCCGGAGCCGCTCGTACGTTGTACAGCGTTCCTGTTGCCGTCGATTGGAGAAGGACGTTGCTCGTCTGAGGTCCTGAGACACCGCGTCACACCGGTCAGGTGTGCACGTCGCGTCCGACCTCGGCGTCCGAGCCGTCCTCACGGAAGTCCGGCCCAGGGCTCTTCTCATGCCCCGTGCCTCCTCTCCCACACGGCCTCCCCGCCCCGCGGTGTCTCGACATGCGTCTGCCCCCAGACCGCACCCGGCAACCGCGAGGTGTCCCATGTCAGCATCCGTCACCTGCACCGCACTGTCCTTCGCCTGGCCCGACGGCACGTCCGTCCTCTCCGGCCTCGACATCGCCTTCGGCCCCGGCCGCACCGGCCTCGTCGGCGTCAACGGCACCGGGAAATCCACCCTGCTGAAGCTGATCGCGGGCGAGCTCGCGCCGTCCGACGGCGTCGTCCGGGTGGGCGGCGAGGTCGGATACTTGCCGCAGAACGTCACCCTGGGCACCGGCCTGCGGGTGGACGAGGCCCTCGGCATCGCCGCGCGGCGGGCCGCGCTGCACGCCATCGAGGCGGGCGACGCGGCAGAGGAGCACTTCGAGACCGTCGGCGACGACTGGGACGTGGAGGAACGTGCCCTGGCCACGCTCGGCGAACTCGGCCTCGGCCACATCGGGCTGGACCGCACCGTCGGCGAGGTGTCCGGCGGCGAGTCGGTGCTGCTGCGGCTGGCCGCGCTGCTGCTGCGCCGTCCCGACGTGCTGCTGCTGGACGAACCCACGAACAACCTCGACCTGTACGCCCGGCGGCGGCTGTACGCGGCCGTCGCCGCCTGGCCCGGCGTGCTGGTCGTGGTCAGCCACGACCGCGAGCTGCTCGACCTGGTGGACCAGATCGCCGATCTGCGCGCCGGCCGGGTCACCTGGTACGGCGGCAACTACTCCGCCTACGAGGAGGCCCTCGCCGTCGAACAGGACGCCGCCGAACGGATGGTGCGCGTCGCCGAGGCCGATCTGCGCCGCCAGAAGCGCGAACTGTCCGACGCCCAGGTGAAGTTGGCCCGTCGCAGGCGGTACGGGCAGAAGATGTGGGACAGCCGGCGCGAGCCGAAGATCGTGATGGGCGCGCGCAAGCGGGCCGCCCAGGAGTCGGCCGGCAAGCACCGCATCCTGCACGAGGAGCGGCTCACCGCGGCCAAGGAGCGCCTGGACGAGGCGGTGGAGGCGGTGCGCGACGACGACGAGATCCGCGTCGAACTCCCGTACACGGCGGTGCCGCCCGGCCGCGATGTGCTCACCCTGCGGGAACTCAGGACGGCGTACGGCGCGCGCGTGAGCGGCGTGCTCGATCTGCGCGGTCCGGAGCGGGTGGCGCTGGTCGGGCGCAACGGCGCGGGCAAGACGACGCTGCTGCGCACCCTCGCCGGGGAGCTGCCGCCGGCGTCCGGGGAGGCGGTGGCGCATGTGCCGCTGCGATTCCTGCCCCAGCGGCTGGACGTGCTCGACGACGGGCTGAGCGTCGTGGAGAACGTGGCCCGGTTCGCTCCGGACGCCACCGCCAACCGTGTCAGGGCCCGGCTGGCCCGCTTCCTGTTCCGGGGCGCAAGGGCCGACCAGAAGGCGGGCACGCTGTCCGGCGGTGAGCGTTTCCGGGCCGCGCTCGCCGCGCTCATGCTGGCCGAGCCCGCGCCCCAGCTGCTGTTGCTGGACGAGCCGACGAACAACCTCGACATGGCGAGCGTGCGCCGGCTGACCAGCGCGCTGGAGTCGTACGAGGGGGCGCTGATCGTGGCGGGTCACGATCTGCCGTTCCTGCGCTCGATCGGCATCACCCGCTGGTTCCTGGTGGAGGAGGGGGAGCTGAGGGAGACCACCTGGGAGGCCGTCGCGGCCACGGAGTGACGGCGGGGAGCTGAGGGAGACCACCCGGGAGGCCGTCGCGACCAACGGAGTGACGGCGCGGGCTCCCCGGGAGAGGCGGCCGAACGGGTGACGCGGGCGCGTGCCCCGCGGTGCGCGGGTGGGAGCCGCGGCCGCTCACGGTCCGTCATAGGGCCTGGCGGGGCGGGCCGGACGGGGTACGCGGGGAGGTCTTTACAGCGGCCTTAACCTACGGTTACGTAACCTACGGTTTCGTAGCCTACGATTCCGTAGGTTGGTCGGCACCGCTCGCCGGCCTGTTCGACCGTTCCCCCGCTCGGCGGTGCCGGCTCCCGCCCGGCCCCCGCACGTCCCCCTGGAGTATCCATGACGATCACTTCCCCGCACCTCGGCAGCCCGTCCGCCGTCTGGACCGACGCCCGGCTGCTGTACGCACTGGAGGAAGTGGTCGAGAGGGAACTGAACCGGCATCTGAAGGTCGCCAAGGACTGGATGCCGCACGAGTACGTCCCGTGGAGCGACGGCCGCAACTTCCCCGGCCAGTTCGCCGACGGCGAGGCCTGGGACAAGCAGCAGTCCAAGGTCACGGAGATCGGCCGGACCGCGCTGGTCGTGAACCTGCTGACCGAGGACAACCTCCCCAGCTACCACCACGAGATCGCCAGCCTGTTCGGCCGGGACGGCGCGTGGGGCACCTGGGTGCACCGCTGGACGGCGGAGGAGGGCCGCCACGGCATCGTGATGCGGGACTACCTGCTCACCTCGCGCGCGGTGGACCCGGACAAGCTGGAGCAGTTCCGGATGGCGCACATGAGCGAGGGTTTCGAGTCCGACAACCGGCACTCGATGCTGCACTCGATCGCCTACGTCGCCTTCCAGGAACTGGCCACCCGCATCTCCCACCGCAACACCGGCCACCAGTCCGGGGATCCGGTCTGCGACCGCATGCTCGCGCGCATCGCCACCGACGAGAACCTGCACATGGTCTTCTACCGCAACCTGCTCAAGGCGGCCTTCGAACTCGCGCCCGACCTCACCATGCAGGCGGTGCGGGACGTGGTGGTGGAGTTCCGCATGCCCGGCCACGGCATCCCCGGCTTCGAGCGGGCGGCGGCGCAGATGGCCATCGGCGAGGTCTACAACCTGCGCATCCACCACGACGACGTGCTGCAGCCGGTGCTGCGCCATCTGAAGGTGCTGGACATCGACGGCCTCGGCCCCGAGGGCCTGCGGGCGCAGGAGGAACTGGGCCTGTTCATGGGCGGTCTGGACGCGGAGGCGGCCAAGTTCGACGAGAAGCTGGCGGCCCGCAAGGCCCGGATGGCGGCCCGCGCCGGCGCGTGAGCCTGCGCCGGACCGCGTGCCTAGCGCGCGGTCCGGCGCAGGCTCAGCCGTTCCTTCTCGGACAGGCCGCCCCAGACGCCGAAGCGTTCGTCGTGGGCAAGGGCGTACTCCAGGCAGGCCGGGCGCATCTCGCACAGGGCACAGATGCGCTTGGCCTCGCGCACGGAGCTGCCCGGCTCGGGGAAGAAGAAGTCGGCCCCGGTCTGCGCGCACAGCGCCTGGGCCTGCCAGGCGGGGTCGGCCGGGGTCATGGTCTCGATGTGCATGTCCGAAAGCGTGGCAGGCGGCGAAAAACGTTCGATCAACGCGCGCTCAACGCCGCGTTCGCGGTCCGCCGGCCACCTTGATGATGGCCCGGCGGCGGCGCGTGCGCACGGCGGCGCGCCCACCCGCGTGTGCGGCGGCGATCGCCGGCGGGCGGTGCGAGACTCGGCAGAGCAGACGCACACGCAGAGCGGACAGCGGCCCCTGCCGAGGAGGGCGACGATGCTCACCACCCGTTTCGCCGACGGCGCCCCCGACTGGATCGATGTCGGCGTCCCCGACCTGGACGGCGCCCGCGCCTTCTACCGCGCCCTGTTCGGCTGGGAGTTCCGCCCGGCCGGTCCCGGCGGCGGCTACGGCTTCTTCCAGCTGGACGGCCGTACGGTGGCCGGCGGCATGGAGATCCGGCCGAGCCAGGGGCCGCCCTCCTGGACCGTGTACTTCCGCACCCCCGACGCGCGGGCGACCGCGGCCGCCGCCGAGCAGGCGCACGGCCGGGTGCTGGTCCATCCGTTCGACGTCATGGGCGAGGGCCGCATGGCGCTCCTCGCCGACCGGGCGGGCGTGCCGTTCGGGCTGTGGCAACCGGGGCGGACCGCGGGCCTGGACGTGGCGGGCGCACCCGGCGCCCTGTGCTGGGTCGAGCTGTACACGCCGGACATCGCGGCGGCCGCCGCCTTCTACCACCGGGTACTGGGGCTGGAGACCTCCGCGGCGTCCTTCCCGGACGGCACCTACACCCGCGTCAATCCGGCGGGCGGCGGCGAGGAAACCGTGTTCGGCGGTTTCGTGCCGCTCGCCGACGACCCGACCGAGGCGGCGGCGGGCGCCTACTGGCTGCCGTACTTCGCCGCCCTGGACGCGGACGCCGTGGCCGCCCGGGCGGCGGAGCTGGGCGGCACGGTCCGGGTGCCCGCCACCGACATCCCGGGGGTCGGCCGCGTCGCCCGCCTCGCCGATCCGTACGGCGCCCGGTTCGCCGTACTGCGGCCCGCGCCGCGAGAGTGAGGCGAGGGTCGTCCACGACGCCTCGGAGGGCCTACGACGCCCCGGAGGCGGGCCGGTCGTCCCGCTTGGCGCGGCTGGGCTGGACGCGTTTGGGCTCGCCCGGCATCTTCGGGTACTCGGGCGGATAGGGCAGGTCGCCCAGGCCGTGCTCGCGTTCGTCGCGGTTGGCCAGCTCCAGCAGGGCCTCCAGCGAGTAGGCGTGGTCGTCCATGTCGGCGTGCACGTCGCCCACCTCGGCGAACCGGGCGGGCATGGTCGTGATGTCGAAGTCCTCGGGGTGCGCGACACCCACCTCCTCCCAGCGCAGCGGCGCGGAGACGGGAGCGTTCGGGCGGGGGCGCACGGAGTAGGCGGAGGCGATGGTGCGGTCGCGGGCGGTCTGGTTGTAGTCCACGAAGATGCGGGCGCCGCGTTCCTCCTTCCACCACTTGGTGGTCACCTGCTGCGGCATCCGGCGCTCCAGCTCCCGGCCCGCCGCGATGGCGGCCCGTCGCACCTGCGTGAAGGTCCAGCGCGGCTCGATGGGCACGAAGACGTGCAGTCCGCGCCCGCCGGAGGTCTTGGGCCAGCCACACAGTCCGCCGAACTCCTCCAGCACGGTGCGCAGTTCACCGGCGGCGCGGACCGCGTCGGCGTAGTCGGTGCCGGGCTGCGGGTCGAGGTCGATACGCAGTTCGTCGGGGTGGTCGACGTCGTCGCGGCGCACCGGCCAGGGGTGGAAGGTGAGGGTGCCGTACTGGGCGGCCCAGACCACGGCCGCCTCCTCGGTGGGGCACATCTCGTCGGCGCTGCGCCCGCTGGGGAAGGTGATGTGGGCGGTCGGGATCCAGTCGGGCATGCCCTTGGGCGCCCGCTTCTGGTAGAACCACTCGCCGGTGATGCCGTCCGGATAGCGCTCCAGGGTGGTGGGGCGGTCGCGCAGGGCGCGCAGGATGCCGGGGGCGACCGCCTGGTAGTAGCGGGCCACGTCCAGCTTGGTGTAGCCCCGCTCCGGGAAGAAGACCTTGTCCGGACTGGACAGCCGTACGGTCCGGCCGGCCACGTCCAGTTCCACCGCGTCGCCCATGCGTGCCACGGTAGGCGCAGGGTGCGGCTGCCGCACAACGGGCGTCGCGGACGGGCCGCCCTCGTGGACGCCGGCACAGCTGCTCATGGACGGGCGCGCCACGTTCGCTGACGGGCGCGACCCGTCACGAACACGCACAATCGCTGCATGGAGCTGCCCGTGATGCCGCCCGTGAAGCCGATGCTCGCCAAGTCGGTGGCGAGGATCCCGCCGGACATGCAGTACGAGGCGAAGTGGGACGGTTTCCGGGCGATCGTGTTCCGCGACGGCCCGGAGGTGGAGCTGGGCAGCCGGACTGGCAAGCCGCTGACCAGATACTTCCCCGAGCTGGTGGAAGCCCTCAAGGAGCGGGTGCCCGAGCGGTGCGTGCTGGACGGGGAGATCGTGATCGCCCGCGAGGGGCGGCTTGACTTCGACGCGCTGACCGAGCGCATCCACCCCGCCGACTCCCGGGTGCGCACGCTGGCCGAGCGGACGCCCGCCTCCTTCGTCGCCTTCGACCTGCTCGCCCTGCACGACGAGTCGCTGCTCGACGTACCGCTGTCGGACCGGCGGGCGCTGCTGGTCGAGGCGCTCGCGGGGGTCACCGCGCCGGTGCACGTGGCGCCCGCGACGCGGGACGTCGAGGTGGCGCGGCGGTGGTTCGAGCAGTACGAGGGCGCGGGTCTGGACGGGGTGATCGCCAAGCCGCCGGGGCTGCGCTACCTCCAGGACGAGCGTGCCATGTTCAAGATCAAGCACGAGCGGACGGCCGACGTGGTCGTCGCCGGTTACCGCCACCACAAGTCCGGGCCGGTGGTCGGATCACTGCTGCTCGGGCTCTACGACGACGAGGGCCGCCTCCAGCACGTGGGCGTGTCGGCGGCGTTCCCGATGAAGAGGCGGGCCGAGCTGATCGAGGAGCTGGCGCCCCTGCGCATGGACGACACGGCCGGGCATCCGTGGGCGGCCTGGTCCGAAGAGGCGGCCCACGAGTCGGCCCGGCTGCCGGGGGCACCGAGCCGCTGGTCGGGCAGGAAGGACCTGTCGTGGGTGCCGCTCAGGCCCGAACGGGTCGCCGAGGTGGCGTACGACCACATGGAGAACGGGACGCGGTTCCGGCACACGGCGCGCTTCCGCCGCTGGCGCCCGGACCGCACCCCGCGCAGCTGCACCTACGCCCAGCTGGAGGAGCCCGTCCGCTACGACCTCGCCGAGATCCTCGGCCCGCCGCCCGCGAGGCCCGGCGACGGGCGGCGGACCGACGGCGGGTAGGGGCGGGGGCGACGGACGACGACCGGCCGGACGACCGCGTCACGGCGTCACGGCGTCATGAGCACCTTGACCGCGCCGTCCTGCTTGCGCTGGAACATCTCGTACGCGTGCGGCGCGTCCGAGAGCGGCAGCCGGTGGGTGGCGAAGTCGTCCACGCCGAGCACGTCCTCGTCCGTCAGATAGGGCAGGATGTCGTCCACCCAGCGGCGGACGTTGGCCTGGCCCATCCGGATCTGGATCTGCTTGTCGAACATGGTGAGCATCGGCAGCGGGTCGGCCGAGCCGCCGTACACGCCGGAGAGCGAGATGGTCCCGCCGCGCCGCACCAGTTCGATGGCGGTGTAGAAGGCGGCGAGCCGGTCCACGCTGAAGCGCTCGGCCAGCGGCCCGCTCAGGGCGCGGGGCATCACCGCGGCGGCCTGCTGCACCATCTTGGCGACCGCGCTGCCGTGCGCCTCGGTGCCCACCGCGTCGATCACGGCGTCAGGGCCCCGTCCGTTGGTCTCGTCGCGGATGGCGGCGACGAGTTCCTTCTCGCTGTCGAAGTCGCGCAGGTCGTAGGTCTTCACACCCCGCCGGCGCGCCCGCTCCAGCCGTTCGGGGACCAGGTCCACGCCGAACACCTGCTCGGCGCCGCGCACCCGCGCGATCCGGCAGGCCATGTCGCCGATGGGGCCGAGGCCCAGGACGGCGACGGTGCCACCGGGCGGGACGTCGGCGTAGGCGACCGCCTGCCAGGCGGTGGGCAGCACGTCGGAGAGGTAGACGAAACGGTCGTCGGCCGGGCCCACGGGGACCTTGATCGGCCCGTAGTGGGCCTGCGGGACCCTGAGGTACTCGGCCTGCGCGCCGGGGACGGCGCCGTAGAGCCGGGTGTAGCCGAACAGCGCGGCGCCCATGCCCTCGCTGGTGACCTGGGTGGTCTCGCACTGGGTCTGGAGGCCCGAGGAGCACATGTAGCAGTGGCCGCAGGAGATCTGGAAGGGGACGACCACCCGGTCGCCGCGCTTGAGGTTGGGCACCTCCGGACCGACCTCCTCGACGACGCCCATCGGCTCGTGGCCGAGGATGTCGCCGGGCGTCATGAACGGGGTGAGCACTTCGTACAGGTGCAGGTCGGATCCGCACAGGCCGCTGGAGGTGATCCGGATGACGGCGTCCGTCGGCTCCTGGATCTCGGGGTCGGGCACCTCCTCCACCCGCACGTCGCGCTTGCCCTGCCAGGTCACTGCCTTCATCGCGTAGCGTCCCTTTCGTCGCGGTCCGTCACCTTCGCGACCGGCCGGGTACCCGGGGCCGGACGGACGAACCGTGAGGGGGCACGGGCGGCGGGGGCGCGCCCGGCCCCGGGCCTGCGCTTCGTTGCGCGCCGCGTCTCGGGACCGGCCGGGCTCGGCCGGGTTGCGCACCCACTTGGGCGGGGCGCCGAAGCGGGGTGTGCAGATGCGGCGCGAGGTGCTGGGCGACGCGCACGTGGACCGGGCGCAGGCCCGGCAGACGCCGTTCACGGCCCGGTTCCAGGACTTCATCTCCCGCTACGCCTGGGGCGAGATCTGGACCGACCCGACGCTCACCCGCCGCGAGCGCAGCATGGTCACGATGACGGCGCTGGTCGCGCACGGCCACCACGACGAGCTGGCCCTGCATGTGCGGGCCGCCCGGCGCAACGGGCTCACCGCCGAGGAGATCGGCGCGGTGCTGCTCCAGAGCGCCGTGTACTGCGGCGTTCCGGCGGCCAGCTCGGCCTTCGCGGTGCCGCAGCGGGTGCCGGCGGAGGAGTCCGGGGAGAGCGCCGGGGGATGACCTCCGACGGCCTCCCCGGAGGCGGTTCAGCTGATGCCGTGGGCCGACTCCAGGGCCTCGCGGGCCTGGGCCACCAGACCGTCCGCGCCGCACGAGCGGGCCAGCGCCAGACCGCGTTCCAGTTCGGCGGCCGAGCGGGAGGCGATGCCGAACTCGACGCGTGCGGCGGCGTGTTCGTACTGGCACGGGGACGCCTCCAGGTAGGCGACGGCCTGGGCGGCCAGCCGTACCGCGCGCTGGCCGGTCTCCAGGGCGGCCGCGCAGCGCAGGGCCTCTCCTATCGCGGTGTCGGTGCCGAACCGCTCGGCCTGGCGGCGGACGTCGGCGGCGAGCCGGACCGCCCGGGCCGGGTCCTCCACGGCGAGGGCGCGAGCCAGGTCCGCGGCCCACGGCACCATCACCGGGTTGTGGTGACCGCGTACCGCCGCCGCCTTCTCGGCGGCCTCCAGTTCGTTGACGCCCTCCTTGGTGCGGCCGGTGGCCAGCAGCAGCCTGCCGCGCACACTGCGCGGATCGGGGATGACGATGGTGGCCGGGTACGGCGGCGCGAACTCGTACCGCTCGGCGACCGCCCACGCCTCCTCGACATGGCCGCGGGCGAGCAGGGTGTCCACGAGGTTGCAGGTCGCCGTCCAGTACAGCGGAAGTCCCCGGCCGACCCGCTCGGCGATCCGCAGCGACTCGCGCAGGGACGCCTCGGCCTCTCTGAGCCGCCCGCGCCTGCGGTGGCCGAGACCGACGTAGGCATGGGCGAGGGCCAGGTGGCCGCCGCTCCAGCCCGCGGTCTCGTACGCGCGCAGCGCCTCGTTGTACAGGGCTTCGGCCCGGTCGAGGCGGTCGCTGTAGGCGTAGGCGCTGGCGAGCATCAGCAGCAGTTCGATGCCCCACTCGGTGTCGGTCCAGCCGAGTCCGGGAGCCAGGCGGCCGTTGACGAGGGCGCGGTCGCACAGCTCGACGACCTCCTCGGTGTTCTCACCGCGGGCCATGGCGTCGAAGCCGCGCAGGATCAGCAGCGCCCGCTCGGGGTTGTCGCGTCCGGTGCAGGCGGCGGCGAGTTCGGCGAGGCGCTCGGAGCGGTCGGGCGAGATCGACTCCCCGGCGTTCAGGACCTCCCACATGTACTGGGTGGCGTGCAGCCGCAGCCGGGTGGCTCCCGGTCGGTGGCGGGCCGCCTCGGCCTCCACCGTGCGGACGGCCTCCTCCAGCTGGTTGTTGTGCAACTGCGCCTGGGACAGCCGGCAGACGGCGTCCACCCGCGCCCGGCCGTCCAGTCCGGGCATGCTCAGTGCCAGCCGGAGGTGCTCGATGGTGACGGCGGGCGCGGTCAGCAGCGTGGCGCAGCCGAGTTCGTAGAGCACACGCGGGTGCACCTCGGGCGTGGGCGGTTCCCGCAGGGCCCGCTCCAGGCAGCGGCGGGCGGCCTCGGGCGCGCCGACGGCGAGGTGTTCGCGGGCGGCCTGCCGCAGCTGGTCGACCAGTTCCTCGTCGTCGTCCGGGTGGACCTCCAGCAGATGCCGGGAGGCCGCGGCGGCGCCGCGTCCGGACTCGGCCACCACCTGGGCGGCGATGCCGTGCATGGCGGTGCGCAGGGCGTCCGGGATGGAGTTGTAGACGGCGGTGGCGATCAGCGGGTGCACGAACTCCAGGTCGCCGTCGATGCCGTGGGCGCCGGCCGGGTCCGGCTCGGTGAGGATACGGGCGGTGCGCAGCAGTTCGGCGCAGCGCACCGCCTCCTCGCGGCCCATGGTGGCGAGTTGGGCGACCAGGTCCACGGAGATGCCGGTGCCGAGGATGGCGGCGGCCCACGCGAACCGGGTGGCGTCGATGCCGAGTTCCTCCAGCCGGGCGACGAGGCCGCCGCCGCGGGCCGAGCGGTTGAGGTCGCGCAGTTCGCCGGCCCGGGACTCGACCGGTTCGAGTTCGCTGTCGCGGACCTTGGCGAGGAGTTCGACGGCGTCGTAGGGGTTGCCGCCGGTGACCGCCCACACCTCGCGGCAGAACGGGGCGTCCGCGTGCGAGCCGAGGGCGGTGCGGGTGAGTTCGGCCGTGGCGTCCGGGGACAGGGCGCGCAGATCCCTCACCCCCGCGGCGGCGGCGACCGCGTCCAGCAGCCGGGCGCTCTCGCCGCTCACCTCGCCGCGCCTGCGGGTCACCACGAACAGCACGGACAGCTCGGCCAGGCGTTCGGCGGAGGCGGCGAGCCAGCGCAGCGACTCCTCGTCGGCCCAGTGGGCGTCGTCGATCAGCAGCACCAGCGGCCACTCGCGGTCGGCCAGGCGGCGCACCGCGTTGACCAGGCCGTCGCAGACGCCCTGCGGGTCGGCCTGTCCCTCGCCGGGTTCCGCTATGCCGAGGGCGGGGCCGGCGATGCCGTACCAGTCGCCGAGGTATTCGCGGGCCTCCTCGGGCAGCAGTGACAGCAGCGCGGGCTGGAGGAGTTGGCGCACCACGTTGAAGGGGACGGAGCGCAGGATCTCGCCGCCGCGCGCCGACCACACCGTGCAGCCGCGTTCCTCGGCGATGCGACGGGTCTCGGTCAGCAGGGCGGTCTTGCCGAGCCCGGCCTCGCCCTGGAAGACCAGCAGGCCGCCCTCGGACGCGCGGTCGGCGCACAGGATGTCCACCGCCCGCCGGACGGCGGTGACTTCCTCGTCGCGCTCCCACAGGGAAGCCGAGACGGCCGCATCCGGCTCTGCCTCCGTCATTCCGGTACCTCCCCTAGCCGCCCGAACGCCGTACGAATCCCGAGCGTATCCCTCCGGGAGGCCGAGCGGAGGACTGTCCGGCCACGTGTTGCCGTCACGGGTGACGTCGGGTACAGGCGGGCGACGCGGCGGTCCCGCGGCCTGCGGGGGAAGGGACGGAATGTCAACGGGCGCGAGTTGGCGCAGATTTGACGGTGTGCGGGGACTTTCATGATGCGGTGGTGCGCCGGTTGGCCGTGGTGCCGGTGGTCATGTCGGTCCCCCGGGCGGACGGCACCGGTCGGCCCCTCCCCGTCGGGGCCGTCGCCGCTTACAGTGGGGCGGGGGCCTCGTACCGCGGACCGTGGCGCGCACGGCGGCGGACGCGGCGCAGGGCAGGCAGCGGCACGCAGGACAGGAGGCGCGGCGCACCGCGGGCGGTGGGCGCGCACGGGAGGAAACATCCCGTACGGCGCGAAGCGGCTCGTGGGGCGGGGCCGGTGCGGTCCCGCCGGGCGGGGGCCTCTCATACCTCTTTCACGGACGCCTCATACGGTGGGGACATGACGCAGGTGACTCCTCCCGGGTGGTATCCCGACCCGGGGCAGACAAGTGACGGCCCCGCCACCGAACGCTGGTGGGACGGCGGGGCGTGGACGGACCGGACCCGCCCGGCCGGCTCGGCCGCCGCGTGGGGTCCGCCGGCGCAGCCGCCCGCCGCGGGTCCCCACCCGGCGTACCGGGGCGAGCCCGGGCAACCGGCCGCTCCGGGACAGCCGGCGTACCCGGGCCGTCCGGCGCAGGCGGGGTATCCCGCCTACCCGGGGTACCCCGCCTACCCGGCGCAGCCCGCGCCCGGCGGGCGCCGCGGACTGCGCACGGGCATCGCCGTGGCGGTGGCCGCCGCGGTGCTGGCGAGCATCGGGGTCGGGGTGTACGCGCTGACCAAGGACGACGGCGGCAGCGACCGGGCCGCCTCCCGGCAGATCCCGGGCGGTCAGGGCGGCGGCCGTTCCGGCGGCCAGGGCGGGCCGTTCGGCGGTGGCAGCGGCGGTCCCGGGGATCCGGGCGGATCCGGGGGCTCCGGTGGCTCGGGCGGGTCCGGGGGCCGGGCGCCCGCCCCGGAGCACTCCGAGCCGCCGAAGATCAGGAGCGGGTCGGTGGCCGACCCGGCCAGCGGCATCAGTCTGCCCATCCCGAGTGGCTGGTACGGCCAGCAGTTCGCGAACGGCAGCGGCGCCCAGGTCAACTCCTCCGACACCTACAAGTGCCCCGGCGACACCTCGCTGAGCTGCAACAAGGGTGGCGCCTCCTCCTCACCCGCGCCCACGGTGGGCACGGCGCGGCAGGTGGCCGAGGCGGACATCGCGACCAACGCCGACCAGTCGTACGGCAAGGCCTACGGCGGCATATCGTCGCACCAGGTGCTGGCCTCCAAGGCGGTCACCGTGGCCGGCCAGAAGGGGTACCTGGTGCGCTGGAAGGCGGTCACCGCCAAGGGGTCCGACGGGTACGTGGAGTCGTTGGCCTTTCCGTCGCCGGGGAACCCGGGCCTGATGGTCGTCGTCCGTTTCGGCGTGGACGTCGAGCAGGGGCAGTCGGTCATCGACGAGATCACCCGCGGCATCAAGGAGTCCTCGGGCGGCGGGAGCGGCCAGAACGTGTGACGCGTCACGGGCCGCCCGTACCGCTGGTTCACACGGCCCCAGCGGACCCTGCGGCGGCCCCGCCCCGCCGCCTCCGGGGAAAACGTCGGCCGGGCGGGTCCCTCTCCGCTCCAGAGGGACCCGCCCGGCCGGGTGGCGCCGCCCCCGTCCCCACGGTGCGGCGCTTGCAGGCCGCCGTCCAGTCATCCCTCGGACGGCGGCCTGGGTCTTCTAGTCGAGGCCGAGCGCGGGCAGCACCGCGGCCTCCACGAACCGGACCATGTAGTCCGGTCCGGCGTACTCACCGTCCAGCACGGGACGGATGCGCAGCACGCCGAACATCTGCGCCGGGACGTACTCCAGCGCCGGGTTGTCGGCGCGGACCTCCCCGCGCTCGACGCCGCGCCGCAGGATCTCCCGCAGCGCGGCCACCTCCGGCTCCACCAGCGTCTCGCGCAGCGCCCGCTTCAGCTCCGGGTCCTGCGTGATCGCGTGCCCGAGCGCCTGGAGCAGCCGGGTGTCCTTGCCCGACCACTCCCCCGCGGCCCGCGCGGCCTGGCGAAGGTCCTCGGCGAGCGAGCCGGTGTCGATCCCGGCGAACCGGGCCCGCCGGTTGGCCCGCAGCGCGGCCACCACGAACTGCGTCTTGTTCTTCCACTGCCGGTAGAGCGTGGACTTGCTGCACCGGGTGGTGGCGGCGACGCCCTCCATGGTGACGGCGTCGTACCCGCACTCGCGGATCTGTTCCAGCACGGCATCGAAGAACTCCCGCTCACGCTCGGGCGTGATCTTGGAGCGGCGCGAGGCGACAACCGTGTCCGGTCCGTCCGCGGCCTGCGATGCCATCGCTCTTCTCCTCGCTCGCTCGTGATCGTGGTGCGGGCCGGTCGCCTCACGTGTGGCGCGCCGGTGTGACGTACATCGATCGATACGCCAGTGTACCGGTACTGCGGCGTATCGGTACACTTCCGTATCGGTACACTGTCGTATCGGTACGCTACCGTATCGAACTCGTCCGAGCGTGCCGCCCGACCGGGCCGGCAGGCGCCGGACCCACGTACACCGCCAGCGAAGGGGCCGGGGCATGACATCCCGAACCGAGGCCGCCGCAGCGGAGCCCGGCAGGCCCGCGCGTCCCGCGCTCATACGCGAGCTGCTGCTCGTCGCGGGCCTGTTCCTGGTCTACAAACTCGGCCGGCAACTGGCCGCCGACCACACCGGCGAGGCCTTCCACGACGCGGACCGCGTCTGGGACCTGGAACGCTGGGCGCATCTGCCCGGCGAGGGCTCGGTGCAGTCCCTGCTGCTGCACGGCGACACCCTCGTGCACATCGCCAACACCTACTACGCGACCGTGCACTTCCCCGCCACCGCGGGCCTGCTGGTCTGGCTCTATCTGCGCCGCCCCGGGCACTACGTGTGGACCCGCCGGACGCTCGCCGCCCTGACCGCGGCGGCCCTGGTGCTCCATCTCACGTTCCCGCTCGCCCCGCCCCGGATGCTCGGCGCGACCGGCCTGATCGACACCGCCCGGGTCTACGGCCCCTCCGTGTACGGGCCGCCCAGGACCGACCACCTCTCGAACCAGTTCGCGGCGATGCCCTCGCTGCACTTCGGGTGGGCGCTGATGGTGGCGATCGCCCTGATCGCCGCCACCCGGTCGCGGTGGCGCTGGCTGTGGCTGCTGCACCCGCTGTTCACGCTGCTGGTGATCGTGGGCACCGCGAACCACTACTGGCTCGACGCCCTGGTGGCGACCGCGCTGCTCGGCCTCACGCTGGCGCTCGTCCCGCGGCCGCGGCGCGCCCCGGCCGCGGCCGGCCGGATCCCGGCCCAGCCGGTGCCGGCCGCGGACAACGTGCTGGTGGGGGCGGCCCGATGAGCGCCGCCCTGCTCGCCGTGCTCCTGTCGCTGGTGTCCGCCGTCGCCTACGCCGCCGCGGCCGTCGCCCAGGAGCGCCTGGCCTCGCGCGCGGCGGACGCCGGCGCCCTGCGGCTGCTGCGCTCGGGCGCCTGGTGGTGCGCCGTCGCGCTGAACGGCGCCGCGGCCCTGCTGCACGTGGTGGCACTCAAGTACGGCCCGCTCACCGTGGTCCAGCCGCTCGGCGCGCTGACGCTGGTGGCGGCCGTGCCGATGGGGGCGCGCCTGGCCGGGCGGCGGGTCGTCGCGGCCGAGTGGCGGGGAACGGTGCTCACCCTGCTCGGGCTCGGCGCGCTGCTGCTCGCGGCCTCCGGACCCGCGCCGCACCAGGTGCTGAGTCCGGCCGAGGCGCTGGCGGTGGCCGGTGCGACGGCCGTCCTGATCGGGGCGCTCTCGCGGCCCGGGGCGCGGCCGGGGCTGCGGCACGCGACCGCGTCCGGGCTGGCCTCGGGTGTCGCCTCCGCGCTCACCCAGACGGTCACGGTGGCCGCCACGGACCACACCGGGCCGCTCCTCAGCGCGCGGGTCGTCGTCGTGGCACTGCTCGTCGCGGCGCTCGCGGTGGGCGGGCTGCTGCTGTCGCAGACCGCCTACCGGGGCGGGCTCGGCGCGCCGCTCGCCGTGGTGACGCTGGCCAACCCGGTGGCGGCCGCGGTGATCGGTCTGACGCTGCTCGGCCAGGGGCTGCACGGGGGCGTGCGGGGCGTGCTGTGCGCGCTGGCCGGGGCGGCCCTCGCCTCGTGGGGCGTGGTGGAACTCTCGCGGGCGACCCCGCCCGCCAAGGCGGTGGATCTCGCGGACCCCGACGGGCCGGCGTCCGCGCACTACGACGGTCCTGAGGCGCACCCCGTGGCCGCCGTCCTGGCCCTGGAGCCGGAGTCGGCGTCGCCGGAGCCCGCACTGCTGCCCCGGTCGCGGCGGTCCGGACCGGGGCATCTCACACCGCTGTGACCGGGGGGTCACCGGTGTCACCGGCGCTGTGACCGACCGGTGACACCGGGGCGACCGGCCCGTCAGCCGAGGCCGCGTGAGTCCTGCTTGAGGGCGGTGTCGACGGTGAGCGCCGTCGCCACCACCAGGCTCAGCAGCGGGTCGGGCAGCTGGTAGTGGATCTGCAGGACGTAGTTGTCCGCGGTGGTGAACATGGTCTTGGCCAGGCCCTCCCAGGTCTTCGTGATGCGGGCGACCTCGTTGCCGGCGTGGTCGACGATCGCGAAGTTCCAGGCGCGCCAGTTCTCGGCCTTGATCGCGCCGACCTGCTGGCCGCCCGCGTTCATCGCGAAGTTGATCTTGCCGAAGACGTTCTGCTGGACGATCTCGCCGACCTGCGAGCCGTCCGGACGGGACACGACCACCCGGGACTTGAAGATCTTCGCGGGCCGGGTGAGCACCAGCACCGGCCGGCCGTAGCCGTCCCGGATCTCCAGCTTGTGCGTCATGAACTGGTCGAGGCTGGAGACGAACCGCAGGATCTTCTTCAGCGCGCTCTGGCCGACCTCGGTCACCGCGCCGATCTGGTTGCCGTTCTGGTCGAAGACCTTGTACTCGTTGGTCAGCTCGATCAGCTTGGCCTTCTGGTTCACCACGAGCACCGGCTCGCTGAACAGCGAACCGCCGCCCGCGCCCGCACCGGCGACGCCGGCCTGCTCCTGCACCTGGCGCCGCACCCGCGCGTCGGGGGCGGCCTGGGCCGGCGTCTGCGGCGTGGCCTGCGGGCCCGCGGGGGCCTGCTGGCCGGCGTGGGTGTGCTCGGTCCACTGGGCGCCGTCCCAGTAACGCAGCGTCTGGGCCGCACCGTGCGGATCGGGGTACCAGCCTGCAGGTGTGTTCGAATGCGTGGTCACCGGGGCACACTACCGCGAGCCGGCCGCAAGGCAACCGCTGTCATCGCTCCCGCCAGTGCGCCCCGGGGACCGGGTGTCAGCGGGTGGCGATGGCCGGATCGCTCACGCCGGGACGGCCGTTCTCGACATGTCCGGCGAACCGCCGCAGGAAGCCCGCGTCCGCGTCGGAGGTGACGGTCAGGTCGTACCAGCGTCCGCTCGCCGCCAGGGAGAAGCGGCGGCGCACCGTGGCGCCGGGCGTGACCTTGACGGAGGTGGTCCGCCCCCCGTAGCCGCTGGCCACCTTCAACGTCACCGTGGTGCCGCCCTGGTTGGTGAGGGTCAGCTCGATGTCGTCGCCGGCGTACCGGGCGACCGCCTCCGGGCCGGCGGTCCTGCCGGGGTTGCGGAAGGCGCGCAGGAAGCCGTTGGGGCCGTGCACGGTCAGGTCGTGGGAGCCGCCGGAGTAGACCGAGTTCCAGGCGTCGGACACGCTCTTGCCGGCCTCGGTGGTGTAGGTCCAGGGGCCGTCGGTGCGGTTGCCGGAGGTGACGAGGAACGCGGCGCCCGCACCGGCCCCCGAGGAGAAGGTCAGCTGGAACTTCCCGGTCGCCGTGTTCGCCGAACCGTCGACCACGGGCGCGTACTTGAGGGGGCGGGTGGGGCGCTGTCCGCGCTCCTGCTTCGGCAGGGCGCCCTGGGCGGGCGGGACCGGCACGTAGTCGGGGTGGCGGTTCCTGTCCGGCGGCCGGTAGCCGGTGGTGTCCGGGAGGGCGGCCGGCCCGGTGTCGGCGCTGGAGAAGTCGAAGGCGGCGGTCAGGTCGCCGCACACCGCGCGCCGCCAGGGCGAGATGTTGGGCTCGCGCACGCCGAAGCGGCGCTCGATGAAGCGGATGATCGAGGTGTGGTCGAACGTCTCGGAACAGACGTATCCGCCCTTGCTCCAGGGCGAGACGACGAGCATCGGCACCCGCTGGCCGAGCCCGTACGGTCCGGCGACGTGGCCGGTGTCGCCCTTGAAGACGTCCTGGGTGACGTCGACCGTGGACAGGCCCCGGTCGGCGGAGGCCGGCGCGAAGGGCGGCACCAGGTGGTCGAAGAAGCCGTCGTTCTCGTCGTAGGTGATGAACAGGGCGGTCCTCGCCCACACCCCGGGGTCGGAGGTGAGTGCGTCGAGGACCTGGGAGACGTACCAGGCACCGTAGTTGGCGGGCCAGTTGGGGTGCTCGGTGAAGGCCTCGGGGGCGACGATCCAGGAGACCTGGGGCAGCTTGCCGCCCTGTACGTCGGCCTTCAGCCGGTCGAAGTAACCCTCGCCCGTGCGGGCGTCGGTGCCGGTGCGGGCCTTGTCGTAGAGCGGGTCGCCCGGCTGGGCGTTGCGGTACTGGTTGAAGTACAGCAGGGAGTTGTCGCCGTAGTTGCCGCGGTAGGCGTCGTTGATCCAGCCCCAGCCGCCGGCGGCGTCGAGGCCGTCGCCGACGTCCTGGTAGATCTTCCAGGAGACGCCCGCCTTCTCCAGCCTCTCGGGGTAGGTCGTCCAGCCGTAGCCGGCCTCGTCGTTGCCGAGGACGGGGCCGCCGCCCTGGCCGTCGTTGCCGACGTAACCGGACCACATGTAGTAGCGGTTGGGGTCGGTGGAGCCGATGAACGAGCAGTGGTAGGCGTCGCAGACGGTGAAGGTGTCGGCGAGCGCGTAGTGGAAGGGGATGTCGTCGCGGGTCAGGTACGCCATCGTCGTACTGCCCTTGGACGGCACCCACTTGTCGTAGCGGCCGCCGTCGAAGGCGGCGTGGCCGTCGTTCCAGCCGTGCGGCAGGTCCTGGATGAAGGCGAGGCCCAGGTCGTCGGCGTCGGGGTGGAAGGGCGGTATCTCCTTGCCGGCGGCGTTCGTCTGGTACCAGACGCTCTTGCCGCTCGGCAGGGTGACCGGGCGCGGGTCGCCGAAGCCGCGTACGCCCTTGAGGGTGCCGAAGTAGTGGTCGAAGGAGCGGTTCTCCTGCATCAGGACGACGATGTGCTCGACGTCCTGGATCGACCCCGTGCGACGGTTGGCGGGCAGCGCGGCGGCCCGCTGGATGCTGCCGGAGAGCGCGGTGAACGCGGTGGTCGCGCCCGCGATCTGCAGGAAGCGGCGCCGGTTGACTTCGGGCGTGGGTGACGGCATGGGGGAAGGACCTCTCATCCTGACGCACGGACGGCCGGTACGGACTGTGTGCTGTGCGCAGCGAGTGTTCCAAGAGCACCGAACGCGGGGGAAGGGTGCGGTGTCGCCCGTGTGAAGCCGAGCGGTACGTGCGGAGACACGTTCCGGCCATGCGCACGTCCGGGCGCCGCCCCTCCACAGCAGGGAGGGGCGGCGCCCGGACGAAGGCGCGCGCGGGCCGGGGTGCGGCGGGACCCGGCCCGTCCGGGTCACGGGGTGGCGTAGGCCTCCACCTCGCTGAACTGGGCCGCCGGCCAGCCCGTGTTGCCGGTGACCGTCAGGCGCAGATAGCGCAGGCTGGTGCCGCTGGGCAGGCTCACGGTGACGGTGTTGCCGCTCGCCGGGTCGAAGCGGTAGCCCTGCGCCCCGGCCACCGTCGTGTACGTCGATCCGTCGCCGCTGCCGAGCACGGCGACGGTCTGGGTGCGGGCGCCCCAGGCCGAGGACGGCGGCAGCTTCAGCACCAGCCGGCGCACGGTCTGGCTGGACCCCAGGTCGACGGTGAGGGACTGAGGGAAGGCGTTGTTGGCGGATTCCCAGTAACTGTTCGGGTCGCCGTCGACCGCCTTTCCTGGCGTGTAGACGTCCTGCGAGCCGGTGGCGGTGGCCGGGCGGCCCTTGGCGAGGTTGCGGTTCGGGTCGGGCTGCGGGTTGCCCTGGCCTGGCTGCGGCCAGCTGGAGCAGTCCGACCAGGTGGTGTTCCAGCCGGAGTTGCCGCCGCCGTCGGTGAGCGTGAAGCTCCCGGAGTTCGCCGGGTAGGGGCAGTTGTAGATCCCGGCCACGCCCACGCCGGTGGCGGTGACGTCGCGGAAGGTCGCCGCTCCCTGGGTCTCGGCCTGGACGACGACCGTGCCGGTGTTCCGCACGGCCGCGCCGTTCACGGTGACGTTGCGGACCGGGTTGCCGGTGCCGCCGCCGGAGACGAACTCGAAGGCGCTGTAGGGGCTGTCCGTGATCGTCGTGTTGGTGATGTTCACGGTGGCGTTGATGGCGCTGTCGTAGGAGTCGACGCGCAGCGCGCCCATCGGATGGCCCCAGTTGGGGTTGATCGCGCCGGTCCGCACGAGGGTGTTGCCGTCGACGGTGATGGTGCCGGCCAGCGGGTTGAACGGGTCCATGAACTTCTGGTTGGAGATCGCGATGCCGCTGCCGAGGGCGTTGGTGTCGGAGACCAGGTTGTTCCGGACGGTGATGTCGGTGCCGCCGTAGATCGCGATGCCGTTGGCGAGGTTGGGCTGGCTGATCGTGTTGTTCTCGAAACTGCTGTTGGAGTCGGGGGCGTTGAGGGACCACATGGCGAACGCGTCGTCGCCCTGGTTGCGCAGGAAGTTCCCGCGGACCTTGACGCCCTTGGCGTTGCCGTTGAGGTTGAGGCCGTCGGCGGTGGTGTCGAGGATGCGGTTGTTCTCGACGACCAGGTTGTCGTTGGTCCCGGTCAGCCACAGCCCGCACTTGAGGTGCTGGATCCACATGCCGGAGACGGAGGAGTTCGGGCCGAGGGAGCCGTTGACGAAGTTGTCGGGGCTGGAGTCGTTGCGTTCGGTGACCTCGCCGATGACCGCGAAGTCCTTGAGGTGGACGTTGCCGGCCGAGCTGCCCTGGTTGACGAAGCTGGAACTGTGCACGACGGAGTACCAGCTGCCCGCGCCCTGGAGGGTGACGTTCTGCACGCCGCCGAGCGCGGACGTCAGCCGGTAGTCGCCCGGCGGGATCCACACCACCCCGCCCTGGGCGGCGTTGATGGCGTCGCGGAACGCCTGGGTGGAGTCGCCCTGGCCGCTGGGGTCGGCGCCCTTGGACGTGACGGAGACCGATCCGGCGGGCTGCGCGGCCGCGGCGGCGACCTGCTCGAAGTCGGCGACGTCCACGGTGACCTGGACGTTCGCCGCCTCGACGGCGATCTTGTCGCCGGCCTGGACGTTGCGGCCGAGCAACAGGCGGGCGTTGTCGTAGAAGTGGTGGGTCTTGGCGCCGGCGATCCAGCCGGTGTCGACGTAGGAGTACTTGGAGGTGACGGCGATGGTCTTGTCGAGTCTCACGCCGTTGACGTAGACGTTCAGCGTGCCGGACTGGCCGTCGGGGACGTTGTAGGACAGGTTCACCGCGTTGGCGGCGCGGGGCGCGGTGAACTCCACGCGCTGCCCGGCGGACAGGCGCACGGCCTGGCGGCCGGAGGCCTCCGAGGCGAGGGTGCCCTGGGTGTAGTCGGGCCCGATCCGGGTGCCGTTGGTGGTGGCGGACTCGGCCTCGACCGAGGTGAAGGGGAGGGCGGCGCCCGCCGCCGCACGGGCGGCGGGGGCGCCGAGGGTGACGAGCATGCCGGCGGCGAGGGCGACGGCGGCGCCCACGGCCGGCAGACGCCGGGCGGCTTGGGACGTGCGGGTGCCGTGCATGTGCTGATCCCTTCGAGTGGGGTTGCGGGGATAGCGCTGTGCGGGGTGGTACGGCGGTCGGGCCGCGGGTCAGGCGCGCAGCCAGACCGCCGTGTCCTTGGGGAGCCGACCGTCCGCGTCCAGCGGGCCGCTGGCCAGCAGGAGCCGGGAGTGGTCCGGCAGTGCGCAGGGTTCGTCGGCGAGGTTGACCACGCAGACCGTTCCCTCGGCGCGGGTGAAGGCGAGGACGCCGTCGGGGGCGGGCAGCCAGGCCAGGGGGGCGTCGCCGAACACCGGGCGCAGCCGGATCGCCCGCCGGTAGAGGCTGAGCATGGAGTCCGGGTCGTCCGCCTGGCGGTCCACGGCGTACGAGGCCCAGTCGGCGGGCTGGGGAAGCCATGGTTCGCCGCGGGAGCCGAAGCCCGCGTGGGGCGCGTCGGCGGTCCAGGGCAGCGGGACCCGGCAGCCGTCGCGGCCGGGGTCGGTGCCGCCGGAGCGGAAGTGCATCGGGTCCTGGATGCGGTCGACGGGGATGTCGGCCTCGGGCAGCCCGAGTTCCTCTCCCTGGTAGACGTAGACCGCGCCGGGCAGGGCGAGGGAGAGCAGGGCGGCCGCGCGCGCCCGGCGGGTGCCCAGGACCAGGTCGGTGGGGGTGCCGAAGGCCTTGGCGGCGAAGTCGAACCCGGTGTCGGCGCGGCCGTAGCGGGTGACGGTGCGGGTGATGTCGTGGTTGCACAGCACCCAGGTGGCGGGGGCGCCGACGGGGGCGTGCTCGGCCAGGGTCTCGTCGATGGAGGTGCGCAGCCGGTCCGCGTCCCAGGGGCAGGACATGAAGGCGAAGTTGAAGGCGCTGTGCAGTTCGTCGGGGCGCAGATAGCGGGCGAAGCGTTCGCTGTCGGGCAGCCAGACCTCGCCGACGAAGACACCGCCGTACTCGTCGGCGAGGCGCCGCCAGGAGCGGTAGACGTCGTGCAGGTCGTCCCGGTCGACGTAGGGGTGCGGGCCTTGACCCTCGGTGAAGTCGGGCAGGCCGGGGTCCTTGACCAGCAGGGCGGCCGAGTCGATGCGGACGCCCGCCACGCCGCGTTCGAACCAGAACCGCAGGATGTCCTCGTGCTCCTGGCGGACCGCCGGGTGCGACCAGTTGACGTCGGGCTGCTCGGGGGCGAACAGGTGCAGGTACCAGTCGCCGTCCGGGAGCCGGGTCCAGGCCGGCCCGCCGAACTCGGACGTCCAGTTGTTGGGCGGCAGTTCGCCGTGCTCGCCGCGGCCGGGCCGGAAGTGGAACAGCTCCCGCTCGGGTGCGCCGGGGGCGGCCGCGCGGGCCGCGCGGAACCAGGGGTGCTGGTCGGAGACGTGGTTGGGCACGATGTCGACGATGGTGCGGATGCCGAGTTCGCGGGCCTCGGCGATCAGCTTCTCCGCCTCGGCGAGGGTGCCGAAGGCCGGGTCGATGGCGCGGTAGTCGGCGACGTCGTAGCCGCCGTCCTTCATCGGGGAGAGGTACCAGGGGCTGAACCAGAGCGCGTTCACGCCGAGTTCCGCGAGGTACGGCAGCCGGGAGCGGACGCCCGCGAGGTCGCCGGTGCCGTCGCCGTCGCCGTCGGCGAAGCTGCGGACGTAGACCTGGTAGAGGACGGCGTCGCGCCACCAGTCGGCGTCGTCGCGGCCGTTTCGGGCATGGGTGGGCTGTCCCACTGTGCCTGCCTTTCTGTGTCGGTGCGAAGGGGCGGTGTCAGCCCTTCGTGCTGCCCGCGCTGATCCCGGCGATGATGTGCCGCTGGAAGACGAGGAAGAGGGCGACCATCGGGATGCTGGCGATCACCATGGCGGCGATGAGCACGGTCAGCTGGATGTTCTGCGACAGCTGCACCAGGGCGACGCTGATGGGCTGCTTGTCGGTGTCGGAGAAGACCATCAGCGGCCACAGGAAGTCCTGCCAGACCGCGACCAGCGCGAAGATCGACACGACGCCGAGCACCGGCCGGGAGATCGGCAGCACGATCGACCACAGGATGCGCAGCTTGCCCGCGCCGTCGATCTCGGCGGCCTCCAGCACGTCGCGCGGTATCTGGTCGAAGAACCGCTTGAGCAGATAGAGGTTGAAGGCGTTGGCGACGGCCGGCAGCCAGATCGCGAGGGGGTCGTTGAGCAGGCTGGTGTGCAGGATCGGCAGGTCGGCCACGGTCAGGTACTTCGGCACGACCAGGGCCTGCGCCGGGACCATCAGGGTGGCCAGGATGCCGCCGAGGATCACCTTGCCGAAGGCCGGTCTCAGCTTGGACAGAGCGTAGGCGGCGGCCGTGCAGAACACCAGCTGGAAGGCCCATGCGCCGGCGGCCTGGACGACGGTGTTCCACAGGTGCCGCGGCAGCTGCATCAGGTCCCAGGCGTCGGTGAAGGCGCCTGTGTGCCAGTGCTCGGGGACCAGGGTGGGCGGGGTCTGGGCCACCTCGTCCGGCGACTTGGCCGCGCCGGTCACCATCCAGTAGACGGGGAAGAGGAAGGCCAGCGTGAACAGGAGCACGACCGCGCCGAAGACGGTCCAGTAGAGGACCTTGCCGCGCGGGCGGGCCAGGGTGGCCGGGGAGACGAGGGTGCGGGTCGCGCTGCTCATGCGTACTCCTCGCCGGAGCCGGACCGGGTCAGCCTGAGGTAGACCGCGGAGAAGACGCCGAGCAGCACGAGGAGCATCACGCTCAGCGCGCAGGCGCCGCCGAAGTCGTTGTAGAGGAAGGCGTACTTGTAGATGAGGTAGAGGACGGTGACCGTGGCGCTCTCCGGGCCGCCGCCGGTGATCACGAAGGGCTCCGTGAACACCTGCATGGTGGCGATGATCTGAAGCAGCATCAGCATCAGGATGACGAACCGGGTCTGTGGGATCGTGACGTGGCGGACGCGCTGGAGGAGGTTCGCGCCGTCCAGTTCCGCGGCCTCGTACAGCTCGCCGGGAATGGACTGGAGTGCGGCCAGGTAGATCAGGACGGTGCCGCCGAGGTTGGCCCAGGTCGCCACCAGGACCAGGGAGACCAGCGCCGTGTCGGTGCCGTTGGTCCAGTTCGAGGTGGGCAGGTGCAGGGCGCGCAGCGCCTCGTTGGCGAGGCCGGCGCCCGGGTCGTAGAACCACTTCCACAGCAGGGCGCTGACCACCGGCGGGATCATCACCGGCAGGTAGACCACGACCCGGAAGAAGGCCTTGGCGTGCCGCAGTTCGTTCAGGACGAGGGCCAGGACGAACGGGACGGCGAAGCCGATCAGCAGGGCGAGCACCGTGAAGGTGAGGGTGTTGCGCCAGGCGGCGCCGAACTCGGGGTCGTGCAGGACGTGGGTGAAGTTGGCGGTGCCGACCCACTCGGGCGGGTTGCCCGGCGTGTACTTCTGGAAGGCGATCACGACGGCGCGGATCGCCGGGTACCAGGAGAACAGCGCGAAGCAGATCAGTCCGCCGAGGAGGAAGGCGTAGGCGCGGGCCTGCTCGGCGAGGCGGCGCCGCCTCCGGTCCCCTGCCGGGGACGGCGCCTGAACCGGGTGGACGGCCTTCGCCTGGGCGGGCCGCCGCTCGGCCGTTTTCGTCATGGTCGGTCAGCTCCGGGCCAGGATGCCGTCGATCTTGCCGGAGGCGTCCTCGAGCAACTGGTCGATGTCGGCGTCCTTCTTGGTGAGGACCGCGGAGACGACGCCGTCGAGGACGGAGTAGATCTGCTGGGCGTTGGGCGGCTCGACCTTCAGCTGGAGCTTCTGGTTGCCGTCCAGGAAGGACTGGTAGTTCTCCACCGGGACGTTGGCGTTGGCCTTCTTGACCTGCTGGTCGGTGGCGTCGGCGGCGCCGGTGAACAGGCGCGGCTCGGGCAGGCCGACGGGCGCGTCGTTCTTCTTGGCGCGGGCGTAGTCGCCGAGGAAGCCCTTGCCGGGGGTGAGGAACATGTGGTCGAGGTACTTCAGTCCGGCCCGGATCTGGGCGGGGGTGTCCTTCTTGTTGAACATGTAGCCGTCGCCGCCGACGAGGGTGCCCTTGCCGCCGGGCATGGGGGCGAGGGCGAGGTCCTTGTAGTTGCCGCCCTTCTCCTTGACCAGGATCGGGATGTTGTCCGGGGCGGCCAGGTACATGCCGAGCTTGCCCGAGCCCATGAGCAGCTGGACGTCGTTGATGACGAGGAGCTGCTTGCTGCCCATGGAGTCGTCGGTCCAGCGCATGTCGTGCAGGTTCTGGAGGACGGCGTGGCCCTCGGGGGTGTCGACGGCGGCCTTCTTGCCGTCGGCGCTGACGATGTCGCCGCCCTGCGAGTACATCTCGGCGGTGAAGTGCCAGCCGCCCTGGTTCTGGGCGCTGTAGTCGGCGTAGCCGATGGTGCCGCCCCCGAGCGCGGCGATCTTCCTGGCGTCGGCACGGACCTCGTCCCACGTCGTCGGCGGCTTCTCGGGGTCGAGGCCGGCCTTCTGGAAGAGCTTCTTGTTGTAGATCAGGCCCATCGAGTAGCCGGTGCGCGGGATGCCGTAGACCTTGCCGTCGACGGTGTAGATGTCGCGCAGCTGCTGCTGGATGGTGCTGTAGCTCTTCAACTCCTTGACGTAGGGCGTCAGATCGGCGGCCTGGCCGGTGTCCACGACGTGCTTGACGTCGGTGAAGTACGTGTAGAACACGTCCTCCATCTGGCCGCCGGCCAGCTTGGCGTCGAAGGTCTTGGGGTCCTCGCAGGGGAACGCGTCGTGCAGCGTGACGTCGATGTCCGGGTTCTGCTTCTCGAAGGACGCGGTGTCCTCGTCGAAGAACTTCCGGTCGACCTTGGCGCTCTTGGGCGGCTCGCAGTTGACCGTGATACGGGTCTTGCCGCTCGCGGCGTCGTCGTCGTCCGAACCGCACGACGTCAGGGCGAGAGCGAGGGCGCAGACGCCGAGGGCGGCGACGGCAGGGCGGAACCCGGTATTTCTCATCGGTGGACCCCTCTGGGCAGGAGCGGTGGGCGCGGCACACTCAAGCACCGGTGAGAGCTGCGCGCAAGATCTCGCGCAGAAAATGAAATTAATTGACAGCAGGCAGGATCTTCGGGACGGGGTTTTGCCGAAGGCGTGACGGGCGTGGGCGAGGACGCGGAAAGCGATTGCAGGCCTGCGACGGCGCGTCACGGAGCTGGTGGGTGGACTGGGCGGGTGCGGGCAGTCCGGCGGGCTGCGCCCTGAGTCCTGGGCGTGCCGTCGCCGGGCCTGTGGAGTCAGGCGCAGCAGCGCGGACGGACGGGCGCACGGGCCCGGCGGGAGCCTGAGGCCTGGACGGGTCGTCGCCCGGGCCCGGGGTCCGGGCGCGAAGCCCCTGGTCGGGCCAGGGGGACGCGGACCCGGGGCGCCGCGCCGGAGGCCGGGGCAGGGCGGGCACGCGGGCCCGTGGGGCCGGGGCACGAAGGTCCGGGCGGACCCGGATGCGCGCCCGGCGGGCTGCCCCGGAGCATGGGGCCGGGCGGGCGCGCGGACCCGCGGGAGCCGGGCGCGGACCCAAGGACGGGCCGAGTGCCGGATTCCGGCAGACCAGGCGTCGGACGGGTGGGCCGGGTGCCGGGCCGGGTCGCGGATACGACCCGGCCCGGTGGGTCGCGTCGGTCAGTCCCGGGGGGCCTGCGCGGTGGAGCCGCGCACCACCAGTTCCGGTTCGAACAGCAGCTCGTCCGCCGGTACGGCACTGCCCCCGATCTGCGCGTTCAGCAGCTCCACTGCGGCCTTGCCCATGGACTCGATGGGCTGGCGGACGGTGGTCAGCGGGGGTTCCGTGCAGTTCATCAGCGCGGAGTCGTCGTAGCCCACGACGGAGATCCGCCTCGGGACGTCGAGGCCCCGGCGCCGGGCGGCGCGTACGACGCCGAGGGCGAGCGGGTCGCTGGCGCAGATGAAGCCGGTGACACCGCGGTCGATGAGCTTGGTCGCCGCGGCGTGGCCGCCCTCGATGGAGAAGATGGCGCGGACGACGAACTCGTCGGGCAGCTCGGCGCCGAGCGCGCGGGCCGCGGCCAGCTTCCGCGCGGACGGCACGTGATCGCCGGGGCCGAGGACGAGGCCGATCCGCTCGTGCCCGAGCGAGGCGAGGTGGCGCCAGGCCTGCTCCACGGCGACCGCGTCGTCGCAGGACACCCCGGGGAAGCCGAGGTCTTCGATCCCCGCGTTGACCAGCACGACCGGGATGTTGCGGTCGGCCAGCTGACGGTAGTGGTCGTGCGGCGCGTCCGCCTGGGCGTAGAGGCCGCCGGCGAAGACGACGCCGGAGACCTGCTGCTGGAGCAGAAGCTCGACGTAGTCCGCCTCGGAGACGCCGCCCTTGGTCTGGGTGCACAGCACGGGGGTCAGCCCCAGCTGGGCCAGCGCGCCCCCGATGACCTCGGCGAAGGCGGGGAAGATGGGGTTCTGCAACTCGGGCAGGACGAGGCCGACCAGCCGCGCCCGCTCGCCGCGCAGCTGCGTCGGCCGCTCGTAGCCGAGCACGTCCAGCGCGGACAGCACCGCCTGCCGGGTGGCTTCGGACACCCCGGGCTTGCCGTTGAGCACCCGGCTGACCGTGGCCTCGCTGACCCCGACCTTCTTCGCCACTTCCGCAAGTCGTCGCGTCATGCACGCAAGAGTATCGCAAGAATGCGCAAGTTACTTGCGTAAGGAGGGGGCGGCTCACCGTCGTGGGGCGTGCACTCGGGGGTGGTGGTGACGTGCCGGGGCGGAGTCGAAGGCGGGGAAGGCGGCGAAGACGCGCCGGGCACGGCCCCGCCGGTCCTGAGCCGGCCGCCCTTGCCCGGCCGCGTCCGCCCGGACGGCCCTTGCCCGGACGGACGTGCCGTCCGGGCAAGGGCGGCCGGGGCCGGTCCGGCGCCCGGTGCCGTCGGCGACCTGAACGCCGGCGGTACCGTGCGTCAGGACTCGGAGGTGGGCACCACGCTGAGGTGGCCGGCCGGACGGCGGACGCGGCGCGGGCGGCGCCGGGCCGGGGCCGGACGCGGCGGTTCGCGCAGGACCAGGGTGAACCGGGTGTAGCCGAACTCCCGCAGCATGGCCGGGGTCTCCTCGACCACCCGGCACTCGGTGGCGCCCCAGCGCGGATCGGGATGCAGCAGCGGCCGCACCGCGCCGTCCGACTCGGCGGCCGACGGACCGGCCACCCGGATCCAGTGCGGCACGCCGTGCCGGTAGGCGGCCTCCATGATGGGGTCCTGGGCGATGTCCCGGCGGATGGCCTGGAGGGCCGGATCGTGCCCCCACTGCTCCACGGTCGCCGCGAACTGCGCCAGCATCGGCAGGCACCAGCGCGCCTCGTGGTCCCCGAGGACGGCGCCCGCCTCCGGGTGGAACAGCACGAACCGCAGGAAGTTGTCTCCGGGCATGGCCGTCGGGTGCGGGCCCGCGCCGCCGAAGAGCGAAGTGAAGGCGCCGTTGGTCAGGACGACGTCCCAGCGGTGGTCGACGACGAAGGACGGGAAGGAGACGGCCTCCAGAAGCATGGCGTAGTCCTGCAGGTAGGCCTGCGCCTCGGGACTGACGGGAACGGGCTGCGGCGCCGGCCGCTGCCCTCCTGCCTGAAATGCCATCGGGAGGTCACCCCTCTTGCCTCTGCGGCCTTCACGCGGCGCCTTGATCCTGCTGTTCGGACGGGACCGTGTCAACTATCGTGGCATTCCATGCCGGTCGACGGCTGAAATTGGCCACAGTTGTGGCGAGACCTGGATGTGAGTTCGAGCAACGGGCTACTCTCCGGGAAGTTCACGGCACCCTGCCCTGTGAGAAGTCTGTAGAGAGACGTAGGAGATCTGTCGGTGACGGATGGCATCGAGGATCCGGGTACCGTGGCGTCGGCTGTCCTGTCGGCGGTCGTCGCACGTGTCACCGCGCTCGCCGACCGGCTGGGCGTCCCCCAGGCGGAGGTCTTCGACGCCGCCCGCCTGTCGGTGGCCTGCGGCGTGCCCGAACCCGTGATCAGGAAACTGCTGAGCGGCCGGCCGGCGGGCGAACCGGACGTGCAGGCCCGCTTCCTGCAACGGCTGGATCTGCTGCGCCGCACCCGGCTCAAGCCCGACCGGCGGCGCTACACCCAGCAGGAGATCGCCGACGGCGCGGGCATGTCGCGCCAGCAGGCGGGCGCCCTCATCAACGGCGACCGGCGCCCCACCATGGAGCACTGCGACGCCATCCAGCGGTTCTTCCGCGTGCACGCGGGCTTCCTCACCGCCGAGGACCCCGAGGCGCTGGCCGGCGCGCTCCAGCGCACCGAGCAGGAGCTGCTGCAACGCCTCGCGGACCGCGAGCGGGAGGCGGCGGCCGCCGCGGACGACCCGCTGGAGCGGCTGCTCCAGAACCACGGCGTGCGCGGCATCGCCTGGCGGGCCGCCCAACTCCCCACCGACCAGCACCGGGACAAGGTCGCCGAATGGCTGGACATGCTCCTGGAGAGCGTCAAGCGCCCCGAGTCCTGAGACCGGCCGGGGACGCGGGCGTCTCGTCCCTGAGCCGGGCGGGCGCACCGCAGCGCGGTCCGGGGCGTTGTCAGTGGGGGGCGGCAAGCTGGTGGCACCGCGTCCCCGGGCAACCGGGCGCGGGACCGTGTGACGCCGAGACCGGGGAGAGCGACCGATGCCGACTGCCGCCGTACTGACCGACCACGAACGCACCGCCGTCCAGGCCTATCTGCGGCTGCTGCACACCGTGCGGGCCGCCTTCGACGCCCCGGCGGCGGCCGGTCGGCCGCCGCTCGTCCCGCCGTCCGTCCTCGCCGAGGCGGACCAGGCGCTGGCCCGGGCCGGACTGACGGGCAACGAGGGGGCCTTCTTCGATCTGCTCGGCAGCTGGTGCCCGAAACCCTGACCGGGCCGGCGCCCCACCGCCGCCGGCGCCCGGCCCCGGCCGCCGGCGCAGCCGCCCGGGGCGCCGGGACCGGGCACGGCGCGGGTGCTCGGGGGTGCGGACGCCGGGGTGCTCGGCCGTTCCATCGCGCCGCTGTTCAGGCACGCGGCTTCCAGGCACGCGGCCGTTCAGGCGTACGGGACCGTCACCGCCGTGACGACCAGGCCCCTGGCGACCGTCCAGCGGCCGTGGAAGGCGCTCACGCGACGGCCACCGACCTCGGGCCCGGGGACGAGCAACTCGGCCCGGAAAGCGCCGAGATGAGGCGTCCCGGGGTAGGCGTACATCTCGATGTCCGCCTCCATGAAGTCGAGCCACTTGCCGGTCAGCGGGAACCACGCCTTGTAGACGGACTCCTTGGCGCTGAACAGCAGCCGGTCCCAGTGGACGGCGGCGTCCTGGTCGGCGAGCGTGCGCAGTCGGCGCGCCTCGGCGGGCAGGGCGACCGCCGTCAGCACGCCGTCCGGGAGCGGGCCGTGCGGTTCGGCGTCGATGCCGAGGGAGGCCAGATCGGTGGCGCGGACCAGGGCCGCGGCGCAGTAGCCCTCGCAGTGGGTCATGCTGCCGGTCAGGCCCTGCGGCCAGACCGGGGCGCCGCGTTCCGCGGGCAGGATGGGCTGCGGGGGGACGCCGAGCTTCTCCATGGCACGCCGGGCGCAGGCGCGTACGGTGGTGAACTCGCGGCGGCGTTTGTCGACCGCGCGTGCCACGACCGCCTCCTCCTCGGGGAACAGCGGGGGCAGGACGCCCTCTTCGCCACCGTACGACTCCACGGCCACCACCGAGTCCGGGAGCAGTTCGTCGATCACCGGTTCAGCCCTCCATCGGGAGAATGCGGCGCAGTCTGCCCGGCGGTCCCGGCCGCTTGCGCCACTCGCGGGGGTAGCCCACGGAGACCTCCTCGAAGCGGACGCCCTCGTGCCAGGTGGTCCGGGGGATGTGGAGGTGGCCGTAGACCATGGCGGTCACCCGGAACCTGCGGTGCCAGTCGGCGGTCAGCCGGGTGCCGCACCACATGGCGAACTCCGGGTACCAGAGCACCTCCATGGGGTGCCGGTCCAGCGGGTAGTGGTTGACGAGCACGGTCGGCAGGTCGGCGGGGAGTTCGGCGAGCCGGCGCTCGGTCTCGGCGACCCGGGCCCGGCACCAGGCCTCGCGGCTCGGGTACGGGTCGGGGTGGAGCAGGAACTCGTCGTTGCAGACGATCCCGGTGCCGTTCGCGTAGGCCAGTCCCTCGTCCTTGGTGGCGCAGCCGGCCGGCAGGAACGAGTAGTCGTACAGCAGGAACAGCGGGGCGACGGCCACCGGGCCGCCAGGGCCCTGCCAGCGAGGGTAGGGGTCCTCGGGCGTCGTCACGCCGAGTTCGCGGCAGACCTCGACCAGGTGTTCGTAGCGGGCGACGCCGCGCAGGGTGACGGTGTCCTTCGGATGGGTCCACAGTTCGTGGTTGCCGGGCGCCCAGATCACCTTGCGGAAGCGGCTCGCCAGCGTCTTCAGGGCCCAGCGGACGTCGGTCACGGTCTCGGCGACGTCCCCGGCGACCAGCAGCCAGTCGTCCTCCGACTCCGGCTCCATCCGCTCGACCAGTTCGCGGTTCTCGCGGTAGCCGATGTGCAGGTCGCTGATGGCAAGCAGCCGTCCGTCGCCGCCCGCTGTCCCCGTCACTCCGGCCCCCCGTCACGCACCTGTCGGCCACCACAACAACACACCGGCCGACATCCGGACAAGTGCGTTCCAGGTCCGCCGTGCCGGCCGTGGCCGAATCACCGCCCTCCGTGGATTCCTTCCGTCCGTGGTGTGGCAGGGAGGCCGCCGCCGTCTCTCCCCCGCCCGGTCACTTGAGATACGCCAGCTCCGGGTGGGCCCGGGTGTAGCCGTCGAGCAGGCGGTGGGCCACGTTCACCGAGTCGATCAGCGGGTGCAGGGCGAACGCCTTGACCGCCGACGCCCGGGAGCCCGACTCGGCCGCCGTCAGCACCTCGCGCTCGACCGCCTTGACCGCGCAGACCAGACCGGTGGCGTGGCCCGGCAGCGGATCGACGGCGACCGGGTGCGCGCCGTTGGCGTCGACCAGGCAGGGCACCTCGACGACGGCGTCCGCGTCCAGCACCGAGAGGGTGTCCCGGTTGCGGACGTTGAGGATGAGCGTGGCGCGTTCGTCGCGGGCGATGGCCCGCATCAGCGCGAGGGCCACCTTCTCGTAGCCGCCGGAGAGGTCCTCCTCCTCGCGCTCCCCCGCCCCTGCCGCCTCGCGGTTCTCGGCCATGTAGGTGGCCTCGCGTTCGGCGCGGGTGCGGTTCCAGGCCGCGAGCGCCGGGGCCGCCGGGTCGCTCAACCCCTCGTAGAACGCGGCCTGCTGGTCGCGCAGGAAGGCGCCGCGGGTCTTCTCGGCCCGCTGGTAGGCCTCGACGGCCTCGCGGTTGTAGTAGTAGTAGTGCAGATACTCGTTGGGGATCGCGCCGAGGGAGCGCAGCCACTCGGGGCCGAAGAGGCGGCCCTCCTCGAAGGAGCCGAGCAGCTCCGGATCGCCGAGCAGGCGCGGGAGCAGGTCGCGTCCGGCGACGCGCAGCCCGCGCACCCAGCCGAGGTGGTTGAGGCCGACGTAGTCGATCCACGCCTGGCCGGGCGGTACGCCGAGCACCCGGGCGATCCGGCGGCCGAGGCCGACCGGCGAGTCGCAGATGCCGATGACGCGGTCGCCGAGGTGGCGGGACATGGCCTCGGTGACGAGTCCCGCCGGGTTGGTGAAGTTGATGACCCAGGCGTCGGGTGCGAGGCGGGCCACGCGCCGGGCGATGTCGACGGCGACAGGAACGGTGCGCAGGCCGTAGGCGATGCCGCCCGCACCGACGGTCTCCTGGCCGAGCACGCCTTCGGCGAGGGCGACCCGTTCGTCCTCGGCTCGTCCCGCGAGGCCGCCCACGCGGATCGCGGAGAACACGAAGTCCGCCCCGCGCAGGGCCTCGTCGAGGTCGGTGGTGGCCCGTACCGCGGGGGCGCCGGGCGCCCCGGCCGCCTGTTCGGCCAGGACCCGGGTCACGGCGGACAGCCGCCCGGCGTCGACGTCGTGCAGGACGACCTCGGTGACCCGGCCCTCGGCACGGTCCGTCAGCAGTGCCCCGTACACCAGCGGCACGCGGAACCCGCCGCCGCCCAGAATCGTCAGCCTCACCCTCGTACCTTCCCGCCACGACGCCCGTCCGGCCCGCTCCGCACCCTACTCGCCGGCCGGGGCGCGGCCCGCGACGCCGGGTGCGGGGCGGCGGGGGCGCCTTGGGCGTAGGGGGTGGCAGGGGCGTGATCCGGACGCGTGGGCCGAAGACGGTGACCTGACGACCCGGCACATGGTTCGATGCGAGCCCCATCCCCCCTCATGGACATGGCAGGTACGGATGAGACGTCAACTCTTCGCCGTCGCGGCCCTGTCGGCGGCCGTCGCTCTCGGCACGGCCGCCTCCGCCGTGGCGGCGGTGCCGGTCTGGCAGGAGACCGGGACGGCGTACGTCGACTCGCTGAGCGGCAGTCAGGGCCTGGCCAGCCGCACGGACGGCTCACTGCTGCACCGGGGCCTCGCCTCGATTCCGCTGGACCTGCGGATCAAGGGCTGGAACCACGTCGGCGACCCGGACATCGCACGCGACCACGTCTTCGACGCCTACCAGGGCGCGGACGACGCGACGTCGAAGATGTTCGCTGTGACCACCCCGGCCGGCAAGCGCTACGAGTACGTGCACCGGCTCGACGCCGGCGAGAAGGTGAACAACTCCTTCGCCGCCGTCTCGCCCGACGCCCAGTGGCTGGTGTCGGGCGAGTGGGGCGACCAGGACCGGCTCCAGGTCTTCCCCGCTCCCCTGCTCAACCCGGCGACCCCCGCCGCCGGCGGCTCGCTCCCGCAGGCGCCTCAGATCACCCTCGACAAGCCCGTGCGCGACGTCCAGGGCTGCGACTTCGTCAGCGACACGCGGCTGCTGTGCGCGTCGGACGACGGCTCGAGGTCGCTGTTCCCGGAGGACCGGCCGCTGCTCCAGGTGGACCTGGACCACAAGCTGGACGGCGGGCCGGTCACCGGGCATGTGGCGAGCCTGTTCGCGCTGCCCCGGCGCAGCGTGTGCTCGGGCACGTTCGAGGCGGAGGGCGTGGACTACGACGCGGCCCGCGGCGTGCTGCGCGCCGAGGTCGTCCCGCCGAGCGTGTGCAAGGTGACGACGACCGTGTACTCGTACCGCCTTCAGTAGGACGGCAGTTTCCCCTTCCGGCCTGTCGGCTTCCGGCGGCCCCGCGCACCGTGCGCGGGGCCGCCGTGCGTTCAGCGCAGTTCGGCGCGGAAGGCGACCGGGCTCTGGCCGGTGTGCAGGTGGAAGAACTTGGAGAAGTTGGCCGCGTCGGGGAAGCCGACGGCCGCTCCGACCCGGCCGATCGGCAGTGCGGTGTGGGCCAGCAGCCGCTTGGCCTCCAGCACCACGCGTTTGTCGATGAAGCCCTTGGGTGTCTCGCCGGTTGCGGCGCGGACCGCGCGGACCAGGGTGCGGCGGGAGTAGCCGAGGGCGTCGGCGTAGGCGCTGACGCTGTGGTTGGTGGTGAAGCCCTTCTCGACCGCGTCGCGGAACAGGGTGAAGGTGGTGTCGGCCTGCCGCCGGGTGGCCTCGGCGGAGCTGGCGGCGAGGTGGGCCAGGCGCAGCAGGAACGCGGTGAGCGAGTGCCGCAGCACGGCGGTGTGCAGGCTGAGCGGGAGGGTGTCGGTGTCCTCGTACTCGCGGCGCAGCTGGGCGAGGGCGGCCTTGAGGGCCTCGCGCCGGGCCTCGTCGGGGTGGAGCAGGGGCGGCAGGTCGTAGCGGTACAGGCCGGTCGCCTCGACGGTGGCGCGGGGCAGGAAGCCGGGCTGCATGGTCAGGACGGTTCCGCGGTACTCGTCGGTGCGGGAGAACCGATGGACCTGTCCGGGGCGGACCCACAGCACGTCCCCGGCGGCGGCCTCGTACTCGGCGAAGTCGACCATGTGCCGCACGGGGCCGTCGGCGAAGAGCATGACCACGTGGAAGTCGATCCGGTGGACGCGATGCAGAGGAGCCTCGGCGTGCCAGGTGCGCTCGCTGCCCATGGGGCCGATCTGGAGCCCCACGCCGCCGAGACTGAGGTCGACGGGGAAGCGGAAGGTCCTGATCCCGTCGCCGTCGCCGGGCCTCGTCCCCCCGACGTCGTCGGCTCCCGCCCTGTCGCCGTCGCCGTCGCGGTCGCGCTCCTCGGTGTCCGCCCCGACGGGGGCTTCGCCGGCGTCCCGCTCGGCGCCGGCGTCCCGGGCACCTGCTCCGCCATGGGTGATTGCGTCCGTCATGTCCCTCTCGTACCGCCTTGGCCGCCCGACGTCCGGATCGTTCGTCGCGGGGTGTCCCATTTTCACCACAGGCTGACACACGAAGACCTTCCGGCAAAAAAGTCTGACTTTTAAGTTCGAACACGTCCGGCACCACTTCCGCTTCTTCCGAGGACTTCTTGAAGATGAGCGAGCACACAACCGACCGCTTCGAGTGGACCGACCTCGACCGGCGTGCCGTGGACACCGCCCGTCTGCTGGCGGCCGACGCCGTGCAGAAGGTCGGCAACGGCCACCCGGGCACGGCGATGAGCCTGGCCCCGGCCGCGTACACGATCTTTCAGAAGGTGATGCGGCACGACCCGGCCGACCCGGAGTGGATCGGCCGCGACCGGTTCGTCCTCTCCCCCGGCCACACCTCGCTGACCCTCTACACCCAGCTCTACCTCGCCGGCTACGAGCTGGAGCTGGACGACCTGAAGGCGTTCCGCACCTACGGCTCCAAGACGCCCGGCCACCCGGAGTACGGGCACACGGCCGGCGTGGAGACGACGACCGGCCCGCTCGGCCAGGGCGCCGCGATGGCGGTGGGCATGGCGATGGCCGCCCGCTACGAGCGCGGCCTGTTCGACCCGGACGCCCCCGAGGGCGAGTCCCCCTTCGACCACACCGTCTGGGCGATCGTCTCCGACGGCGACCTGGAGGAGGGCGTCTCCGCCGAGGCGTCCTCGCTGGCCGGGCACCAGAAGCTCGGGAACCTGGTCTTCCTGTACGACGACAACCACATCTCCATCGAGGGCGACACCGCCACCGCCTTCTCCGAGGACGTGCTGAAGCGCTACGAGGCCTACGGCTGGCACACCCAGCGCGTCGAGCCGACCGGGGACGGCGACATCGACGTACCGGCGCTGTACGAGGCGCTGACGGCGGCCAAGGCCGAGACCGGCCGCCCCTCGATCATCGCCCTGCGCACGATCATCGCCTGGCCGGCCCCCAACGCGCGCGACACCGAGGCCGCGCACGGCTCGGCGCTCGGCGAGGACGAGATCGCCGCCACCAAGCGGCTGCTCGGCTTCGACCCGGAGCAGACCTTCCAGGTCGAGGAGGACGTCCTCGCCCGCACCCGGCAGGCCCTGGACCGGGGCGCCGAGGCGCACGCCGCCTGGGACAAGCGGCTGGACAAGTGGCGCGGCGCCCAGCCGGAGCGGGCGAAGCTGCTCGACCGGATCGTGGCCGGCCAGCTCCCGGAGGGCTGGCAGGACGCGCTGCCGGTGTTCGAGGAGGGCAGGGCGGTCGCCACGCGCGCCGCCTCCGGCAAGGTGCTCCAGTCGCTCGGCGCGGTCCTGCCCGAGCTGTGGGGCGGCTCCGCCGACCTGGCCGGGTCCAACAACACCACCATCGACAAGACGTCGTCGTTCCTGCCGAAGGGCAACCCGCTGCCGGGCGCCGACCCCTACGGGCGCACGATCCACTTCGGCATCCGCGAGTTCTCCATGGCCGCGGAGATGAACGGCATCGCCCTGCACGGCAACACGCGCGTCTACGGCGGCACGTTCCTGGTCTTCTCGGACTACATGCGCAACGCGGTCAGGCTGTCCGCGCTGATGCAGCTGCCGGTGACGTACGTGTGGACGCACGACTCCATCGGCCTCGGTGAGGACGGCCCCACCCACCAGCCGGTCGAGCACCTGGCCACGCTGCGCGCCATCCCGGGTCTCAACGTGGTGCGCCCCGCCGACGCCAACGAGACCGCGATCGCCTGGGCGGAGATCCTGCGCCGGCACTCCACCGACCCGGCCCCGCACGGCCTCGCGCTGACCCGCCAGGGCGTGCCGACGTACGCGCCGGACCCGGACGCGGCCAGGGGCGGCTATGTGCTGAAGGAGTCCCCCACCGGCACCCCGGACGTGGTGATCATCGCCACCGGCTCCGAGGTGCAGCTCGCCGTGGCCGCCCGGGAGGAGCTGGCGGCCGAGGGGATCGGCGCCCGGGTGGTGTCGATGCCGTCGGTGGAGTGGTTCGAGGAGCAGCCGCGCGAGTACCGCGAGCGGGTGCTGCCGCCGTCGGTGCGGGCGCGGGTGGCGGTGGAGGCCGGCATCGGGCTGACCTGGTACCGCTATGTGGGCGATGCGGGCCGCATCGTCTCCCTGGAGCACTTCGGCGCCTCCGCCGCCGCCGGCACCCTGTTCGCCGAGTACGGCTTCACCCCCGAGAACGTCGCCGCCGCGGCCCGCGCATCGCTGGCCGCCGCGCGCGCATGATCCGATCGCAACAAGGAAGATGATCACTGTGACCGAAGCAACCGCGACCGCCGGAGCGCTCGAGCGCCTGTCCGCCGAGGGCGTGTCGATCTGGCTGGACGACCTGTCGCGGCGCCGGATCGACTCGGGCAACCTGGCCGGTCTCGTCGAGAACAAGCACGTGGTGGGCGTGACCACCAACCCCTCGATCTTCCAGGCCGCCATCGGCTCGGGCGACGGCTACGAGGAGCAGCTGGCCGATCTGGCGGTGCGCGGCGTCACCGTCGAGGAGGCGGTGCGCATGATGACCACCGCCGACGTACGGGCCGCCGCCGATGTGCTGCGGCCGGTGTTCGAGGCGACGGGCGGCCGGGACGGCCGGGTCTCCATCGAGGTCGATCCGCGGCTCGCGCACGCCACGACGGCCACCGTCGCCGAGGCGCGGCAGCTGGCCTGGCTGGTGGACCGGCCCAACGTGATGATCAAGATTCCGGCCACCCGGGCGGGCCTGCCGGCGATCACGGAGGTCGTCGGAGCGGGTATCAGTGTGAACGTGACACTGATCTTCTCCCTGGAGCGCTACCGCGAGGTGACGGACGCCTACCTCGCCGGTCTGGAGAAGGCGCGCGCCGCGGGCCGGGACCTGTCGCGGATCCACTCGGTGGCTTCGTTCTTCGTCTCCCGGGTCGACTCCGAGATCGACAAGCGGCTCACCCTGCTGGGCGACGAGGAGGCGCTGGCGCTCAAGGGCCGGGCGGCCCTGGCCAACGCGCGCCTCGCCTACGCGGCGTACGAGCAGGTGTTCGGCTCGGCAGACGGCACGACGCCGGCCGGTGAGCGCTTCGCCGCGCTCGCGGGCGCCGGGGCGAACGCGCAGCGTCCCCTGTGGGCGTCCACCGGGGTGAAGGATCCCGCGTACAAGGACACCCTGTACGTGGACGAGCTGGTCGCGCCCGGCACGGTGAACACCATGCCGGAGGCCACGCTGAACGCCGCCGCCGACCACGGCGTCGTCACCGGTGACACGGTGACGGGCGGCTACGAGCGGGCCCGCGCCGACCTGGCGGCGGTCGAGCGGCTGGGCATCTCCTACGACGAGGTGGTGCAGCAGCTGGAGGACGAGGGCGTCGCCAAGTTCGAGACGGCCTGGCAGGACCTGCTGGACGCGGTCGCGAAGTCCTTGAACAGCAAGGGAGTTGACGCGGAATGAGCAACAAGCCCGCCGAGCCGGCGAAGCCGGGAGCGGACGCGGCGAAGGACCCGTCGGCGCGAGCCGCCGCGGTTCCGGAGGGGCCGGGTCCCAAGGCCATGCAGACCGGGGAGCCGGCCGTCGAACAGGAGCGCCGCCGGAGCGCGGCGGCCGCGTCCGACGCCGCCGCCTCCGGTGCCGGAGGCGGCTCCGCGCCGTCCGGCTCCGCGTCCTTGGGGGCGCGGACGGAGGCCGTGCCCGCCACCGACTGGGTGAATCCGCTGCGTGACCCCCGGGACCGGCGGCTGCCGCGTATCGCGGGGCCGTCGGGCCTGGTCATCTTCGGCGTGACGGGCGACCTGTCCCGCAAGAAGCTGATGCCGGCCGTCTACGACCTCGCGAACCGGGGTCTGCTGCCGCCGGGCTTCTCGCTGGTGGGCTTCGCCCGCCGGGACTGGGAGGACCAGGACTTCGCGCAGGTCGTGCACGACGCGGTCAAGGAGCACGCGCGCACGCCGTTCCGCGAGGAGGTCTGGCAGCAGCTCGCCGAGGGGATGCGGTTCGTCCCCGGCGACTTCGACGACGACAACGCGTTCGAACAGCTGCGCGTCGCCGTGGAGGAACTGGACTCCTCCCGGGGCACGGCCGGCAACTACGCCTTCTATCTGTCGGTGCCGCCGAAGTTCTTCCCCAAGGTCGTCGAGCAGCTGAAGAAGCACGGTCTGGCCGAGGCGCCGCAGGGTTCCTGGCGGCGCGCGGTCATCGAGAAGCCGTTCGGCCATGATCTGGAGAGCGCGCGTGAGCTGAACCGGATCGTGCACGAGGTCTTCGACCCGGAGCAGGTCTTCCGCATCGACCACTACCTGGGCAAGGAGACCGTCCAGAACATTCTGGCGCTGCGCTTCGCCAACCAGATGTACGAGCCGATCTGGAACCGCTCCTACGTCGACCACGTCCAGATCACGATGGCCGAGGACATCGGCATCGGCGGCCGGGCCGGCTACTACGACGGCATCGGCGCCGCCCGCGACGTCATCCAGAACCACCTGCTCCAGCTGATGGCGCTCACCGCGATGGAGGAGCCCATCGCCTTCGACGCGGAGGCGCTGCTCACCGAGAAGCTGAAGGTGCTCAAGTCGGTGCGGCTGCCCGAGGACCTGGGCGCCCACACGGTGCGCGCGCAGTACGCCGAGGGCTGGCAGGGCGGTGAGAAGGTCGTCGGCTACCTCCAGGAGGAGGGCATCGACCCGAAGTCGAAGACCGACACCTACGCGGCGGTCAAGCTGGAGATCGACAACCGCCGCTGGGCCGGCATCCCGTTCTACCTGCGCACCGGCAAGCGCCTGGGTCGCCGGGTCACGGAGATCGCGGTGGTCTTCAAGCGGGCCCCGCACTCCCCCTTCGACTCGACGGCCACCGAGGAGCTGGGCGAGAACGCGATCGTGATCCGCGTCCAGCCGGACGAGGGCATGACGGTGCGGTTCGGCTCGAAGGTGCCGGGCACGTCGATGGAGATCCGGGACGTGTCGATGGACTTCGCCTACGGCGAGTCCTTCACCGAGTCCAGCCCGGAGGCGTACGAACGGCTCATCCTGGACGTGCTGCTCGGCGACGCCAACCTGTTCCCCCGGCACCAGGAAGTGGAAGAGTCCTGGAAGATCCTCGACCCGATCGAGGCGTACTGGGAGGAGCACGGCAGGCCCGCCCAGTACCGTTCGGGGACCTGGGGTCCGCGGGAAGCCGACGAGATGCTCGCACGAGACGGACGGAGCTGGCGCAGGCCATGAAGATCGACCTGACCGACACCACGGCAAGCAAGATCAACAAGGCGTTGGTGCAGGGCCGCCGCGCGATCGGCACGCCCGCCGTGGGCATGGTCCTGACGATGATCATCGTCACGGACGAGGAGAACGCCTACGACTCGATCAAGGCGGCCGAGGACGCCTCGCGCGAGCACCCCTCGCGCACCCTGGTCGTGATCAAGCGGCATGCGCGCACCCTGCGCGACCGCACCCACTCCCGGCTGGACGCGGAGATCCGGGTGGGCTCCGAGGCCGGCACCGGCGAGACCGTGGTGCTGCGCACCTACGGCGACGTGTCCGACCACGCCGACTCGGTGGTCCTGCCGCTGCTGCTGCCGGACGCGCCGGTCGTGGTGTGGTGGCCGGTGGAGGCCCCGGCGAACGTGGCCGAGGACCCGCTCGGCGCGCTGGCGCAGCGCCGGATCACCGACCTGTACGCCTTCGACCGCCCCCTCGAGGTCCTGGAGCAGCGGGCCCGGCACTACGCGCCCGGCGACACCGACCTCGCCTGGACCCGGCTCACCCTGTGGCGCTCGATGCTCGCCGCCGCCCTCGACCAGGCCCGGGTGGAGGTGACGTCGGCGGCCGTGGACGCCGAGCCGGACAACCCGAGCGCGGAGCTGCTGGCCCGCTGGCTGGAGGCCCGCCTCGACGTCCGGGTGGACCGGGTGGGCAGCGCCGGCCCGTTCGTGACGGCCGTACGGCTCGGCACGGCGGACGGCGAGATCGTCATCGACCGGCCCGCCGGTCCGCTGGCCACGCTGACCCTGCCGGGCCAGCCCTCGCGCACCCTGGCCCTCAAGGTACGTCCCACCTCGGAGCTGATCGCCGAGGAACTGCGCCGACTCGACGCCGACGAGATGTACGCCATCGCCCTGCGCGGCGACGGCATCAAGGAGACCGTCTGACATGTCCGACACCCCCAAGCTCACCCGGCGGCCCGAGTGGACCGCGCTGGCGGACCACCACGACCAGTGGCAGCCGCACCTGCGGGACCTGTTCGCCGAGGACCCCTCGCGCGCGGAGCGCTACACGGTGCGCGTCGGCGATCTGCGCATCGACTACTCCAAGCACCTGATCACCGACGAGACGCTGGCCCTGCTCCGGGATCTGGCCGCCGCCACCGACGTGTTCGGCCTGCGCGACGCGATGTTCCGCGGCGAGAAGATCAACGTCACGGAGGGACGGGCCGTGCTGCACACCGCGCTGCGCGCCCCGCGCGACGCGGTGATCGAGGTCGACGGCGAGAACGTCGTGCCCAAGGTGCACGAAGTGCTCGACAAGATGGCCGACTTCGCCGGGCGGGTGCGCTCGGGCGAGTGGACCGGGCACACCGGCCGGCGGATCAGGAACGTCGTCAACATCGGCATCGGCGGCTCCGACCTCGGCCCGGCGATGGCGTACGAGGCACTGCGCGCCTTCACCGACCGCGGGCTGACGGTCCGGTTCGTGTCCAACGTAGACGGCGCCGACCTGCACGAGGCCACCCGCGACCTGGACGCCGAGGAGACGCTGTTCATCGTCGCGTCCAAGACGTTCACCACGATCGAGACGATCACCAACGCGACCTCGGCGCGCAACTGGCTGCTCGGCGAGCTGAAGGCCGGCCCGGAGGCGGTGGCCAAGCACTTCGTGGCGCTGTCCACGAACGCGGAGAAGGTCGCCGACTTCGGCATCGACGTGGCCAACATGTTCGAGTTCTGGGACTGGGTCGGCGGCCGCTACTCCTTCGACTCCGCCATCGGCCTGTCCCTGATGATCGCCATCGGCCCGGACCGGTTCCGCGAGATGCTCGACGGGTTCCGCATCGTCGACGACCACTTCAGGAACGCCCCCGCCGAGGCCAACGCCCCGCTGCTGCTGGGCCTGCTGGGCATCTGGTACGGCAACTTCTTCGACGCGCAGACGCACGCGGTGCTGCCGTACTCGCACTACCTGTCGAAGTTCACCGCCTACCTCCAGCAGCTGGACATGGAGTCCAACGGCAAGTCGGTGCAGCGCGACGGCGAACCGGTCGAGTGGCAGACCGGCCCCGTGGTGTGGGGCACCCCGGGCACCAACGGGCAGCACGCCTACTACCAGTTGATCCACCAGGGCACCAAGCTGATCCCGGCCGACTTCATCGGCTTCGCCAACCCGGTAGGCGAACTGAGCGACGAACTCAAGGCGCAGCATGACCTGTTGATGGCCAACTTCTTCGCGCAGACGCAGGCGCTGGCCTTCGGCAAGAGCGCCGAGGAGGTACGCGCCGAGGGCGTGCCGGAGGAGCAGGTCCCGCACCGCACCTTCCACGGCGACCACCCCACCACCACGATCCTGGCGACCGAGCTGACCCCTTCGGTCCTCGGCCAGCTGGTCGCGCTGTACGAGCACAAGGTGTTCGTACAGGGCGCGGTGTGGAACATCGACTCCTTCGACCAGTGGGGCGTCGAACTCGGCAAGGTGCTGGCCAAGCGCGTCGAACCCGCCCTCACCGAAGGGGCCGACGTGCCCGGTCTCGACCCGTCCACCGCCGCCCTCGTGGCCGCCTACCGCACCCTCAGGAAGTGAACTGACATGCAGCTCGGACTCATCGGTCTCGGCAAGATGGGCGGCAACATGCGGGAGCGCCTCCGCAACGCCGGCCACACGGTCGTCGGTTACGACCAGAACCCCGAAGTGTCGGACGTGGAGAGCATGGTCGACCTGGTCGACGCGCTCCAGGCGCCGCGCACGGTGTGGGTGATGGTCCCGGCCGGCGGCCCCACCCAGCACGTCATCGACCAGCTCGCCACCCTGCTCAAGCCGGGCGACCTGGTCGTGGACGGCGGCAACTCCCGCTGGACGGACGACGAGAAGCACGCCAAGCAGTTGCACGCGCGCGGCATCGGTTTCGTGGACGCGGGCGTCTCCGGCGGTGTGTGGGGCCTGAAGAACGGCTACGCCCTGATGGTCGGCGGCGAGAAGGAGTGCGTCGACCATCTGCAGCCGATCTTCGACGCGCTCAAGCCGGAGGGGCCGTACGGGTTCGTCCACGCGGGCAAGGTGGGCGCCGGCCACTTCGCGAAGATGGTCCACAACGGCATCGAGTACGCGATGATGCAGGCCTACGCCGAGGGCTGGGAGCTGCTGGAGAAGGTGGACTCCGTGGACAACGTCCGCGAGGTGTTCCGCTCCTGGCAGGAGGGCACCGTCATCCGCTCCTGGCTGCTCGACCTCGCGGTCCACGCGCTCGACGAGGACCAGCACCTGGACAAGCTGCGCGGTTACGCGGAGGACTCCGGCGAGGGCCGGTGGACCGTCGAGGCGGCCATCGACAACGCCGTGCCGCTGCCGACGATCACGGCCTCGCTCTTCGCCCGGTTCGCCTCCCGCCAGGAGGACTCGCCGCAGATGAAGATGATCGCCGCGCTGCGCAACCAGTTCGGCGGGCACGCCGTGGAGGCGGTGAAGAAGGGCTGACGCTTCTCGGCCGCGGCGGAGCGGCCGATCGGACCGGTGAGCAGGGTTCCGGCGGGTGCGCCGGGGCCCTGCTCACTTGTGGGGGCGTGCTGCCGCCGCCCGGGTCTGACGCGTGCCTTCACGGGTGCGGGGCGCCGTCGGGCCGGTGAGCGCCGTCGGGTGGTACGGCCGTGTCCAGGAGCGGGGCCAGTTCGCGGGCGACGGTCGCGAGCGGCCGTACGCCGCCTTCGGCCCGGGCCATCAGGATCGCGCCCTCCAGGCTGCTGATCATCAGCGTGGCCAGCGGCTCGGCCCGCTCGGCCGGCACCCCCATGCCCGTGAGCGCCCCGGCCACCGGCGTCCGCCAGGCGGCGAACGCGGCGGCGGCCGCCTCGCGGGTGGACGGACCGCACGACGCGAGGTCGACCGTCGCCGCGGCCACCGGGCAGCCGCCCACGGCGCCCGCCGTGTCGTACTCGTCCGTCCACTGCCGCACCATCGCGGCGAACAGACCGCTCGGCGTCGGCTCGGGCAGGGCCGCGACGAAACGGGCGACGCGCCGGGCTGCGTAGCGCCCGGCCCAGGCCACCGCCTCGTTGACCAGTTGCTCCTTGCCGCCGGGGAAGTAGTGCTGGAGCGAGCCGCGCGGTGCGCCCGCGTGGGCGGCGACGTCCCGCATCCCGGTCGCGCCGACCCCGTCGCGCCGGATCAGCTGCGCCGCGCTGAAGACCATCCGCTCCCGTGGCCCCCGCTCGCTCCCCCGGGCCTCAGTCATCCTCGGCCTCGCCTCCTGTGCGTCGTGCACGCCCCTCGGATCTCCTACGACCCCTCAGCCTATGACCATCGTCATAACGCTCGCTACTATGACCACTGTCATAACCTCGTCCCGCCCCCAGGGGGTCCCCGTGAAGGTCGGTTTCCTCGGTCTCGGCGTCATGGGCCGCCCCATGGCGCTCAGGCTGGTCCGCTCCGGCGCCCAGCTGCTCGTCTGGAACCGCACGGCAGCCCGCGCGGATGCGCTCCGTGCCGCCGGCGCCGAGGTCGCGGCGGAGCCCGGCGAGGTGTTCGGCCGTTCGGACGCGGTGTTCCTGATGCTGGCCGACGAGGCCGCGACGGACGCGGTCCTGGCCCGGGGCACGGCCAACTTCGCGACCCGGGTAGCGGGGCGGCTGGTCGTCCACATGGGCACCACCTCGCCCGCGTACTCGCAAGGCCTGGAGAGCGATGTGCGGGCGGCGGGCGGCAGCTACGTCGAGGCGCCCGTCTCCGGGTCGCGCGTCCCCGCCGAGGAGGGCAGGCTGGTGGCGATGCTGGCCGGGGAGGAGCGGGCGGTGGCGACGGTACGGCGGCTGCTCGCCCCCCTGTGCGGCGAGACCTTCGTGTGCGGTCCCGCGCCGGCCGCGCTGCTGATGAAGCTGTCGGTCAACCTGTTCCTGATCACACTGGTGACCGGGCTCACCGAGGCCTTCCACTTCGCCGGGCGGCAGGGGCTCGACCGGCGGCTGTTCCTGGACGTCCTGGGGGCGGGCCCGATGGCCAGCCCGGTGTCGCTGATGAAGGCGCCGAAGCTGCTGACCGGGGACTTCTCCGTGCAGGCGGCGGCCGGCGACGTGCTCAAGAACAACCGGCTGATCGCCGAGGCCGCCCGCGCCTCGGGCATCGCCTCGCCGCTGCTCGACGCGTGTCACGCCCTCTTCACGGAGACGGTCACGCTCGGGCACGGCGGCGAGGACATGGTCGCGGTGCTGAGGGCTCTGGAGGCGCGCACCGAAGCCGCTCCACAGGGCTGACCGGCCGGCGGCTGGTGACCGGCCCCTCGGCGGTCGGGGTTTCGGAGCCGGTCGGGCGGGGCGGGCCTTCGAGGCCGGCGGGGCGAGGCGGGTGCGGGCGGACGTGCACGAGGCGGCGGGGGCGCCGGCGCGGGCGGCCGGTTCAGCCCTTGTCGGCGTCCTTGGGGATGCCGTACGCCCGTTCCACCCCGAGCCGCAGGACGAGGCGCCGGTCGCGGACCATCGCGGCACGGTACTCGTCCCAGTCGGGGTGCTCCCCGAGGAGGTCGCGGTAGAGCCGGATCAGCTCCTCGACGGTCTCGTCGTGCGGGTCCGCCGCCACGGGGGACAGTTCGGCCGTCCCCTCGACGACGGTGTAGGCCCAGCGGTCCTGGCTGGTGACGTGGTAGGAGGCCCGTGGGTCCCGGCGCAGGTTGCGGGTCTTGGCGCGGTCGTCGGTGATCGAGACGCGCACGACGCGCTCGTCCGGGTCGTAGGCGTGGCTGACGTTCGACAACTGGGGGCGGCCGTCGCGCTTGAGGGTCACCAGCACCCCGCCGCGCACCTCCGGGAGCAGGGCGAGCAGGGTTTCCTGAGCGGAGTCGTGCGATGTGTCCTGAGTCATATCCGGGTCAACCCGCGGGGTCGTGGTCGGCATTCCCCGCTGTCGGCCCGCTTCCGTGGCGTCAGCGCATGCATCCCAGCACGGAGTAGACAGTGTCTACTCCGTGCTGGTAGACAGTGTCCATGACTGAGTCGGACGAGGGTTCGAGGGCGCTGCGGGACCGATTGGTCGACGTCGGCGCGGAGCTGGTGGCCGCCGAGGGCGTCCAGGCGCTGACCCTGCGGGAGATCGCCCGCCGGGCGGGTGTCTCGCACGGAGCGCCGCGCCGCCACTTCCCCACCCACGTGGAGTTGCTGTCCGCCATCGCGCGGCGCGGCTTCGCCGAGCTGGCCGCGCGGGTCGAGGAGGCCCGGGGCGCCCTCGGTGACGGCGAGGCGGACCCGCGCGCCCAGGTGACCGCGCTGGGACGCGCCTACCTGGAGTTCGCCACGCGTGAGCGCGGCATGTACGAGCTGATGTTCCGCCATGACCTGCTCGAGAGCGGACACTTGGGACTGCGGGACACCAGCCTGCCGCTCTTCGGCATCCTCGTGGACCTGGTCGGCCGGGTTCGCCTCGACGCCGACGCGCGCGTGGCCGCCGGCGCCCTGTGGGCCAACCTGCACGGCATCGCCCAGCTCTGGCGTTGGGGAAGCCTGCAACTGGCCACGAAGGACGACGACTTGGCCTGCCTTCTTCGAACGGCCCTGGACGCGCATCTCGGACCGGAGGGCGGCCGGTGAACCGTCGCCGACGGGGCGTGACGCTCGCGAGCAGTGTGGCCGGGGCGGTGATCGTGGCCCTGGACGGCACGGTGCTCACCGTGGCCCAGCCCCGGCTGCAGAAAGAGTTGGACGCGTCGTACGCACAGGTGCAGTGGACCAGCACCGGCTACCTGATCGCGGTGGCGAGTCTGCTGGTGTTCGCCGGACGGCTCGGCGACCTCCCGCACGGCCTGCTGAGCGGGCGGCGGCCCCTCGGGCACCGGCGGCTGTTCGCCGTGGGGATGCTGGGCTTCGGGGCGGCGTCGGCGGGCATCGGGCTCGCGCCTTCGATCGGCTGGGTGATCGGACTGCGCGTCGCCCAGGGCGTGTTCGGCGCGCTGGCGCAGCCGGCCACGCTGGGGATGCTGCGCGCCGCCTTCCCTCCGGACCGGCTCGCGATGCCGCTGGCGGTCCGGACGGGCGCCATCGCGGTGGCGGCCGCGGCCGGGCCGCTGGCGGGTGGTGCGCTGGCGGCGGGACCGGGCTGGCGAGCGGCGTTCTTCCTGAACGTGGGTCCTGCGCTGCTGTTCGGACTGCTGGCCCTGGCGCCTCACGAGGACGAGCGGGGCGAGTACGCCACTCGGGCGGCTCCGGCTGCTCAGACCGAGCGGACCGGAGGGGACGGTGGGGCCGGACGGGCCGGACGCTCGGTGCGGGCCGGGGGGACGGGGCGCGGCGGGCGGGCCGGACGAGTCGAGCGCGGCGCGGGGGCGCGGCTGTCGGTCGCCGGGCTCGATCTGCCGGGGGCGCTGCTGCTGGCGGTGGCGCTCGGGTGTGCGGTGCGGGCGCTGGTCGCCGTGGCGGAGCCCGGTGGCGCGGGGCCGGGTACGGCCGTCGTCGCGGTGACGGCCGTGATCGCCGGGGGCGCGTTCGTCCGGCACGAGCGCCGCACCGCCGCTGCGCTGCTGCCGCCGGACGTCATCGGCTCGGCGGCCGTCGGCTCGGCGCTCGTCGTGCTGGTGGCCGCGTCGGCGGCCCTGTCCGGCACGCTGTTCGTCGCCACCTACGTGCTCCAGGACACGCTCGGCCTCGACCCCTTCCAAAGTTCCCTGCGGAGCCTGCCGTTGGCGCTCCTGATGGTCCTCGCGGCGGCCGGGTGCCCTGTGGTGCTGCGCCGCTGCGGGGCACGCCGCGCGACGGTGACGGCGATGCTCCTGCTCGCGCTGGGGGTGCTGGTGCTCGTCCGGGCGACGGCCGCCCCCGCGCTCTGCACCGGCTTCGCACTGCTGGGCGCCGGGTTCGGCACGGTGATGGTGGCCGCGACGCAGGTCGTCGTCCGCGAGGCGGCCGTCGCCTCCGCCGGAGTCGCGGGCGGCCTCCAGCAGACCGCGATGAACGTCGGGCCCGCCCTGGGCGTGGCCGCGGCGACCGCACTGCGCACAGCGGGCGGCGCCGGACCGGCCCTGGCGGCGCTCGCGGCCGTGGCCTGCGCGGGCGCGGCGGCGGCCTGGACGCTGCCGGGGCACCGCGGCGGCCCGGCCTCGCCCGGACGGCGGCGCGGCGAACCGGGGTCCGGGGCCGACGGCGAGGCGGTCCCGGCCGCCGGCCCGGCGCCGGCTCAGGAGAGGTGAGCCACCGCGTCCAGGTGCGGCAGATGGTGGTCCAGGCGCTCCCGCTTGGTGCGCAGATAGGTGATGTTGCTCTCGCACGGCGGTATCAGCAGCGGCACCTGCTCGGCCACCTCGATGCCGTGCCGGACCAACGCCTCCCGTTTGCGCGGGTTGTTGGACATCAGACGTACCGAGCGCACGCCGAGGTCGTGCAGCATCCCGGCGGCGACGCCGTAGTCGCGGGCGTCGATGGGCAGGCCGAGGGCGAGGTTGGCCTCGACCGTGTCCAGGCCCTCCGCCTGCAATGCCATCGCCCGCAGCTTGGCGAGCAGTCCGATCCCCCGGCCCTCGTGACCCCGCAAGTAGACGACGACGCCGCTGCCTTCGGCGACCACGGCCCGCAGCGCTGCGGTGAGCTGGTCGCCGCACTCGCAGTGCTGCGACCCGAAGGCGTCACCCGTCAGGCATTCGGAGTGCAGCCGGACCAGAACCCGTTCGGCGCCGATGTCGCCGTGCACCAGCGCGACTTGTTCGTCGCCACGGTCGTGATCGAGGTAGCCGATCGCCTGGAATTTCCCGTGGACCGTGGGCAGTGGGGCATTGACGACGCGTTCCACACCCGTGCGCCGTGGAGACTTCTTGCCGAGTACGCCGAGGTTTTCTGTCATGATCTGGTTCCTAAGCAGAGACGAAAGGCCGGGAAATGATGAGTGGTTCAGGAACGCGGCCGACGGCATCCGGTGCGCGGGGCCTGGTGCCGGCGGACACCACGGAGGACGTACGGAACCGGGGAGCCGGCCGGGCGCGGCAGGTCGCCGTCCTGCCGGTGGGAAGCTTCGAACAGCACGGCGCCTACCTGCCGTTGGCGACGGACACGCTGGTCGCCTGTGCCGTCGCCCGGGAGATCGCCGCCGCGTACCCGGTGCACCTGCTCCCGCCGGTGACGATCTCCTGTTCGCACGAGCACGCGGCCTGGCCGGGGACGGTCAGCATCTCCGCCACGACCCTGCACGCGGTGGTGCGGGACATCGCCGACTCGCTGCGCCGCTCCGGCGTGGACGCCCTGGTGGTGGTCAACGGGCACGGCGGCAACTACGTGTTGGGCAACGTCGTCCAGGAGTCCTCGGCGCGCGGCGAGCACATCGCGCTCTTCCCGGCCGCGGAGGACTGGGAGACGGCCCGGGAACGGGCCGGGGTGCGCACCTCTCTGCTCACCGACATGCACGCCGGGGAGATCGAGACGTCGATTCTTCTGCACGCACACCCCGAAATGGTCAAAGAAGGCTACGAAAAGGCGGACTTCGTCGCGGACGACCGGCGTCATCTCCTCACCGTCGGAATGTCCGCCTATACCGAATCGGGTGTCATCGGCCGTCCTTCCCTGGGCGACGGGGAAAAGGGCAGGAAACTGCTGGCGAGCCTCGCCGATTCCTTCGAACCGTATTTCTCACTGCTGGCCCCGGGCGAGCCGCCGGAGTGAGCAAAGGGGCCGGGCGCCGGCTCCGGGGCCGTCGGAGCGGCCCGGGGGCCGGGCGCCGGCTCCGTCGGCGTGACCCGCGGCCCGGACTCGGGGGCCGCCGTGGCGGTCCGGCGTCCGGCCGGCGGCCCGGTGCGCCGGTGGGCGACCAGGACGAGCGCCCCCGGCAGGCTCGCCGCGAAGCTCAGCGCCCCGTACACCACGGCCACCGCCAGCCCGGTGCCCGCGCCGAGGCCCGCGGCGCCGAACGCCCACGCCGTGACGCCCTCCCGGGGACCGAACCCGCCCACGTTCAGCGGCAGTCCCATCGCCACCAGTGCGAGCACGGCGAGCGGCAGCAGCACGGCGACGGAAGCGGCGCACCCGGCCACCCGGGCGGCGATCACGAACGTCACGAGGTGCCCGGCGAGCACGACCACGGAGGAGAAGGCGACACCCGGCCCGGTACGGCGGGACAGCAGCCCCTCGCGCGCCTCGCCGAGCAGCCGGTGCAGGCCGCTGTCCCGGCGGCCGCTGGAGGGCGGCCGGTTCATCCGCAGGGCGAGGGCGACGGCCAGCGCGCCCACCAGGGCCAGGCCGATGAGCGGGGCGAGATGGCGGGCCTGCGAGCGGACCGGGGACGGCAGGGTCGGCAGGACCGCCACCGCCGTGACGGCGAGAGCGAGTTGACCGGCCATGCGCTCCAGGACGACGGTCCGCACACCGCGTCCCACGTCCCCGGCGCCGCGTCCGTGCCGCACCGCGCGGTGCACGTCGCCGAGGACGCCGCCGGGCAGCGCCGCGTTCAGGAACAGCGCGCGGTAGTAGTCGGCGACGGCCGCGCCGAGCGGCAACCGGACGCGCAGCCCACGGGCGACCAACTGCCAGCGCCAGGCGCTGAACACGGTGGTGACGACGCCGACGGCGACCGTGCCGAGAAGCGCGGGCGCGTCGATACGGCGCAGTCCGTCCAGGAAGACCCCGCTGCCCAACCGCCACAGCAGCACGGCCAGGATCAGCACACCCGTGACGGTGCCGAGGTGTGCCCGCAGCACACGTGTGTCGATGCCGACGGCACGGGCGAGGAGGGGACGGACGCGGGTGGCCCGGCCGGAAGCGGTTGCCGCCCGGGGAGCCGGGGAGGGGCCGGTCCGGGCGGCACGGAGCGAGGGGGCGGGGGCAGCCGGGACGGCGTCCGTGCCGGCCGCCGACGGGTCCACCGTCTGGATCCTCATGCGGCACCGCCCGTCCGCGCGGGCAGGGCCAGCAGGTCGTCATGGTGCACGACGACCTCCAGCTGCCCCGCCGCACAGGCCTCCAGACGCTCGGCGAGGTAACGGCCGGCTCGCTGCCCCAGTTCGGGGTGCTGTTCGACGGCCGCGCCGACCCACCCGCGCAGCCACTGGGCGGCCAGGCCGCGTTCGCCGGGTCCGAGCCGCCAGGGGCTCGGGTGCACGGCGATGTCCGCGCCGTGCACGGCGAACGCCTCGCGGGTGGCCGCCACCGCGTCCGGGCCGAGCAGTCCGGTGCGGCGCTGGTGGGCGTTGAAGGCTTCGGCGAGGTCGGCGTCCAGCGGGTCGGCCGGGGTGAGTGCGACCCGGCCGGCCACGGACAGGGTGAGCAGGGCGGGGCAGCCGGCTCCGGCGCAGGCGGCGGCGAGGGCGGCGACCTCGTCGCGGGTGAGCACGTCGAGCAGGGCGGACGCCGTCACCAGGCCGGCCCCGGCCAGGGCGTCGGGGGTCAGCCGGGCCAGGTCGCCGCGCCGGGTCTCCACAGTGATCCGGCTGCCGTCCGCCGCGGCGCGCGCGGCGCCCGCGGCGGCGAAGTGCAGCAGATAGGGGTCGCGGTCGTGCAGGACCCAGTGCTGTGCGCCGGCCAGCCGGGGGGCGAGCCAGCGGCCCATCGAACCGGTGCCGCAGCCCAGGTCGTGCACGACGAACCCGCCCTGCGCGGGCGTTTGTTCGGCGAGGCGGGCGCGTAGCGGAGCGAGCAGGTCCGTGGCCCGGGCCACCGCGTCGGCGGGTTCCCGCAACCGCAGCCACTCGGGCGCGTACCGGGGCGGCTCAGCCGCTTCCTCCGCCCGGAGCCGTACGGTGGCCCGCTCGCCGGGACTCCCCACGGGACCCGCGCCCGCGATCACCGCGTCGGGTCCGCCGGTCCGGGCCGCGGCCGTCGTGTCCCTCATGCCGCCCTCCGGGGTTCGCGCGGGAGGAGGGCCAGGACGCCGGCCAGGCTGCGGGCGGTGGCGGCCCACCCGCCGAGGGCGGCGCGCCGGCCACGGGCTGCCGCCTTGAGCCGGCGGCGTACGTCGGCCTCGCCGAACCAGCCGCGCAGTTCGGCGGCGAGGGCGGCGGGGTCCTCCGGCGGGACGAGGATGCCGGGGACCCCGCCGTCGGGTGCGCGGCCGACCGCCTCGGGCACGCCCCCGACATCCGTGGCCAGCACGGGCACGCCGCGCGCCAGCGCCTCGGTGACCGCCATGCCGTAGGTCTCCGCGTAGGAGGCGAGGACCATCAGGTCGGCGGCGGCGTAGGAGGCGTCGAGCTCGGCGCCGGTGCGCGGTCCGGCCAGGTGGAAGCGGTCCTGGAGGCCGTGCCCGGCGATCAGGTCGCGCAGCCGGGCGACATAGGCCGGGTCCTGGGTCAGGGCGCCGACGCACACACACTCCCAGGGCAGGTCGGTGACCGTGGCCAGGGCCTCCACCAGCCGGTGCTGGCCCTTGCGCGGGGTGACCGCGGCGACGCACAGCAGGCGTGAGACGCCGTCGGTGCCGGGGGCGAGCGGCGCGATGTCGGCGCCCGGGGTGGCGAGGTGCACCCGTTCGGGGGCGAGGCCGTGGTGGGCGACGAGCCGGCGGACCGCCCAGTCGCTGGTGGCGACGACGGCGGGCACGGCTCGCAGCACCTGGCGTTCCCTGGCGTCCAGGTCGGCGGCGACGGCCGCGTCGAGCCCCGTCTCGTCGCCGAGCGGGAGGTGCACGAGGACCGCAAGGCGCAGCCGTTCGCTCTCCGGTACGACGATCTCGGGAACGCCGCAGGCGACGAGCCCGTCGAGGAGGACGACGGCGCCGTCCGGCAGCTCCCGCAGCGTCCGGGCGAGTTCCGCGCGGGCCCGGTCGCCGGGCCGGGGCCAGTCGCCCGGCACGGGGTGCGGCCGGACGTGCCAGCCGAAGCCGGGCAGGTCGAGGCTGACGCGGCGGTCGTAGGCGTTGCCGCCGCTCGGGGTGGCCGGGTCGTCGACGCCGCCCGGCACGACGAAGTGCGCGGTGCGCAGGGACATGGGGATGATCCCGACGTTCTCCAGGCCCGCGCGCTGCGCGGGCACGTAGCCGAGGGACGGGGCCGCGAGGGCCGGGGCCGTCGGGGACGGGGCTGCGGGGGCCGGGGCGTGGTGGGTGGTCGTGTCGGTCACAGCGCACGCTCGTAACTCGCCCAGGCGACATGCGACTCGTGCAGGGTGACGGTGAGGCCGGCCAGGCCCTTGGCGCCTTCGCCCAGCGCGCCCTTGTGGATCCGCTCGGCGAGCCGGTCGGCGATCACCTTGGCGAGGAACTCGGTGGAGGTGTTGATCCCGGCGAAGTCGGGCTCGTTGTCTAGGTTGCGGTAGTTCAGCTCGCTGACCACCGCGCCCAGCTCCTGGGTGGCCAGGCCTATGTCGACGACGATGTTGTCGTCGTCCAGCTGCTCGCGCCGGAAGGTGGCGTCCACGAGGAACGTGGCTCCGTGCAGCCGCTGCGCGGGCCCGAACACCTCGCCGCGGAAGCTGTGGGCGATCATGATGTGATCGCGGACGGTGATGCTGAACAACGGACGACCCTCCAGGTGCGGCGCGTCTGGTCCCCCGCCCGTACCTGCCGGGGGATGCCGTGTAGTACGGCTCCACGCTTCCCCTTGTTCAGCCCGCCCGCACCCTTTTTGTCAGGTCAGCGGCGCGTGTTTCTCAGCTCATGCGTCCGTGCCGTACCGCACCCGGTGGCACAGGGCCGATATCTCACCGGACGCCAGCCGGGGCATGACCTCCGGCAGTTCCTCGAACGCGCACTCACCCGTGATCAGCGCGTCCAGCGCCGGATCGGCGAGCAGGTCCAGGGCGAGGGCGAGCCGGTCGGCGTAGCCGCGGTTGCCACGGCGGGCCGGGGAGACGGTGCCGACCTGGCTGCTGCGGATGACCAGACGGCGGGAGTGGAAGGCCTCGCCGAGCGGGAGCGAGACGGTGCGGTCGCCGTACCAGCTCAGTTCCAGGACGGTGCCCTCGGCGGTCAGCAGTTCGAGCGAGCGGGCGAGACCCTGTTCGGTGGCGCTGGCGTGCACGACGAGGTCGCAGCCGTCCAGGGCGTCCCCGGGCGTGGCGAAGCCGACGCCCAGCGCCTCGGCGACGGTGGCACGCGCGGGATCGGCGTCCACCAGCTGGACCCGCACCCCGGGGAACCGGGCCAGCAGGGCGGCCACCGAGCAGCCGACCATCCCGCCGCCCACCACGGCGATCCGGTCGCCGACCAGTGGCGCGGCGTCCCACAGCGCGTTCACCGCGGTCTCCACGGTGCCCGCCAGGACGGCCCGCCCCGCGGGGACCCGCTCGGGCACCACGGTCACGGCGCTCGCCGGCACGACGTAGCGGGTCTGGTGCGGGTAGAGGCAGAAGACCGTGCGCCCGGCCAGCTCCGGCGGCCCCGCCTCCACCACGCCCACGTTGAGGTAGCCGTACTTCACCGGCCCCGGGAAGTCGCCCTCCTGGAACGGCGCCCGCATCGCCCCGTGCTGGCTGACGGGCACCCCGCCGCGGAACACCAGGGTCTCGGTGCCCCGGCTGACCCCGGAGTACAGCGTGCGCACGACGACCTCGCCGGCGCCGGGCTCCGGAAGGCTCTCGTCGCGTATCTCGCCCCGGCCGGGCGAACCGAGCCAGAAGGCACGGGCGGAACTGTTCATCGAACGTCCTCCTGAACGATCGGCAGGTGGTCCACGTACCGAGGTGTGCACAGGCCGCGCACAGTACGCGGCGTTGATCGACTCTGTCACTCCGTCGGAGGGTGTGCGGTGGCCCTGAACAACACGTACGAGGCGAGGCCCTGTCGTCACATGCCCGTCCAACAGGAGACCGCGGTGGGAGCGGGGGTGCAGATCCTGCTGCTGGCCCTGCTCGGCACGGCGATCGGCATGGGACCTGCGGGCTGGGTGACCGGCCTGGTCTTCGCGGTCGGCACCTGGGCGGTGCTCTCCAGGGCGGTGTTCCGCTCCCGGCTCGCCTCCTTCGGCCCGGCCAACCGGGTGACGCTGGGGCGGGCCACCCTCGTCGGCGGGGTGACGGCGCTGGTCGCCGATTCGTTCGAAAGCTCACCTCCGGTGTCGCTGCTGGTCGGTCTGACGGCTGTGGCGCTGCTCCTGGACGGCGTGGACGGCAAGGTGGCGCGCCGGACCGGCACGTCCACGCCGCTGGGCGCACGCTTCGACATGGAGGTCGACGCGTTCCTGATCCTGGTGCTCAGCGTGTACGTGTCCATGGACCTCGGCCCCTGGGTGCTCCTGATCGGCGGCATGCGTTACGCCTTCGTCGTCGCGGCCCGCGTCATGCCCTGGCTGACCGCGCCGCTGCCGCCGAGCACCGCCCGCAAGACCGTGGCCGCCCTGCAAGGCGTCCTCCTGCTGCTGGCGGGCGCCCACCTCCTTCCGTACCCGGCCGATCTGGGCGTCGTCCTGCTGGCGCTGGCCCTGCTGGTGTGGTCCTTCGGACGGGACGTGCTGTGGCTGCGACAGCGGGCGGCCCTGCGGCGACCGGCCGGCGCCGAGGCCGCACCCCCGCTGCACACCCCTGCCGGGGAGACCGCGCGACACACCCTCGCGGGGACAGCGGCTTCGGCGCACACCTCCGCCGCAGCGACGACCGTCCGGCACCGCACCCTCGTCGAGGAGCTGCTGGAGTCCTCGCCGACGGTGTGAGGCCACGCCACGCCCGATGCGAGGGCCGCCCCGGTGCGGGGGCCGAGCCGCCCCCACCGGCAGAACGCGCCGGAACGCAGCACCCCTGCCGGGTCCGCCCCCAACCCCGCCCCCGCTACCGCACCCCCGTGGCGTCCAGCAGCCGGACCAGGTCCTTGCGGCCGTACCCCAGCAGCGAGGCGCGGTGGGCCGTCGTCAGCAGCAGGTGGGCCACGATGCGCGCCGCATGCCCGTCCTTGTCGTCGGCGCCGAGCCATTCCTGCGGTTTCTCGACGCCGAGGCTGTTCATCACCACCCCGTGCTCGCGGCGGATCTCGGCGACGGTCCCGGCGACGGCGTCCAGCAGCGACTTTCCCGGGCGCTCGCACTCCAGGGCGAAGCCGCCCCAGTCGGCCGGGACGCACCCCTCCGGCGGCCGCGCCCTCAGCCGCGCGTACCGCTCGTCGTCGATGCCGCCGGTCCCGGACCACTCGTCCATCAGGCAGAACCGGTGCACGCCGCGCGGTGCGGGAGGAGGCGGTGGCGTGTACTCCCAGCCCGCGTCCTCGTACAACTGCCGCTTGACCTCCTCCTCGTCGGCGAGGGTCACGGTGAAGCCCGTGTCCTCGTTCCGGCCGGTGGTCGTGCCGTCCTCGTTGTGGTGGACGTACAGCCCCATGTCGTGTCTCCCTCGAAACCGGACGATGCCGGGACGATCCCGTCACCCCGTCGAACGAGCCGCTCCCGCCGCCCGTGCCCGCCACGCCGAACCCCACCCGATCGAGTGACACACGTGCCTGGACGCACCGGCGGCGGTCCCTTCCCCGCACCACCCCGGATTCCCGTGCCGCCCCTGCCCGAGCCGTGCCAGGATGAGGTTCTGACAGGTGATCACCGGGACGGCAGTCACCGGGGTGCGAGTCCAGGACGGAGCCAGGTATCCATGACCTCCCTCAGCAGCGGCGACAGCGGTGCCGCTCCCCGGTACGAGATCGACACCAGCAAGCCGCACCCGGCCCGGATGTACGACTACTTCCTCGGCGGCAAGGACAACTACGAGATCGACCAGCAGGCCGCCGAACGGTTCATGAAGGCGGCCCCCGAGGTGCGCGACGGAGTCCTCGCCAACCGCCGGTTCATGCACCGCGCCGTCCGGCACGTCGTCGCCGAGGGCGGCGTCCGGCAGATCCTGGACGTCGGCACGGGCCTGCCCACCCAGCCCAATGTGCACCAGATCGCGCAGGGCATCGCTCCCGACACCCGTATCGCCTACGTCGACAACGACCCGATCGTCAGCACCCACTCGATGGCCCTGCTGGACGGCGCCGGCGGCACCTCCGTCGTCCTGGCCGATCTGCGCGACCCGCGCGCGATCCTCGAACACCCGGAGGTGCTGCGGGTCATCGACTTCGACCGGCCGGTGGCACTGCTGCTGGTGGCCGTCGTGCACTTCCTCGCCGGGGCGGACGACCCGGCGGGCGTCGTCGCCACCCTCCGCGAGGCGCTGCCCACGGGTTCCTACCTCGTCCTCTCGCATGCCACGGGCGATGTCCACGCCGACCGGCGCGAGGACGCGGCGGCCGTCTACGACCAGGCCACCGCCAGCCTGAACCTCCGCTCGCACGACCAGGTCCTCGAGTTCTTCGGCGACTTCACCCTGCTCGACCCGGGTCTGGTCAAGGTCACCGACTGGCGCCCCGACGAGCCCGCGCGGGACGACGCCCCGCCCATCGGCATCTACGGCGGGGTGGCCCGCAAGGACGGCTGACGGCTCCTCCCGCCGCCGGGACCGCGGAACGGCGGACGACTGACCGGGAGCACGACGGGCGGACGACTGACCGGTGGGCGCGGGCCTCCCGCGCTCGCGCCCACCGGAATCCATGACGGCGGCGCTACGCCGCCTTCCGCTCCCCGTCCCGGTGGGCGCGCACGATCCCCGCGTACCGGTGTCCGCTGCCCTTGACGGTGCGCTTCTGGGTGGCGTAGTCGACGTGGACGAGGCCGAAGCGCTTGTCGTAGCCGTACGCCCACTCGAAGTTGTCCAGCAGCGACCAGGCGAAGTAGCCCGCGAGCGGTGCGCCCTGACGGGTGGCGGAGGCGCAGGCGGCGAGGTGCCGGACCAGGTAGTCCTGGCGCTCGGAGTCGTCGATCGTGCCGTCGGGGCGGACCACGTCCGGGAAGGCCGAGCCGTTCTCGGTGACGTAGAGCCTGCGGGCGCGGTACTCGTCGGTGAGGCGCAGCAGCAGGGTCTCGACGCCGCTCGGGTCGATCTCCCAGTCCATGCCGGTGCGCGGCACGTCGGGGCGGCGTACGGAACGCACGTGCGGGGCGGGACCGGTGGGGTCGTCGGCGATGTGGGCCGGGAAGTAGTAGTTCAGGCCCAGCCAGTCCAGCGGGGTGGCGATGGTCTCCGTGTCGCCGTGCTGCTCGGGGAGTTCGACGCCGTAGACCTCGCGCATGTCGGCGGGGAAGCCGCGGCCGTGGACCGGGTCCAGCCACCAGCGGTTGACGTGGCCGTCGTGGCGGTGGGCCGCGGCGACGTCCTCCGGGCGGTCGGTGGCGGGGAAGACGGTGGAGAGGTTGTTGACGATGCCGATCCTGGCGTTCGGGGCCGCCGCGCGGATCGCCCGGGTGGCCAGGCCGTGGCCGAGGAGCAGGTGGTAGGAGGCGCGGACGGCGGCGGTGAGATCGGTCAGTCCGGGGGCCATCCGGCCCTCCAGGTGGCCGATCCAGGCCGAGCAGGACGGCTCGTTGAGGGTGGTCCAGTGGGTGACCCGGTCGCCCAGGCGGTCGGCGACGACCGAGGCGTAGTCGGCGAAGTGCTCGGCGGTGTCCCGCTCGGGCCAGCCGCCCCGGTCCTGGAGCGCCTGCGGGAGGTCCCAGTGGTAGAGGGTGACGGACGGGGTGATGCCGGCTTCGAGCAGGCCGTCGATCAGCCGGTCGTAGAAGGCGAGACCCTTGGCGTTGACGGGGCCGTCGCCGTCCGGCACCACCCGGGGCCAGGCGATGGACAGCCGGTAGGCGTTCAGCCCCAGTTGCCGCATCAGGGCGATGTCCCCGCGCCAGCGGTGGTAGTGGTCGCAGGCGATGTCGCCGTGGTCGTCGTTGTCGATGTTCCCCGGGGTGTGGGAGAAGGTGTCCCAGATGGACGGCCCACGGCCGTCCTCGGTGGCGGCCCCCTCGATCTGGTACGCCGAAGTGGCCGTTCCCCACAGGAAGTCGTGCGGGAGCGCGGCGAGGTCGATGGTCACGGAAGTCCCTTCGGGATCGGGGCGCTCGGTCACTTGACGGCGCCCGCGGTGAGTCCGGCGACGAGGTAGCGCTGGAGGAGGAGGAAGCCGGCGACCACCGGGACGCTGACGACGAGGGAGGCGGCCATGATCTGGTTCCAGTACACGTCGTTGAGCGTCGAGTAGCCCTGGAGACCGACGGCGAGGGTGCGGGTGGTGTCGTTGGTCATCACGGAGGCGAACAGCACCTCGCCCCACGCGGTCATGAACGCGTA
>NZ_JBFBEK010000029.1:0-103880 GCF_040683715.1 Streptomyces sp. NPDC093260
CCCTTCGGTCTTGCGTTTCCGACTCTACCAGATCTTCCCGACCCGATTTCCTCGGCGCTTTCCAGGTTCCCGCTTCCGCGTTTCCCTTTCCGGCGATTCCGACTTTATCAGAAGTCTCGCGCCGGTCTGACCGGCCGTTGTTTCCGATTCATCGGGGGCTTCCAGGAAATCGATGATTTCGGAAGCGGATAGATGTTCACGATCACCTGTGCGGATCAGGTCCAGCTCCAGGCAAGTGTTCGAATCTACCTCCCCTCCGGCTCCGTGTCAACGGCTCCGGCGGGGCGAAGAGGAGACTAGCAGCTCAAGAGCCGTGACCGCACATCACGCGGCCGTCGGCACGGCGGCGCTGCGTTCGGCGGCCACCAGGTCACCTGTGTCGCCGGCGCGCACGGCGCGGCCACCGAGGACGTACACGTAGGCCAGGAAGACCAGTTCGGCGACGACGCCGATGCCTATGCGGGCCCAGGTGGGCAGGCCGGACGGGGTGACGAACCCTTCGATGGCTCCGGAGACGAAGAGGACCAGGGCGAGTCCGATCGCCATGCCGACCGCGGCCCGGCCCTCCTCTGCCAGGGCGGTGCGCCGGGAGCGGGGGCCCGGGTCGATCAGGGTCCAGCCGAGGCGCAGGCCCGTGCCGGCGGCGACGAACACCGCGGTCAGTTCGAGCAGACCGTGCGGAAGGATCAGGCCGAGGAAGGTGTCGAGGCGGCCGGCCGAGGACATCAGCCCGATGCCGACGCCGAGGTTGAGCATGTTCTCGAACAGGATCCACAGGACCGGCAGCCCGAGGAAGACGCCCAGGACCAGGCACATGGCGGCGGCCTGCGCGTTGTTCGTCCACACCTGGGCGGCGAAGGCCGTGGCGGGATGGCTCGAATAGTAGGTCTCGTACTCGCCGCCCGGCCGGGTGAGGCTGCGCAGCTCGTCGGGGGCCGCGATCGTGGCCTGTACTTCCGGGTGCGCGGCGATCCACCAGCCCAGCAGGGCCGCGACGACGGTGGACAGGACCGCCGTGGGCACCCACCAGTGGCGCGCCCGGTAGACCGCGGCCGGGAAGCCCTCCAGCAGGAACCGGGTGACGTCGCGCCACGACGCCTTCCGGGTGCCCGTGACCGTGCTGCGCGCGCGGGCCACCAGCTGGCTGAGCCGGCCGGTCAGCTGCGGGTCCGGGGCGCTGGACCGGATGAGGGAGAGATGGGTGGCGGCGCGCTGGTAGAGGGCGACGAGTTCGTCGGCCTCGCCGCCGGTGAGGCGACGGCGACGGCGCAGCAGGGCGTCGAGGCGGTCCCACTCGGCCCGGTGGGCGGAGACGAAGACGTCCAGGTCCATCGTTGTCTGCCTGCTCCTCGGCTGGTTGTTCGACTGCCCACGGGATGCGTCAGCTTGTCCTGTTGCGGCGGGACGGGACTCAGCTTGGCAGACTGGCGGTCCGAGGGGCAGGTCAGGGGAAGGACGACGGCGTGAGCGAACTGATCACGGGCGAGGCGGTGCCGCTGGAGCTGCGCCCGGCGAGGCTGCCCAGCAGGATGCTGGCCGTGCTGCTGGACCTGACGGTGGCCGGGGCGGCCTATGTCGCCGTGTCCGTGGGTGTGGTGGTCGCGACGGCGTCGATGGACGAGGCGGCGCAGATCGCGCTGTCGATCGCGAGCTTCCTGCTGGTGCTGGTCGGCGGTCCGATCGCGGTGGAGACGCTCAGCCACGGGCGGTCGCTCGGGAAGATGGCGTGCGGGCTGCGGGTGGTGCGGGACGACGGCGGACCGATCCGGTTCCGGCACGCGCTGGTGCGCGGGGCGATCGGTGTCGTGGAGATCCTGATGACGCTGGGGGTGGTCGCCTGCGTCGCCTCGTTCGTGTCGGCGCGCGGGCGCCGGCTGGGCGATGTGTTCGCGGGCACCCTGGTCGTACGGGAGCGGGTGGCCGGCGGGCAGGCGTCCTTCGTTCCTCCGCCGCCGCCCTGGCTGGCCGGGCGGTTCCAGGCGCTCGATCTGTCGGCGGTGCCCGACGGGCTGTGGCTGGCGGTCCGGCAGTACCTGACGCGGATGCACCAGCTGGACCCGCAGGTCGGCTGGGGCATGGCGCAGCGGCTGGCCACCGATATCGCGGCCCGTACCGGCACTCCGGCGCCGCCCGGGGTACCACCCGCCATGTATCTGGCCGCCGTGTTGCAGGAGCGGCAGGTGCGGGAGGCCAGGCGGGCGTTCGGGAACGGCGGGCGGGCGCCGGCGGCGCCCGGGATGCCGGGGGTCTCGCAGCCGCCTGCCTCCTCGCGGGGACCGTTCGCGCCGGTCGCCCCGCAGCCGCCGGTTTTCCCGTCGGCGTCGGCCGGCCCGCAGGGGCCGGCTGTTCCTCCGGTGCCGACCGCGGTGCCCGCCTCGGCTCCCTCCCCGGCGCCCACAGCTCCCTCCCCGGGTCAGGACGCGGTGACGTCGGGGCGGGGCGGTACGGGGTTCGTGCCGCCGGCTTAGCGGGTGCGGGGCCGGGTGTCCGGATCTCGTCGGCGGGAGGTGCGCCGGGGCGTTCGGGAGCGGCGGGGACCGGTCAGGAGACGAAGACCGACGGCGGTGACTGGAGGTCGTCCAGCTCGACGCCGGGGGCTGCGACCACCACGTCGCCGGCCAGGTGGACGGTGTGCCGCTCGCCCGTGTCCAGGGCTGTGACCTGGTACGTGTCCACGATCAGGGGGCCGTTGTCAGTGGCGTGTGCTTCTCTTTCCACCAAGGTCCAGGACTGGTCCACGGTAAGGGGGGCGAGGACCGGTTCCGTGAAGTCGACGAGGCGTACGCGGGTGGCCGCGGCGGAGGGGGTGAGGCGCAGCAGACGTGCGGTGGCGACGAGGAACGCGGGGGACGTGCCGGTGAAGGCGTGGGCGCGCACATTGCCTTCGGTGGCGTGGGTTCCGGTGGGGTCGGTGCGGACCCAGGTGACGCCGTCGAGAGCGGCGCCGCGCACCTGCCAGCCGCCCGCGTGGAGTTCGAGGCGGAGGGGGCGGCCGAGTTCGTCGAGAGCGAGGTCGACGGAGCCGCGGTGGTCGCCGGCGGGAGTGGTGACCTGGGAGACGTAGCGCCAGCCGGAGGGGCCGGGGGCGCACTGGAAGTGCTCGTGCGCGAAAGGGGTGTGATCGTGCGGATCGAGAAGCGAATAGCGGCCGCGGGGCATGGGGGTCCTGGGTTCTGAGGGTCGGGCCTGGCGGGATCGGTTCCCGGTCCTGTCCGGTCGCCTCGGCGAGTCGGTCCGGCGTGTGTGACGGCCGCCGGTTCCGGCCCGAAAGGGGCAGGCCCCCGGCACGGGGGTGCGGGGGCCTGCCTCTGGGGACCTGGGTGAGACGCGGGAAGCGGCTCGGCCTCGGTCAGTAGCGGTAGTGGTCGGCCTTGTACGGGCCGTCGACGTCCACGCCGATGTACGCCGCCTGCTCCGGGCGCAGCTTGGTGAGCTTGACGCCGAGGGCGTCCAGGTGGAGGCGGGCGACCTTCTCGTCGAGGTGCTTGGGCAGCACGTAGACGCCGGTCGGGTACTCGTCGGGCTTGGTGAACAGCTCGATCTGGGCCAGGGTCTGGTCCGCGAAGGAGTTGGACATCACGAACGACGGGTGGCCGGTGGCGTTGCCGAGGTTGAGGAGGCGGCCCTCGGACAGCACGATGATGACCTTGCCGTCGGGGAAGGTCCAGGTGTGGACCTGCGGCTTGACCTCGTCCTTGACGATGCCGGGGATCTTCGCGAGGCCGGCCATGTCGATCTCGTTGTCGAAGTGGCCGATGTTGCCGACGATGGCCTGGTGCTTCATCTTCGCCATGTCGGAGGCGAGGATGATGTCCTTGTTGCCGGTGGTGGTGACGAAGATGTCGGCGGTTTCGACGACCTCGTCCAGGGTGGTGACCTGGTAGCCGTCCATCGCCGCCTGGAGGGCGCAGATCGGGTCGATCTCAGTGATGATCACGCGGGCGCCCTGGCCGCGCAGGGACTCGGCGCAGCCCTTGCCGACGTCGCCGTAGCCGCAGACCACGGCGGTCTTGCCGCCGATCAGGACGTCGGTGGCGCGGTTGATGCCGTCGACCAGGGAGTGGCGGCAGCCGTACTTGTTGTCGAACTTCGACTTCGTCACCGAGTCGTTGACGTTGATCGCCGGGAAGAGCAGGGTGCCGTCGCGCTGCATCTCGTACAGGCGGTGGACGCCGGTGGTGGTCTCCTCGGTGACGCCGCGGATCTCGGAGGCCAGCTGCGTCCACTTCTGGGGGGTCTCGCCCAGGGTGCGGGTCAGCAGCTGGAGGATGACGCGGTGCTCGTCGGACTCGGCGGTGTCGGGCGAGGGGACCTTGCCGTCCTTCTCGTACTCGACGCCCTTGTGGACGAGGAGGGTGGCGTCACCGCCGTCGTCCAGGATCATGTTCGGGCCGCCGGTGGCGGCGTCGGGCCAGGTCAGGGCCTGCTCCGTGCACCACCAGTACTCCTCCAGGGTCTCGCCCTTCCAGGCGAAGACCGGGACGCCCTGGGGGTTCTCCGGGGTGCCGTTCGGGCCGACGGCGATGGCGGCCGCGGCGTGGTCCTGGGTGGAGAAGATGTTGCAGGACGCCCAGCGGACCCGGGCGCCGAGCGCCACCAGCGTCTCGATCAGGACGGCCGTCTGCACGGTCATGTGCAGGGAGCCGGTGATGCGGGCGCCGGCCAGCGGCTGCGCCTCGGCGTACTCCTTGCGGATCGCCATCAGGCCCGGCATCTCGTGCTCGGCGAGGGTGATCTCCTTGCGGCCGAACTCGGCCAGGGACAGGTCGGCGACCTTGAAGTCCTGTCGCTTGTCGACAGTCGTCATTACGGGCTGCTCCTCGGTGGTTGGGTCGAGGTGGGTACGGCTGACCTGCGCGGCGGCGGACACAGGGGTGCCCGAGGAGGACACAGGCATGCCCGCGTGCGCGCAGCGCAGTCCGTCGGAGGCCCTCTCTCCCTCGGACGGTCCGTCACCGGATCGCCCGACCGCCATCAGCAGCGACGTCTGGCTCCGTCCCAAGCTACACCGGAGGGCGGTGCGGCCCCCAGTGGGCCTGCGAACGGATCCGGCCGTTCGTGGACGCCGAAGGGGCCCGCCGGTGATCGGCGGGCCCCTTGGGTGCGGGGTCGGTCGGCGGGTTCAGTGGCCGCCGGTGTGCGGGGTGGGGCCGCCCGGGGTGGCCTCGGGGTCGGGGCCCTTGGCGGCCTCGGCCTCGCTGTAGACGTCGGGTTCCAGGTAGATGACGCGGGCGATGGGGACGGCGGCGCGGATGCGGGCCTCGGCGGCGTCGATGGCGGCGGCGACCTCGGCGGCGGTGTCGTCGTGCCGGACGGCGATCTTCGCGGCGACCAGCAGTTCCTCCGGGCCGAGGTGGAGGGTGCGCATGTGGATGATGCGGGTGACGCTCTCGCCGTCGACGGTGGCGTCCTCGATCTGCCGGACCACGTCGACGCCTGCGGCCTCGCCGAGCAGCAGCGACTTGGTCTCGGCGGCCAGGACGAGGGCGATGGCGACCAGCAGCACGCCGATGCAGAGAGTGCCGATGCCGTCCCAGACGCCGTCGCCGGTGATCAGGGCCAGTCCGACGCCACCGAGGGCGAGGACGAGGCCGATCAGCGCGCCGAAGTCCTCCAGGAGGACGACGGGCAGCTCGGGGGCCTTGGCGCGGCGGATGAACTGCCCCCAGGACAGCTTGCCGCGCAGTTCGTTGGACTCCTTGATGGCGGTGCGGAAGGAGAAGCCCTCGGCGCAGATCGCGAAGGCGAGCACCGCCACCGGCCAGTACCAGTTGTCCAGCTCGTGCGGGTGGGTGATCTTCTCGTAGCCCTCGTAGATGGCGAACATGCCGCCGACGGAGAACAGCACGATGGAGACGAGGAAGGCGTAGATGTAACGCTCGCGGCCGTAGCCGAAGGGGTGTTGCGGGGTCGCCTCGCGCTGGGCCCTCTTGCCGCCGATGAGCAGCAGGAACTGGTTGCCGGAGTCGGCGAGCGAGTGCACGCCCTCGGCGAGCATCGACGAGGAGCCGCTGAAGGCGAAGGCCACGAACTTCGATACCGCGATCGCGAGGTTGGCGCCGAGTGCCGCCACGATCGCCCTGCTGCCGCCTGACGCGCTCATGTGTTCGGGGTGTCCCTTCGCCTTCGTGCGCTGGTGTCCGTGTGCGGGCGGGTACCCGCGCCGCACGTCTGTGTGCCGGTCGCGGTCTTTGCCCGCCCTTTGCCGGTGGGCCATTGTTGCAGCCCGGCTCCGGACCGGTGTGCCAGGTGCCCGCCGGGCCGCCGGGCGGGGTCAGACGACGACGGTGGCCCGGAAGACGGTGCCCTCGCCGGACACCACGGCCTTGTCCTCGGCCGGGACGAACACGGACTGCCCCGGCGTAAGCCGGTGTTCGCCGGCTTCGACGGCGCCCGCCGTGCACAGCAGGATCTGCGGGGCGCCGAGGGTGAGGTCGCGGGGGGCGGCGCCGGGCGCGAGGAGGTAGCGGGAGAGGCGGAACTCGTCGATGGGGGTCTCGTAGACCTCCTCGCCGTCGGGAGCGGCCTCGGGGCGCAGGACACCGGGGTCGCCGGCCTCGAAGCGGACGACGCGCAGGAGTTCGGGGACGTCGACGTGCTTGGGGGTCAGGCCGCAGCGCAGGACGTTGTCGGAGTTGGCCATGATCTCCACGCCGAGGCCGTCGAGGTAGGCGTGCGGGACGCCGGCGCCGAGGAAGAGTGCCTCGCCGGGCTGGAGGCGGACGTGGTTGAGGAGCATCGCGGCCAGGACGCCGGGGTCGCCCGGGTAGTGGTGGGCGATGGCGGCGTACGGGGCGTGGTCGCCGCCGAGGCGGTCGCAGGCGGCCGCGGCCTCGTGGACGGTGCGGGCGGTGTCCTCGCGGTCGGCGCCGAGGATCGCGGTGAGGACCTCGCGCAGTGCCGCCTCCTCGGGGCGGGCGCGCAGCAGGTCGACGTAGGGCTTCAGGGCGTCCACGCCGAGGGCGGCGAGCAGGGCGGCGGCCTCGGCCGGCTCGCGGAAGCCGCACAGGCCGTCGAACTCGGTGAGGGCGCAGATGAGTTCGGGCTTGTGGTTGGCGTCCTTGTAGTTGCGGTGCGGGGCGTCGAGCGGGACGCCGCGGCGCTCCTCGTCGGCGTAACCCTCCCTGGCCTGTTCCAGGTTGGGGTGGACCTGGAGGGAGAGGGGCGCGCCGGCGGCGAGGAGCTTGAGCAGGAAGGGCAGGCGGGGGCCGAACCTGGCGACCGTGGCGGCGCCGAGTTCGCGTTCCGGGGCGGCGTCGACGAGGTCGGCGAGGGTGCCGCGGGCGGTGCGCGAGGGCGCGCCGGGGTGGGCGCCCATCCACATCTCCGCCTGGGGTTCGCCGGTCGGCTCGACGCCGAGGAGGTGCGGGATGGCGGTGGTGGAACCCCAGGCGTAGGGGCGGACGGTGTTGTCGAGGCGGTCCATGCGCTTCTCTCTGCGGTTCTTTCCGGGCGGGCCGGGCGGCGGGCACGGCGGGCCGGGCCGGGCGGGCCCGTACGACGCCGTACGACCGGGAGGGTGTCCGTACGTCCGTCAGATTGTCGTACGACCATGGGAGGCGCGTACGTCTGTGGGGGGCGGGTACGTCCGTGTCGGCGCGGGCGGCCGCGGGTCAGGCGCGGGAGGCGAGGGCCAGGTAGACCGCGGTGAAGTCGGTGACAGCGATGAGTTCCGCGAGGGCCTCGACCTCGCCGCCGGGCTCGGGCTCCAGCTCGCTGATCGGCGTGTCATGGCCGAGGGCCAGGTCACGGGCGGCAGGGGCGGCGGTGAGGCCGCCGAGCGGGCGGTCGCGCAGCAGCACCACACGCGCGTGCAGGGCCGGCGGCTCCGAGACCCGGTCGCGGAAGAAGTCGTCCGGGTCGGCGCTGGCGGCCAGCGGGCCGGCGAGCAGGGCGTCGTGCGCGGCGAGCGCCTCGGGGAGTTCGGCCACGGCGGCGGGGACGCCGGAGAGTTCGGCGAGCACGGCGGCGAAGCGGCGGCCCGCGGGGCCGGCCGCGGCGCCCTCGGTCCAGATCACCGGCAGCCCGTCGGCGAGTTCGGCGGCGAGGGTCTTGGCCGGGTTGTTGTACGTGGCGACGGCGGGGCCGCAGCGCTCGGCGACGAGGTCCAGCCGGTCGGCGGCGGCCTCCAGGGCGTCGGGCGGCGCGGCGAGCAGGCCGATGCGGTCCAGGAGCGCGAGCAGCGGGGTCAGCAGCGCCCACAGCACGCCGGGCGCGGAGCCGGCCAGCGGCTCGTCGTGGTCGTAGGGGGCCGTCGCCATCGGGAGGAACAAGCCGTGCGCGCCTTCGACGGCCTCGGCGAGCGGGGTGCCGGCGGGGGCGACGGCGACGACCGCGCAGCCGCGGCGGTAGGCCTGTTCCGCGAGGACGCCGAGGCTCGGTTCGGTGCCGTCGGGGGTGGCGATCAGCAGCAGGTCGACGGAGCCGGCCCAGCCGGGCAGTTCCCAGCGCAGGGCGCCGGCGGCGGTGGCCACGCCGGTGGGCGCCAGCCGGGTGACGGGGCTGCCGGCTCCGGCCAGGGTACCGAGCAGGTCGGCGGCGTGGGTGGCGGCGGCGCCGGGACCGGCGATGAGGACGGCGCGGGGACGGCCGTCCGGCTTGAGTCCGGCCACGCCGGCCTCGGCGGCGTGCCGGGCGGCGGTGCGGACCCGGGCGCCGGCCTCGGCGGCGCCGCGCAGCAGTCCGCGTCGGTCGGCGGCGGCGAGCGCCTCCGGGTCGTCGAGCAGCGATTCGTCGAGCATGGGCGGCAGCCTCCGATCGGGCTCCGAGCGCCGGGGCCTCGGGACGGCGAGTCGTCGGGACGGCGGAACGGCGCCTGGGACGCCGCTCGCCGGTCAGGCGGGGCGGCGGGCCTCGTCGACCAGCAGCACGGGGATGCCGTCGCGCACGGGGTAGGCGAGGCCACAGTCCTGGCCGGTGCAGACCAGCTCGGCGTCCTCCTCCTTCAGGGGAGAGTGGCAGGCCGGGCAGGCGAGGATCTCCAGGAGGCCGGCTTCGAGCGGCATGAGGGTTCCCTTCGGGGCGCGGGAGTGCGTGTGCGGTTGTACGGACGTGCCTGGTCAGGGTACCGCCGGTCGCGGGCTCGGCGGCGGCGCGGCCGAAGGCCCTCGGACCGGGCGGGAGGTCAGGCCCGGATGATCGCGAGGGCCTCGTCGCGGACCTTGGCCATCGTGGCCTCGTCACGCGCCTCCGCGTTCAGACGGAGCAGCGGCTCGGTGTTGGAGGGGCGGACGTTGAACCACCAGTCGGCGGCGCTGACCGTGAGGCCGTCGAGGTCGTCCAGGGTGACGTCCGGGCGGCCGGTGTAGGCGGCCCTGATCGCGGCGATCCGGGCTGCCTGGTCCTCGACGGTGGAGTTGATCTCGCCGGAGCCGGCATAGCGGTCGTAGCGCGCCACGAGGGCGGACAGCGGGCCGTCCTGGCCGCCGAGGGCCGCGAGGACGTGCAGGGCGGCCAGCATGCCGGTGTCGGCGTTCCAGAAGTCCTTGAAGTAGTAGTGCGCGGAGTGCTCGCCGCCGAAGATGGCGCCGGTCCGGGCCATCTCGGTCTTGATGAACGAGTGGCCGACCCGGGTGCGGACCGGGGTGCCGCCGTGCTCCCGCACCACCTCGGCGACCGACCGGGAGGTGATGAGGTTGTGGATGACCGCGCCCGTGCCGCCGTTGCGGGCCAGTTCGCGGGCGGCGACCAGCGCGGTGATCGCGGACGGGGAGACCGGCTCGCCGCGCTCGTCCACGACGAAGCAGCGGTCGGCGTCGCCGTCGAAGGCGAGCCCGAGGTCGGCGCCCTCCGCGCGGACCCGGGCGCGCAGGTCCACGAGGTTGGCCGGATCGAGCGGGTTGGCCTCGTGGTTGGGGAAGGTGCCGTCCAGCTCGAAGTACATCGGGACCAGGTCGACCGGCAGCCCGGCGAGGACCGTGGGGACGGTGTGGCCGCCCATCCCGTTGCCCGCGTCGACGACTGCCTTCAGCCGGCGGATCGAGGTCACGTCCACGAGGGAGCGCAGGTGTGCCGCGTAGTCCTCCAGGGTGTCGCGACGGGTGACCGCGCCGGTGCGGGCGGCCGGTTCGGGGGCGCCCGACTCGCTCCATTCCTCGACCAGTTCGCGGATGCGGGACAGTCCGGTGTCCTGGCCGACGGGGGCGGCGCCCGCACGGCACATCTTGATGCCGTTGTACCGCGCCGGGTTGTGCGAGGCGGTGAACATCGCGCCGGGCAGGCCGAGCGCGCCGGAGGCGTAGTACAGCTGGTCCGTCGAGCAGAGGCCGATCTCGGTGACGTCGGCGCCGGAACGGGCCGCGCCGCGCGCGAAGGCGCCGGCCAGGCCGGGCGAGGAGGGCCGCATGTCGTGCCCGGTGACGATGGCGCCGGCGCCGGTCACCTGGACGAAGGCCGCGCCGAACAGCTCGGCCAGCGGCTCGTCCCACTGGTCCGGGACGACGCCGCGCACGTCGTACGCCTTCACGAGCTGCGACAGATCAGCAGTCACGGCCAACCCTTCTGAACACCGACGCCGCACCCGACGTCCCGATCCGTCCCCACAAACTACCCGTTCCGGCGGGTACGGCCGGTGCAGGCGAGGGGCGGGGGCGGTGCGGTGCGGGAGGCCGCCGCGCCGACTCGGCCCGAGGCGAACGGATTCGCCGGTCTTCGCGAGGAACGGCTTCGTCAGTTCTCAGGCGAGCGGAGCACCCGCAGATGGCCGCGCCGCGCGACCTCCATCGGATCCGCGCCGCGCACCCCGCCGGCCTCGGCCGCGCGCTGCTGGGGGCGGGCGGCCTCGCGCACCGCGTTGGCGAGCGCTTCCAGGTCGTCGCCGCTGGGGCGGGCGGGGGCCGAACCGTCGAGGAGCCGGACGACCTCCCAGCCGCGCGGGGCGGTGAGGCGCTCGGAGTGCTCGGCGCACAGGTCGTAGCAGTGGGGTTCGGCGTAGGTGGCGAGCGGGCCGAGGACCGCGGTCGAGTCGGCGTAGACGTACGTCAGCGTCGCTACGGCGGGACGGCCGCAAGCGGTGCGCGAACAGCGACGTACAGGGCTCACGACGTTGGACGGTACCGCACTCTTGAGCGGGCCGCGACGACTCTCCACCAGGTCACTCCCCCGTGTCGTGCTGTGAAACACCCCACACACCCACTCTGACACACGTTTCTGACCTGCGCGGGCCCGGGTGACGAGATCTCCAACACCCCCTGCGGCGGTCACGAGTGGGGTCAAACCCCGCCAATCTCCTTGAGACGTCCATGAGATCGGGCCTCCCGCAGATGCGACACGTGGTCGGGCGCCCCGCCCGGACGGCGGGGGCGAACGAGGTGCGTCCGGGTGGGCGGCGTGGTGGCCGGGATGCCGTGCGCAACCGGGCGCGGAGGGGCGGCGAGGACTAGGCTTCAGCGGTGATGGACAACCGTGTACCGCCCCGTTCCGCAGGTCCCGGGCCCCGCCGGCGTGATCGCCACGGCCGGGGCATGCGCGGCCCGATCGCACCGCCGCAGGTGCCGCTCGCCGCGAGCCGTGCCGAGGTGTTCGCGGATCTGGTGCAGGACTCCGTGGACCGGCTGGAGCGGCACTGGCCGCAACTGGCCGAGGTGGACTTCGTGGTGCTGGAGGTGCCCCGCCTGGACGGGCCGGGGCAGTCCTGGAGCGACGAGCCGGTCCCGCTGGGGGCGACGGTCGCCGCCCGGGACGGGCGCCGGGGGCAGGTGATCGTCTACCGGCGGCCGGTGGAGATCCGCAGCAAGGGCCGCGACGAGCGGGCCGCGCTGGTGCACGAGATCGTGGTCGAGCAGGTGGCCGACCTGCTGGGGCTGACGCCGGAGACGGTGGACCCGCGGTACGGGGAGGACTGACCCCGGCGGGGGTGCGGCCGCCTTCCGAGACGGCCGGGCGCCGGTGCCTGTCCGGGCCGTCGTCGGCCGCCGGGCGTGCGCCGCGGTGCGGGCCGTGACGCACACGGCCCGCGCGATGCCATGGCTTCCCCGGTGTCACGGAGGCCGCGGTGTCAGGGCTTCTGCAGTACCGAGACGTCCTCGTCCGTGTGCGGCACCGACACCGTTCCCCGGTCGTCCGGGAGGGTCTGGACGGTGACGCCGGGGACGCCCTCCTCCGTCGCCGTGAGGGTGCGCGCCCCGTACACCGGACCGCCGGAGATCCGTTCCACCGTCAGGGCGTAGGTGCCCTTCAGGCCGGCCGGCACGGGCGGGGCGATGTCCTGCGTGGTGCCCGCCTTGATCGTGTACGTCTTCGTCACCGCCGTACCGCCCTCGCTGCCCGCCGAGGCGGTGACCTTGACCTGCGCGGTGGCGGTGGGGGCGGTCAGCGAGAGCATGGCGCCCTCGGCGCTGTTGTCGGCAGCCGTGGCGCGCGCCGCGAGGGGACCGGCCGCCGGGATGAACGCCGTCTCCTGCTTGCCGCTCTTGCCGCGTACCACCTGGAGGGCAGCCACCACGGGCACGGACCGGGCGGACTGGGCCAGCACCAGGGAGCCCGCCTCGCCGCGCGTGACGTCGCCGAGGTCCACCGCGGTCGTCGTACCGCCCTTCAGGTGCACGGTCTCGTGCCCTGCGGGGGTGATCAGACCGGACGGGGAGGCCAGCTTCACCTTCAGGTCGGTGTCCGCGTCGGCGGGCGTGAAGGCGATCAGCCGGACGTCCGTGGCGTCCTTGGGAATGCCCGGCAGCACGACGCTGCCCGCCGGGTCCGCCGAGGCGGCCAGCCAGTCCCCGCCGGCCTTGTCGTCCAGGGCCTGCACCGCCGCCCCGACCCGGCCGCTGCGCACGCTCACGTGCACCGTGAGGTCGTCCTGCGCGGCGTCGGCGAGCGTGGACAGCAGGACGGGCTCGCTGGAGCGCGGCGCGACCGTGATGCCCTCGCCCACCGCCGACTTGACGGCGCCGTCCTTGCCGTACAGCTCGATGTCCACGACGGCGGCGGAGTCGTCGGGGTTGGTCAGGTGGACGTAGTCGGCGCGGCTCGCGGCCGTGCTCGCGCCGGGGAACCAGAACTCGGTGTCCGGGGCGGTGCAGTTGACGCCGAGCAGGCCGCGTCCGGCGCCCGCGGCGACCTCGCTGGTCTGCTGCACGGTCCAGCCGGGTGCGAACCTGCCGTCGGCGGTGCCGATCAGCGCGGGCGCGTCCGCGCCCTCGGAGTCGCCGGTCGCCGGCGTGCCGGGCGCCTTGGGCTGGAGCGCGGCCTCGGTGGTCTTCTTCTTGCCGCCGCCCTTGCCGCCGCCCTTGCCCTCGTCCTTACCGCCGCTCTTGCCGTCGCCCGTGCCCGACTCCTCGGCGGCCGCCTGGAGCCGGCCCTTGCCGTCGCCGGCGGCGCCCTGGGTCACGGGGGTGAAGGACGTGTACGAGGTCTCCGCGATGTCGGAGTCGCTCGGCGCCGGGCACACCAACGTGGTGCGCTCGACGGGCAGCCGGGCGGCGGCCCCCGTCGGCCCTGCGCCCGCCGCTCCGGGCGCGTCCAGCGCGGCGAATCCGGTGACGGCGGCGAGCGCGGCCGCTCCGGCGATCAGGGACAAGGTCGTGCGGTTCACTGCTGGCTCCCGTCGGGGCGCTCACTGCCGTTGCCGTGCTGGTGGTGCTGTGCCGGGTCGTACGGCTGCTCCTCGTACCCCTGGTGGTACGGCTGCCCGTAGGTTCCCTGCTGGGTCTGGTCGCCGTACCCGTACGGGTCGTACGGGACGCCCTGGTAGGGGTCGCCCTGGCCGCCGGGCGCGGGGTGGCCGCCCTGACCGCCCGGGTACGCCTGGCCGTACGGGTCCGCCGGGTACTGCTGGGGCGGGACGGCGCCGTACTGCTCGCCGCCGTAGCCCCCGTACCCGGGCGCGGCGCCCGTTTCCGCGTAGGCGTCGGCGTGGGTGTCACTGTCGGCGGCTCGCGTGTCCCAGTCGCCGTAGGAGTGCTGGTGCGGGACGGCGGGGGCCTCCTGCGGGACGGGCGGCGCACCGGCCGGGTGCTCCTGGCCGTCCTCTTCGGCTTCGATGGCCTCGGCGGCTTCCGCCTGGGCGCGCAGCCGCCGGGCGCGGCGGCCGTCGCCGGTGATCGCCTCGGCGGGCGCCGGCTGCTCCTCGGGCAGGTCGTCGTCGATCTCGCGGCGGCGGCCGGGCAGGGCGAGGACGACGAGGACGAGGGCGAGGACGCCCTGGGTCCACAGCCAGGCGGTGTGGACGATCGGGGTGTCGAAGGTGACGTCCAGCCTGCCGCCGGAGGCGGGCAGCTGGAAGCCCTGGGCCCAGCCGTCGACGGTGGTGCGGGTGAGCGGCTTGCCGTCCAGGGTGGCCGTCCAGGCCGGGTCGGCCGAGTCGGCGAGGCGCAGGACGCGGCCCGCGGCGCCGGACGGGATCGTGGCGTGGATCTCGACGGGTCCTGCGGCCACGGGCTGGGCGGCGGCCGTACCGGAGCCCACAGGGGTGGAACCGGGACCGGCGGCGGGGACGACGGCGGCGCGGGAGACCTCGCGGTCCACCCGCCACAGGGCGCTGCCGTCCTGCTGGCTGAGCCGGGTCAGGCCGGGGGTGGCGTCCAGGACGCGGCTGATCTCGCGGGGCGCCCCCTTGTGGACGAGGACGTAGCGCACGGCGAACCCGCCGAGCTGGCCGGCCTGGTCGGCTCCGGAGCCGGCGACGAGGTTGGCGACGACCTTGCCGAGGGCGCTGTTCTCGCCTGCCGCGTCGGCCAGTTCGGCGTCGCCCATGCGCACGCCGGAGCCGCGCACCAGCATGTAGCCGACGTGGGCGGCGGAGTCGCTGTCGAGGACCAGGGTGCGGGCCTGGTCGCGGGTGCTGCTCTCCTCGGCGACGAACGCGGGCACCTGCACGGGGTCGCGCCGCTCCAGCGGGCCGTCGGCGCCGCGGATCATCCAGCCCGCGGCGACCAGCAGGGGGCCGGCGGCCGAGGCGAAGGCGATCAGCGCGGCCACGGGCTGGCGCCAGCCGAAGCTCTGCTCGGCCACGCGCGCGCGTGCCCCGTCGGCGCCGAGCAGGGCGGCGACCAGCAGGGCGAGGCCGTAGACGAGGGTGGCGGGGCCGGCCCAGGTGGAGCGGTTGGACAGGACGGCGAGGACGAGCCCCACCAGGGCGACCGTCCAGGCCGCCAGGATCGCGAACCGCCGCTCGGAGCGCAGCAGGGCGGCGAGCGCGGCCAGGACGATGCCGATGAGCATCAGTCCGTGCACCGTGCCGGGGCCGCCGGGGCCGGCGCCGAGCAGGTCCAGGGCAGAGGCGGCCGAGGCGCCGTAGTCGAGGCCGGCCTCGGTGAAGAAGCCGAACGGCAGCAGGGACAGCGACCAGGGGGCGAGGATCAGCAGCGGCGTGGCCAGTTGGGCCAGGAAGCGCAGTCCGTGGGCCAGCGGGTCGGCGCGGCGCACGGCCAGCACGCCGAGGCCGAGGACCAGCGCGACGGGCCACACGAGGGGTGTGAAGGCGGTGGCGACGGTCAGCAGCAGCGCGTACGCCCAGGTGGCACGCCAGCTGCCGCGGGCGCCGGAGGAGTGGGCCAGGCCGCTGGCGGCGATGCCCGCGCGGGCGATGAGCGGCAGCAGCACGGCCAGCACGGCGGTGCCGATCCGGCCGCCGGCCAGCGCTCCGGTGGTGGCGGGCAGGAAGGCGTAGGCGACGGCCGCCCAGGCGCGCAGCAGCCGGGACGGGACGAGCGGGCGGGAGGCGAAGTACGCGGTGACCCCGGCCAGCGGGACCGAGCCGATCAGCAGCACGGTGACCGCGAGACCGGTGGAGCCGAACAGCAGGGAGGCCAGCATGGCCACGAGCGCCAGGTAGGGCGGGGCGGCGGGGGTGCCGCCGGTGCCCACCGGGTGCCAGGCGTCCAGGTAGCGCGCCCACAGGTCGCCGGAGTCGGCGGGGGCGGGCAGCAGGGCGCCGCCGGTGAGCGCGCCGCCGCCGAGCAGGCCCCGGCAGGCGGCCAGGGAGACGAGCAGCAGCACCAGGAAGAGCACCGGGCCCGGTTTGCGGGCGATGCGCTTGAGTCGGGCGAACTGCTCGATCTCCAGGAAGTCGGCGTCGTCGCCGCCGGGTCCGGACTCGACCGCGCCGCCGTGCCGGCCGGCCGAGGAGGCCTCGGGGTCGGACCGGCCGACGAGGTTGCCCGCGACCTGTTCGACGGTGGCCCGGACGGTGGCGCCGGGCGGCGGGAACAGGGCGCGCAGTTCGCCCTTGTCGATCTGCGGCTTCCCGCGCCGCCGCCGGCCGGCGGCGATCCGTTCGGGCCGCAGCAGGGTGCCGAGCAGACCGCGGATCTCGTCGAGGGCCTGGCCGGGGACCTTGCCGACCAGGTAGGCGACGGTGCGCAGCAGGGTGCCGAGGACGAGGCGCAGCAGCACCCAGGGCAGGGCGGCGGTGCGGGTGTTGACGAGGAGGGTGTAGGCGGCGCCGGCCTTGTCGACCTTGTGCGGGGAGGCGGCGGTGCGGCCGACGCAGTCGACGGTGCGGCGTTCGCGCGAGGCGGCCTCGGCGTGGCGCACGACGGCCTCGGGGGCGATCAGGACACGGTGGCCGGCGGCGTGGGCGCGCCAGCACAGGTCGACGTCGTCGCGCATCAGGGGCAGTCGGCGGTCGAACCCGCCGAGCTGTTCGAAGATGTCACGGCGGATCAGCATTCCGGCGGTGGACACCGAGAGCACGGACCGGACGTGGTCGTGCTGCCCCTGGTCCTGTTCGCGGCGGTCCAGGCCGGTCCAACGGCGGCCGGAGTTGGCGATGCTGACGCCCACTTCGAGGAGTTGCCTGCGGTCGTACCAGCCGCGCAGCTTGGGGCCGACGACGGCTACGTCCTCACGGCCGAGTTCGTACTCGTTGTCGACGACGCGCAACAGCTGGGCGAGGGCGTCGGGTTCGGGGGCGCAGTCGTCGTGCAGCAGCCACAGCCACTGCACGGGTTCACCGTGCGGGAGGTCGGGCAGGTCGTAGGCGTCGTCGCGCCAGGTGCGCGTGACGGGGTCCCAGCCGCTGGGGCGCTTGAGGTACGGCAGGTCGTCCGGGGTGAGGTACGGGGCGGTGCGGACGGCCTCCTCGACGGCCTGGCCGAAGCCGGTGCGCCGGGCCAGGTGGAGCACGCGGTCGGCGCCGAGGGCGTCGGTGAGGACCTGCGTGGAGGCGTCGGCGCTGCCGGTGTCGGCCGCCACGGCGTACTGCGCGGGGCGCTCCTGGCCGAGCAGGCCGGCGAGCGCGTCGGGCAGCCAGCGGACGCCGTCGTGGGAGACGAGGACGGCGGTGACGACGTGCCGCGGGTACTCGGGCGCGCCGCCCGGGCCGGTCGCCGGGGCGCGCTCGGGGGCGGCCGGCGCCGCCGCGGTGACGTCGTGGTGGGCTGCCGTATGGCTGTGCACGGACATCGAGATACACGGCCCCGGTTCGGTGGACTGCGGTGGACGCCGGTGCTCCTTGCGGCAACAGGGCGTCTCGGACGAGCGACCACACTACTGGCTGGCCATGACGGCGGCCCGCCGCCTGTGGACAACCCACCCGCGACGGGCCGTTCGTGAGGTTTGCCTGTGGATATGTGCACGCGGCCGTCGGCCGGGCGTCGGGCCGGATGCCGGGCCGCGTCAAGGGGCGGCCGGGCGCCTGCGGAGGTGACGGGCAGGCGGTGGAGGGTCAGACGGCGGCCTTCTTCAGGCGGCGCCGCTCGCGCTCGGAGAGGCCGCCCCAGATGCCGAAGCGCTCGTCGTTGGCGAGGGCGTACTCGAGACACTCGGAGCGGACCTCGCAGGCGAGGCAGACCTTCTTGGCCTCGCGGGTGGAGCCGCCCTTCTCGGGGAAGAAGGACTCGGGGTCGGTCTGGGCGCACAGCGCGCGCTCCTGCCAGCCGAGTTCCTCGTCCGCGTCGTCGACCAGCAGTTGCTGCACCAGCTCGGTCATGTGCGCCCCTCGTCTGTCTTTCGCGTCCCCGTGATGTAGCCGTTACCGATCGCGGCTGAACGACACGAGTGAAATTACAAGTGTGCTGCTCCGGGCGAGTCAAGCCGAGATCTGCTATTGGGCCCCTTATTCACTCTGCGGAACCAAGCCCCTGCAGTAAGTGTTCAAATCGGCATAAACCTTGACACACCGCAGGACCCCGAGAACCCTCCGCTCCGCGCGCGGCCCCCGGAAGGGGGCACACAGGCAAGGACGTCCAGGCCGTGGATCTCGTTCCGACACGCGCGCCGAAGCGGCCCTGATCACAGTCGGATCACGGGACGGCAACGGCGCTTGCGCGCCCGGCATGTGCCGCATGTGTCCCGCTACCCGGATGAGCAAACCTTTCATCTGGGAGATGAACCGGATGAGGTGAAACATGTCCCACATTCCGGGCGCCGAGTTGACACTGGAGGTATGAGCCGGTGTTCTTGTGGGCATGCTCGCGAACTCGGCACTCACCTCGACCCGCACCGCCGGGTCCCTCGGTGCTGCCCGCGCTCGCTGTAGCTGTCGCTGCTGCGGCTGTTGAGCCCTCGCGCTTCCCGCGCGCTCCAGCCGCCGTCCGGCCCCCCACGGCCGGGCGACCCGTTCCCCCGCTGACCCGCCCTCACCGAGGAAACACCGCACCCCATGAACAGCGACAGCGACCTCCAGATCGCCGGCGACATCCTCGAAGTCCCCCACCTGCTCCAGGCCCCGCGCGAGCACCCCGTCACCGTGGCCGAGTTCGCCGGTCTGGCCCGCTCGGTCGCCGCCGACGCCGACCGGTGGCGCCCCCTCGTCCGCTACGACGCGACGACGCGCTGGTACCACCGGCTGGGCACCGGCCCGGGCTACGAGGTGTGGCTGCTGTCCTGGGTGCCCGGGCAGGGCACCGGCCTGCACGACCACGGCCGGTCCTCCGGCGTGCTGACCGTCCTGGAGGGCACGCTGACCGAGCGCACCGGCCGCGGCACGCGCGCGCTGGAGGCCGGCGCGCAGCGCGTCTTCGCGCCGGGGTACGCGCACGAGGTCGTCAACGACACGCTGCGCCCCGCCGTCAGCCTGCACGTCTACTTCCCCGGCCTCACCGAGATGCCCATGCACGGCGCCGCCCGGTGCGCCGGCGCCGTGGCCGGGCCGTACGAGCCGGTCGGCGCCGTCAACGCCTGAGGCGTCACCGGGGCGAGGCGCGGCGCGGCGCCGGGAGCCCGAGGCGACCCCGGACACGCGTGCGGGCGCCGGGCGCGTGTGCGCGGGAGGCCGGACAGGTGCGGGACGCCGGGCACTCGTGCGCGTGCCGGGCGCGACCGCGTACCGCGTTGTCGGACCCGCCTGCCAGACTTGGGCGCATGCGGATTGTGGTTCTGGCAGGCGGCATCGGTGGTGCCCGGTTCCTGCGCGGCCTGAAGAAGGCCGTGCCGGACGCGGACGTCACGGTCATCGGCAACACCGGCGATGACATCCACCTCTTCGGGCTGAAGGTCTGCCCGGACCTGGACACGGTGATGTACACGCTCGGTGGCGGCATCAACGAGGAACAGGGGTGGGGTCGCGCCGAGGAGACCTTCCACCTCAAGGAGGAACTCGCGGCGTACGGCGTCGGGCCGGAGTGGTTCGGGCTCGGCGACCGGGACTTCGCCACGCACATCGTGCGCACCCAGATGCTCGGCGCGGGGTACCCGCTCAGCGCGGTGACAGAGGCCCTGTGCGACCGCTGGCGGCCGGGCGTGAAGCTGATCCCGATGACCGACGACCGGGTGGAGACCCATGTCGCCGTCGAACTGGACGGCGAGCGCAAGGCGGTCCACTTCCAGGAGTACTGGGTGCGGCTGCGGGCCTCCGTCCCGGCCGAGGCGGTCGTGCCGGTCGGCGCGGAGCAGGCCAAGCCGGCGCCCGGTGTGCTGGAGGCGATCGCCGCGGCCGACGTGGTGCTCTTCCCGCCGTCCAACCCCGTCGTCTCCGTCGGCACCATCCTGGCCGTGCCCGGCATAAGGCAGGCGATCGCCGAGGCCGGGGTGCCGGTCGTCGGCCTGTCCCCGATCGTCGGGGACGCGCCCGTGCGCGGCATGGCCGACAAGGTCCTCGCGGCGGTGGGCGTGGAGTCCACGGCCGCCGCGGTGGCCGAGCACTACGGCTCGGGGCTGCTGGACGGCTGGCTCGTGGACACGGTGGACGAGGCCTCGGTGGAGCGGGTCGAGGCGGCCGGCATCCGCTGCCGGGCGGTGCCGCTGATGATGACCGACGTGGACGCCGCCGCGCAGATGGCGCGCGAGGCGCTGGCCCTGGCCGAGGAGGTGCGGGCCGCATGAGCGGTGCCCCGACGGCGGCCGGCCCGGGCGGCGGGACGGCCCCCGCGTTCCGGGTGTGGGCCGTGCCCGGCATCCCCGAGGTGGCCGAGGGCGACGACCTGGCCAAGCTGATCGCCGCCGCGGAACCGGCGCTGGCCGACGGGGACGTGCTGCTCGTCACCTCGAAGATCGTCTCCAAGGCGGAGGGCCGCCTGGTGGAGGCGGCCGACCGGGAGGCCGCGATCGACGCCGAGACCGTGCGGGTCGTGGCCCGGCGCGGGCTGCTGCGCATCGTGGAGAACCGGCAGGGGCTGGTGATGGCCGCTGCCGGGGTCGACGCCTCCAACACCCGGCCCGGCACCGTGCTGCTGCTGCCCGAGGACCCCGACGCCTCCGCGCGGGCGATCCGGGAGGGCCTGCGGGAAGCCCTCGGCGTCGATGTCGCCGTCGTCGTCACCGACACCTTCGGGCGCCCCTGGCGGGCCGGGCTCACCGATGTCGCCATCGGCGCGGCCGGCCTGCACGTCCTGGACGACCTGCGCGGCGGCGCCGACGCGCACGGCAACCCGCTCAGCGCGACCGTCGTCGCCACCGCCGACGAACTCGCCGCCGCGGGCGATCTGGTCAAGGGCAAGGCGACCGGGCTGCCCGTCGCCGTGGTGCGCGGCCTGCCGCACGTGCTGGCCGACGGCGACGGCGAGGGCGCGCGGGCCCTGGTGCGCGACGCGCGCGACGACATGTTCCGGCTCGGCACCTCCGAGGCCGTACGGGAGGCGGTGACCCAGCGGCGTACCGTGCGGGCCTTCACCGACGAGCCCGTCGATCCGGGGGCCGTGCGGCGCGCGGTGGCCGCCGCGGTGACCGCGCCCGCGCCGCACCACACCACGCCGTGGCGGTTCGTGCTGCTGGAGACCGCCGAGGTGCGGACGCGGCTGCTGGACGCGATGCGGGAGGCGTGGATCGCGGATCTGCGGCGGGACGGCAAGAGCGAGGAGTCCATCGCCAAGCGGGTGCGGCGCGGGGACGTGCTGCGGGGCGCGCCGTATCTGGTGGTGCCCTGCCTCGTCATGGACGGCTCGCACACCTACGGCGACGCGCGGCGGGACGCCGCCGAGCGGGAGATGTTCGTGGTGGCCGCCGGGGCCGGGGTGCAGAACTTCCTGGTCGTGCTGGCCGGGGAGCGGCTCGGCTCAGCGTGGGTGTCCTCCACGATGTTCTGCCGTGACGTGGTGCGGGAGGTGCTGGGTCTGCCCGCCGGGTGGGACCCGATGGGGGCGGTGGCGGTCGGGCATCCGGCGGAGGCGCCGCGGGAACGGCCGGAGCGGGACGCGGAGACGTTCGTCGTGGCGCTGTGAGGGCGGCGGCCTTGTGGCGGCGGTGGCCTCGTGGGGGCCGGTGACCGCTTAGGCTCGTAACGCCTCTCCGGTTCTTTCGGCTCCTTAGGGACGTCTGGGGTCTTTCTTCGTGGCAGGACGGTTCGCTCCGCGGCCCACGCGTACGACCGTGCGCGGTGGGCATGTCGCCGTACCCGGCGCGGGGGTTGCTGCCGGTGGGGTGCCGCGGCAGGCGGGCGCCGGTGCGGCGACGGGGCGGGTGCGGGTCTGGGCGCCGGACGGGCCGCTGGACCTCGGGCTCGTGCTCGGGCCGCTGCGGCGCGGGCCCGGCGATCCGACGTTCCGGGCGCTGCCCGACGGGTCGGTGTGGCGGGCCTGCCGTACGCCGCTGGGCCCCGGGACACTGCGGGTGTGCGCGTACGGCGGTGAGGTGCGCGGGGAGGCGTGGGGGCCGGGCGCCGAGTGGCTGCTGGAGCGGTTGCCCGAGTGGTGCGGGGCCGCCGACGATCCGGACGCGTTCGTGCCCCGGCACCGGCTGCTCGCGGTGACCCGGCACCGGCGGCCCGGGCTGCGGCTGACGCGGACCGGGCTGGTCCTGGAGTCGCTGATCCCGTCGATCCTGGAGCAGAAGGTCACGACGGTGGAGGCGTACGCGGCGTGGCGGACGCTGGTGCGGAAGTTCGGGGAGGTCGCGCCCGGGCCGGTGCCGGTGCCGATGTACGTCATGCCGGCACCCCGTGCCTGGGCGCTGATTCCCTCCTGGGAGTGGCATCGGGCCGGGGTCGAGGACAAGCGGGCTTCGACGGTGTTGCGGGCGGTGCGGGTCGCCGCGCGGCTGGAGGAGTCGGTGGGGATGCCTCCGGAGGCGGCGCGGGCGCGGTTGGAGCTGGTGGCGGGGATCGGGCCGTGGACGTCCGCGGAGACCGTGCAGCGCAGTCATGGGGCGGCGGACGCGGTGACCGTGGGGGATCTGCATCTGCCGGGGATCGTGGGGTTCGCGTTGGCCGGGGATCGGCATGCCGATGACACGGAGATGCTGCGGCTGCTGGAACCGTATGCGGGGCAACGGCATCGGGCGGCGCGGTTGATCCTGCTCAGCGGGAGGGTGCCGGAGCGGCGGGGGCCGCGGATGACTCGGGGGGACATCGGGCGGTTCTGAGCGGGCCGAGGTGAGCTGGGGCTCGCCTCGGCAGTGGGCTGCGCGCCCGGCGGTCCGGGGTGCGCGAGGCGCCCCGGTGGGACAGTGGCCGGCGCGAGGCGGGGAGGCTTGCCCGCGTCGGCGGGGTGCCGCAGCGCCCACCCGTGCCGCCCCAGCGGCACGACTGCCCGCGGCTGCGGAGGGATGGGCGGGTGCGGCACGGCTGCCCGCAGTCACGCGGTTACTCGTCCGGGGAGAAGCGGACTGCGGCCGGGGGGATTCTCGCGTGGCACCAGATTCTCGCTCCGGTGCGGAGTTCGTTGTCCGGGCCGATGACCGCGCCGTCACCGATCACCGTGCCGGTGAGGACGGTGCGGGTGCCGATGCGGGCGCGGGTGCCGATGAGGGAGTCGGTGATCACCGCGCCGGGCTCGATGACCGCGCCGGGCAGGATCGTGCTGCCGCTCACCCGCGCGCCCTCGGCGACGAAGGCCCCTTCCCCGACCACCGTGCCGCCGGTCAGCTTGGCGTCCGGGGCGACGACGGCCGTGGGCAGGACCAGGCGGTCGCCGCAGCGGCCGGGAACGGCCGGCGAGGGGGCGCGGCCGAGGACGAGGTCCGCCGAGCCACGGACGAAGGCGGCCGGGGTGCCGAGGTCCAGCCAGTAGGTGGAGTCCACCAGGCCCTGGAGGTGGGCGCCGGCCGCGAGGAGCTCCGGGAAGGTCTCGCGTTCCACCGAGACGGGCCGCCCCTGCGGGATGGTGTCGATGACCGAGCGGCGGAAGACGTACGCCCCCGCGTTGATCTGGTCGGTGACGATCTCCTCGGGGGTCTGCGGCTTCTCCAGGAAGGCGAGGACGCGGCCCGTCCCGTCGGTCGGGACCAGGCCGTACGCCCTCGGGTCCGGCACCTTCGTCAGGTGCAGGGAGACGTCCGCGCCGCTGACCTCGTGGGTGCGCACCAGCGCGCGGATGTCCAGGCCGGTCAGGATGTCGCCGTTGAAGACGAGGACCGGGTCGTCGGGGCCGGAGTGCAGGCGGGAGGCGACGTTGCGGAGGGCGCCGCCGGTGCCGAGGGGTTCCTCCTCGGTCACGTACTCCAGATGGAGGCCGAGGGAGGAGCCGTCGCCGAAGTACGGTTCGAAGACCTCCGCCAGGTACGACGTGGCGAGCACGACGTGCTCGACACCGGCCGCCTTGGCCCGGGCCAGCTGATGGGTGAGGAACGGCACCCCGGCCGCCCGCACCATCGGCTTGGGCGTGTACACGGTGAGCGGACGCAGCCGGGTGCCCTTGCCGCCGACCAGGAGGATCGCTTCTGTCACCTGTCGTCTCCGCTTCCTGCCGGGACCGGCCGCTCTCGTCGTTCGGCCGGACAGTTTATGCAGCCCCTCGTGCCGCCTCACGCAGCGCCGCGCGGCTCCCTCCTCGGCGGCCCCGGCGGCACAGGGCCCTCAGCGGCCCTGGTAGCGCGCCGCCGACGAGCGGACCGAGCCGAGCTTGCCGTAGAGCTGCCGTCCCGGGCAGTCGGTGGCGAAGCCGTCCCGGTGGCCGGAGATCACGTTCAGGCGTACGTTCTTTCCTTTTTGGTAGAGGTTGCCACCGCCGGACTTCAGATATGTCTTTCCGCGCGGATTCATCCCGTAGAGGCCGACCTTCCACGCGGCCAGCCGCGCGACGGCCGTGACGGCGGCCTTGGCGGGCTTGGTCTTGCTGTAGGTGCCGATGACGGCGACGCCCATGCTGTCGCTGTTGAAGCCCATGGTGTGGGCGCCGAGGACCGCCTTGGCCACGCCGCCCGCGCGTCCCTCGTAGACGGTTCCGCACTTGTCGACCAGGAAGTTGTAGCCGATGTCGCGCCAGCCCATGCTCCTGACGTGGTAGCGGTAGATGCCGCGGATCACCGACGGGGCTTGTGAGCAGCGGTAGTTGTTGCCGGTGGCGGTGTGGTGGACGAAGACCGCCTTGACCTTCTTCGTGTAGACGAAACCGTGGGCACGCAGCGACTCGTCCGCGCCCCAGCCGCGCCGGGTGACGATGCGCGGGCGCGGTCCCACGTGCGGCTTGGCGCGCTGATCCGCCGTCAGTTCGCCGCCGCGCAGGTCGAGCATCTCGCGTTCGGTGTCCTCGCGGCCGAGTTCGGGGATCTCGGCGGCGCCGACCGGGACGAGGGCGGCGTTGGCGGCGGAGGCGGCCGTCGCCTCCTCGGTCAGTTCGCCGGTGCGTGCCGGGTCGGACTCGGGGCCCGCGGCGGCCGGCTCGTCGCCGGGATCGACGAGTTCGAGGCTCAGCCCGTCGGGCAGCGGGACGGACGGCTCCGCGGCCCCGCCGCCACCGTCACCGTCGCCGTCACCGCCTGCGCGGTCCCCGGTGTCGGCGCGTACGTGCACGTCGACGCCGTCGGAGTCGCCCACCCACAGGGGAGCGGTGGCGCCGCGGACATGGCCGGTGGTGCGCTCGGCCGTGCCGGGGTCGGCTCCGTGGTCGAAGTTGTGGGTGTCGACGTCCTGCCAGCCGGACCATGCACCGGTGGCGGTGGAGCGGGTGCGGATCTGGACGCTGCCGCGCAGGTGGGCGTCGGGGTTGTCCCAGACGACGCCGACGAGGGAGAAGTGCCGTACGCGGGCGCGGTACAGGCTCCGTTCGAAGGGGGCGAGGGCGCGGTCGCCGGGGCGGTCCGCGGTGCGCGGGGCGAGGGGCAGGGACTGGGTGCTGCCGGGGACGGAAGCGGTGGCGGCCGCGGTCCGGCCGGTCGCCGGTCCCGCCGTCGCGGCCGTCGCCGTGGTCGCGGGGAGGGCGGGCGACAGGGCGAGGGCCACCGCGCTCGTGACACCGATCGAGGACGCAAGGAATCCGTATCGACGCATGCTCCTGATCTTGGACATAGTCAGACATATCTGTCCATCCCTGAACTGACGGTGCGTCGGCTGACGTTCCGCCGAACCGGTGGCCGGCCTGCGGCCCGGCGGCGGGCGGCACGCGGCGCGCGGGCGGTGGGCGGCGTACGCTTGCGCGGGTGAGAGCCGCCGAACGCACCCCTGCCGACCTGCTGAGTTCCGCGCTCGCCGCGGACCCCGGGCGCCCCCTGGTGACCTTCTACGACGACGCCACGGGCGAACGCGTCGAACTGTCCGTGGCCACGTTCGCCAATTGGGTGGCCAAGACGGCGAACCTCCTCCAGGGGGACCTCGCCGCCGCGCCCGGCGACCGGGTCGCGCTGCTGCTGCCCGCGCACTGGCAGACCGCGGCGTGGCTGCTGGCGTGCGCCTCGGTGGGCGCGGTCGCGGATGTCGGCGGCGATCCGGCGGCGGCGGACCTCGTCGTCAGTGGACCGGACACGCTGGAGGCCGCGCGCGCCTGCTCCGGTGAGCGGGTGGCGCTGGCGCTGCGGCCGCTGGGCGGGCGGTTCCCGCAGCCGCCCGCGGGCTTCGCCGACTACGCCGTCGAGGTGCCGTCCCAGGGCGACCGGTTCGCGCCGTTCGCGTCCGTGGACCCGGAGGAGCCGGCGCTGATCGTGGCCGGGGCGGAGTACACGGCCGCCGAGGTCGTGGAACGGGCCCGCGCCGACGCGCCGGGACTGGGTCTGACGGGGCCGGGCTCCCGGCTGCTGTCCGGGCTGTCCTACGACACCTGGGAGGGGCTGAGCGCGGGCCTGTACGCCCCGCTCGCCGCCGGCGGCTCGGTCGTGCTGTGCCGCCATCTCGACCGGCTGGACGAGGACGCCCTGGCCAAGCGCATCGAGAGCGAACGGGTCACCGCCACGGCGCGGTGAGGGACGCGGGCCGGGCCGTGGCGGCCTCCCCACTTCCCCGCCCGGCCCCCCGGGGGTGCTCGCGTGCCTGCCCGGAGAGCGCCCGCCCGGCCAGGGTCCGACCCGGGACCTCTCCTCGATGCAGCTGCCCGCTCTTCCGTCTGGCCGGAGAGCGCCCGCCCGGCGGACGCACCGGACGCGAGACCTCTCCTCCGGGGCAGCCGCCCGCTCCCCCGCCCGCCCCGAGGGCGTCGGCTCCCCGCCCGGCGACAGCCCCGGCCGTGGAACCGCCCGTACGACACGGCGCCCCTCTCCCCCGCCCGGCGTTGGGCACCGGCCGTGGAACCCGCCGGAGGGCACCCCCTCCCCCGTCCGGCCCACCACCATCCCGCCCCTTCCCTCCCCCCGGGGCATGGTCGTAGGAGCAGCACGGGGCGTCCGTACGGCAGGAGGGTGGGTGCTGAGGTGACCCGCGGCGCAGGTGGGCCGGACGAGGAGACCGAGGAGCGGGCCCGGTCGGCCATGGGCCCCGGTCTCCGTGCGTCGGCCACCGGCGTCGGTCTGGCCCGGCGGCGGCGCCGCAACCGGCTGCGCGGCGGCGCGCTCGGGGTCGCCGTCCTCGTCGCCGGGGGCACCGGGGCGGGGCTCGCGGCGTACACGACGCTCAGCGGCAACATCACCGCCGACGACGACGCCGCGGCCGAGCTGCGCCGCTACGAGAAGGAGCGGCCCACCGCCCTGGTCAAGGGCGCGCAGAACATCCTGCTGATCGGCTCGGACACCCGCGCCGGCGGCAACCGGCACTACGGGCACGACTCGGGCACCGAGCGGTCCGACACGGTGATCCTGCTGCACCTGGCCGCCGACCGGCGCAGTGCCACCGGCGTCTCGCTGCCCCGGGACCTGATGGTGCGCGTGCCCGGCTGCCACCGCCCGGACGGCAGCAGCAGCGCGCCGGCGCTCACCGCGCTCAACCGCGCCTACGAGACGGGCGGTTCGGCCTGCACGATCCGCACCGTGGAGAAGCTGACCGACATCCGCGTCGATCACCACCTGGCCGTCGACTTCAGCGGGTTCAAGCAATTGGTGGACGCGATGGACGGGGTGCGGATGTGCCTGAAGGAGCCCGTCGACGACAAGGACGCCGGGCTCCGGCTGCCGGCGGGCCGGGTCACCCTGAACGGCGAGCAGGCTCTCGGCTACGTCCGCGCCCGCAAGTCGCTGGGCGACGGCAGCGACACCGACCGGATGGAACGCCAGCAGCGGTTCCTCGGCGCCCTCCTCGGCAAGGCGCGCGGCGACGACGTGCTGCTGAACCCGGCGAAGCTGTATCCGGTGCTGAACGCGGCCACCCGGTCCCTGACCGCCGATCCGGCCCTGGCGAGCCTGCGCGGGCTCTACCAGCTGGTGCGCGGGCTGCGCGACATCCCCACCGGGCAGGTGCGTTTCCTGACCGTGCCGCGCGAGGCGTACGCCCGCGACGCCAACCGCGACCAGTTGGTGCAGCCGGCGGCCGGACAGCTGTTCGCCCGGCTGCGGGCGGACGCGCCGGTGGAGGTGGTGAAGGGCGTTCCCCCGGATTCCCGCGCGAAGGGCGGCATTTCGGCTTCCCCGGAATCGAAATCCCGGCCCGGAGCGGAGCGTGCGCCCCACGCTCCGGAAGGCGATTCTCCTGTGCAGTCGGGCGACTACGTTCGGTATGTTTTCGATGGCGCTCTGAACAGCGGTGAGCGGGCTGCGGCCTTCGGGAACCCACCCTCTCCCACCCCGACGTTCACCGGCAACACCGCCGTCGAGGACGCGTGCGGGTAAAACCGCGGCCAAAGGCGAACTTTTGTCCAGGGAAATGGGCGGATTGCCCCCTTGTAGGGGCGTGGAATTTGTCACCGGCGTCGCTGAATGCTCAACCGGCCGGATAGTGTGAGCGATCCGGTGCATCCGGCCGCGAGGTCTCCCTGGGGTCGTGCACTGTGTGACCAGATCTGAGCGCCTTTGAGGGGGAAGGCGCCGCGTGGCCCCGACGGAGGATTCGGACAACCGTGGACGCGCAAGGCCGTGGGCGGGCGGATGACATCGACCCCGCAGACCAGTGGGTGCTCAATCCGGACACCGGCGAATACGAACTGCGACTGACGCCTTCCGCTCCGCAGTCGCCGATCCCCGGCCCCCGCAGAGCGGGCTCCCGCGGAGCGGGCGCACCCGGTGCCTCCGCCGCCAAGGGTGCGGGCGGTCCGGCGGCCGGCCGGCGGGGCGGTGCGCCCGCGCGGAAGCAGTCCGGCGAGGACGCGCCCGCCCGGCCGGTCCCGGGCCAGCGTCGCCGCCGCGGCGCGCCGCCTCAGGAGCCGCTGCCCGGGCGGCGGGGACGGCGGCCGGAGAAGGCCAAGAAGTCGAAGACCAAGAAGGCCCTGATGTGGACCGGCGGCACCATGGCGTTCGTCCTGGTGGGCGCCGGAACAGCCGGCTATCTGATCCTCAAGCACCTCGAGGGCAACATCAGCAGCACCGACGTCGGCAGCGCGGCCAAGAACGGCTTCAGCAAGGACGAGGCGTTCAACCTGCTGATCATCGGCACGGACAAGCGCACCGGCAAGGGCAACGAGGGCTACGGCGACAAGGGCAGCGTGGGCCACGCGGACACCAACATCCTGCTGCACGTCTCCAAGGACCGCACCAACGCGACCGCGCTGAGCATCCCCCGCGACCTGATCGTGAACGTGCCGGACTGCCCGACCAAGCAGCCGGACGGCAGCGAGAAGGTCGTCCCGGGGACGGAGAACGTCCGTTTCAACACCAGCCTCGGCCAGGACGGCCGCGACGCCGGCTGCACCATGCGCACGGTCAAGGAAGTGACCGGGATCGCCCCCGACCACTTCATGATGGCCGACTTCAACGCGGTCAAGACGCTGACGAGCGCGGTCGGCGGCGTCGACGTGTGTCTCAAGCACGCGGTCGACGACAAGGACTCGCACCTGAAGCTGCCCGCCGGCGAGTCCAAGATCGAGGGCGAGCAGGCGCTGGCCTTCGTGCGCACCCGGCACAGCTTCGGCAACCAGGGCGACCTGGACCGAATCAAGGTGCAGCAGCAGTTCCTCAGCTCGCTGATGCGCAAGATGGCCTCCGGCGACACGCTCAGCAACCCGACGAAGCTGTACGGCCTGGCCGACGCGGCCACCAAGGCGCTCACCGTCGACCAGGGCATAGACAAGGTCAGCACGCTCAAGGACATGGCCCTGGAGCTGAAGAAGGTGCCGACGAAGAACATCACCTTCCTGACCGTGCCGGTGCTCGACAACCCGGCCGACGGCAAGGTCCACAAGACCGTCATCGTCGACCAGAACCAGGCCCCCCAGGTCTTCGACGCCATCAGCAACGACGTCTCCTTCACCGACGTGAAGAAGAAGGAGAAGGCGGCCCGGGACGCCGAGGCCGCCCGGCTCCAGGGCGCCAAGTCCGCGCCCTCCGAGGTGCGGGTGCGCATCCTCAACGGCGGCGCGCCCCCCGGGTCCGCGCAGGACACCCTCACCTGGCTCCAGAACGTCAAGGGCGTGGCCAAGTCGGAGAACGGCAGCAACGCCCCCGAGAAGCTCGACAAGACGCAGCTCGAGTACGCCCCCGACCAGGCCGACCAGGCCCGGGAACTCGCCTCGCTCATGGGACTGTCCGGGTCCGCGCTCAAGCCGGGCGAGAGCGTGACCAACGCACAGGGCCTGCCCGCGATGACACTGACGCTGGGCAAGGACTTCAAGGGCGCGGGCATCCCGCTGACCGCCCCGAAGAAGGCGCCGAAGGTGCAGGGGCAGTCCACCGCGGACAAGGTTCAGTGCGCCAGTTGAGCACAACCGTGTGACCTGACGGGCCTGTCATACGTCTAACAGGACGAATGACAGGCCTGTTCGATGGCAGCATCAGGGTGGGGAGGATGGGGAGTTGACCCAGAGCGGTCTGCGCGGGGAGGGGCCTGCGGTCGATGACACGATGCCCCTCGCGTCGCAAGGTGGCAGCGCGACGGAGGGCAGCGGCCGGCACGGCGGCGGGAGGAGCGGCGGCGGCAACGGCGGCCGCGGCACGGGCGGCAGACGCCCCAAGAGACGGGTGCTGCGCTGGTCGGCGACAGTGCTGGCGATCGTCATACTCGGGACGGCCGGCGCCGGATACCTGTACTACGAGCATCTGAACGGCAACATACGCAAGGGCGAGCGCGACAGCGGCGGCGACTCCAAGGCGCACAGGACGGAGCCGAACGCGGCCGGCCAGACGCCCGTGAACATCCTGCTGATCGGCTCCGACAGCCGTAACTCCGACGCCAACGTCGCCCTCGGCGGCAGCAAGGAGAACCGGGGCAACCCGCCGCTGGGCGACGTGCAGATGCTCATCCACCTGTCCGCGGACCGCAAGAGCGCCGCCGTGGTGAGCATCCCCCGCGACACCCGCGTCAAGATCCCCCAGTGCAAGGACCCCAAGACCGGCAAGGAGTACCAGCCGGTCGACACCATCATCAACGAGTCGCTGGCCCGCGGCGGCGCCGGCTGCACCCTCGCCACCTGGCAGGACCTCACCGGCGTCTACATCGACCACTGGATGACGATCGACTTCGCGGGCGTGGTGAGCATGGCGGACGCCATCGGCGGCGTCGACGTCTGCGTCAACCAGAACGTGTGGGACCGCTCGACGCCCAGCCAGCGCGGCGGCTCCGGGCTGAAGCTGAAGGCCGGCACCACCAAGGTCCAGGGCGAGCAGGCCCTCCAGTGGCTGCGCACCCGGCACGCCTGGGGCAGCGACCTGATGCGGGCCCGGGCCCAGCACATGTACCTGAACTCGATGATCCGCACGCTCAAGAGCCAGAACGTCTTCACCGACACCGGCCGGCTGATGGACCTGGCCGAGGCGGCCACCAAGTCGCTCCAGGTCTCCGAGGAGATCGGCACCGTCAAGAAGCTGTACGACCTGGCCATGCAGCTCAAGACGGTCCCCACCGACCGGATCACCATGGTGACGATGCCCAACGTCCAGGACCCGCTGAACAGGGACCACGTCGTGCCGGACGGGGCGGACGCCGAGAAGATCTGGAAGATGCTCCGCGACGACGTTCCCCTCGACGCCAACGGGGGTGGGACCGACGGCGGTTCGGGCGCGAAGAAGGACACCGGCGCGGCACGGGCGTCCACGACCCCCGCGCACCCGGACGGCGAGATCGGCGTCATGGTGCGGAACGGCACCCGCACCTCCGCGCTCGCCGCGGTGCGCCACCGGGCCGCCGACATCAGCGACGTACTGGTGGGCAAGGGCTTCGCCAAGGCGGCGGCGGACGCGTCGGTGACGCCGGCCGCCGACAAGACGGTGGTCCGCTACCCGAGCGCCGACCTGAAGGGCGACGCCGAGCAGGTAGCCAAGGCGCTGGGCATCCCCACGAGTTCGGTGGTGAAGTCCACGGACGTCTCCGGGGTGACCCTGGTCGTGGGCGCGGACTGGCGCACCGGCGACTCCTATCCGAAGGAAGCGGTGCCGAAGGCGGGCGACATCCCGCAGAACTCCGACGCCATCAACGGCGCCGACACCAAGCAGTGCATGGACGTGTACAAGCCGTACCAGTGGTGAGTCCCGGCCGGCGGTGAAGTGCGCCGCCGGCCGTTCCCGGGGCACGCGAAGGGTCCCTCCCGAAGTCGGGAGGGACCCTTGGTGACGCTGTGGCCCGCGGGCGGTCAGCCGGAGGTGGTGACGACCGCCGGGCGGCGGGAGGCGATGACCTTCCTCGCCAGCGACCTGGGGCTGGTGAGGAAGCCCCAGCCCCACGACATGTGCATGGTGGCCAGCGCCACCGGTATCCGCAGCCGCGCCTTCAGCGGCAGGCCCTTGCCGGCCGGCAGCGAACCGGCGGCGATCGCCGCCAGATAGCCGCCCGGGACCACGAGCGCCCACGGGGTCACGGCGACGCCCACCACGATCCCGGCCGCGATCGCGCACACCGCGGTCGGCGGGGCGAGGTAGCGCAGGTTGATGGAGCCCTCGTGGTAGCGGGCGACGACGTGCCGCCAGCGGCCGTAGTCCTTGTACTGCTTGGCCAGCGCGCGCACGCTCGGGCGGGGGCGGTAGGAGACCCGCAGCTCGGGCGAGAACCAGATCAGGCCGCCCGCCTCGCGGATGCGGAAGTTCAGCTCCCAGTCCTGGGCGCGGATGAACTCCTCGTTGTAGCCGCCCTGTCGTTCCAGCGCCTCGCGCCGGAAGACACCCAGGTAGACCGTCTCGGCCGGGCCGGCCTGACCGCCGGTGTGGAAGGCGGCGTTGCCGACGCCGATCTTCGACGTCATGGCGGCGGCGACCGCGTGCTCCCAGTCGTTCTCGCCCTCGGCGTGCATGATGCCGCCGACGTTCTGCGCGCCGGTCTCCTCCAGGAGCCGTACCGCGGTGGCGATGTAGTCCGGCGAGAGCATGCCGTGGCCGTCGACGCGGACGACGATCGGATGGCGGGACGCCTTGATCGCGGCGTTCAGCGCGGCGGGGGTGCGGCCGGTGGGGTTCGGGACCGTGTGCACGCGCGGGTCGTCGCGTACGAGTTCGGCGGCGATCTCGTCCGTGCGGTCCGTGGACGGACCCAGGGCGATGACGACCTCCATCTCGCCGGCGTACTCCTGCGCGAGGATCGCTTCGACGGCTCCGCGCAGATGCCGCTCCTCGTTGAGGACGGGCATGATCACAGACACGGCGGGGAACCGCACGTCGGGCTTGGCGTTCATCGGTGCTCACGTTACCGCGAACGGGGGACACCGGTGCGCGCCGCGGGGGCCCGCACACCGGTCAGCCGATCGTATGGCCCTACGGTGCTCACGGTGTCCACCCACGCCATAAGCGGAGGTGTCCCCCATGTCCACCACGTCGCACCGGCCGCCCCGGCCGCCCGCGCAGTCGCGCCGCGGACCGCGCCCGCCCCTCCCCCCGTCGCCCCGGCCCGCCCAGCTGCCCTTCGCGCCCGTGCCGCGGCGCAGACCGCGCTGGGCCATGCGGGCGGCGACCACCCTGTCGGTGGTGCTGCTCGCCTCCGCCGGGATCGGGCACGCGGTGGTCTCCAGCCTGGACGCCGACATCAGCCGGGTCGATCCCTTCCGCGACATGAAGAACCGCCCGCCGACGGGGCACGGCATGAACGTGCTGCTGGTCGGCACCGACGGCCGGGACAAGATCAGCGAGGAGGAACGGCGCGCGTACCGGCTGGGCGGCCAGCCCTGCCACTGCACGGACACGATGATGATCGTGCACGTCTCCAGTGACCGGGAGCGGGCCAGCGTCGTCAGCCTGCCGCGTGACTCCTACGTCGAGCTGCCCTCCCGCGTCGACCCGGTCACCGGCAAGCAGCACGGGCCGCACCCGGTGAAGCTGAACGCGGCGTACGCGGAGGGTGGGCCGAACCTCACCGTGCGCACGGTCGAGGACATGACGCATCTGAAGATCGACCACTACCTGGAGGTGGACTTCACCACCTTCATGCGCACCGTGGACGTCCTCGGCGGGGTGCCGCTGTGCACCGCCGAACCGCTCAAGGACGCCTACACCGGCCTGGACCTGCCCGCCGGCGCGCACACCCTGACCGGCGGCCAGGCCCTGCAGTACGTGCGCTCCCGGCACGTCGACTCGGGCAACGACTTCGGCCGGATGCAGCGCCAGCAGCGGTTCCTGGCCGCCCTGCTGGAGCGGGCGACCGCCTCTCGGGTGCTGCTGAACCCGATGCGGTTCCGGGACGTGACCCGGACGGTGCTGGGGTCGGTGCGGGCGGACCGGGGCTTCCACACCGACGAGCTGCTGGACCTCGGGCGGGCGATGCGGAACTTCTCCCCGTCCTCCTCGGAGTTCACCACCGTCCCGATCGCGCAGACCGCCTTCCCGGTCAAGGGCCTCGGCTCGACCGTGAAGTGGGACACGGTCAAGGCGCGGGAGCTGTTCCGCTCGCTGCGCGAGGACCGGCCGCTGGCCCCGCACAAGGCGGCCCCGCGCAAGGACGGGTCCGCGGCGGTGGAGATCGCCCCGCAGCGGGTCCGGGTGCAGGTGGAGAACGGCACCGACACGGCGGGGCTCGGCCGTCGGGTGGACACGGCGCTGGCCGGGGCCGGGTTCGTCACCACCAAGGCGCCGGTGGACTCCCGCGAGCGTGGCGTCAAGCGGACCGCCGTGCTCTACGACCCCCGCTGGGACCGCTCGGCCCGGTCGGTGGCCGCCGCCCTGCCGGGCAGCGAGCTGCGGGCCGTCCCGGGCATGGGAGCGACCATGCGCGTGATCGCCGGCGCCGACTTCCGCGCGGTCCGCCCGGTCCGTGTCGAGGACCCGGTCAAGCGCGCCACCCAGGTGGTACGGGGCGACGAGGTGACCTGCGAGTGAGGGCGGGGGTCTGAGGGGGCCGGGCGTGGAGCCCGGTGGCCCGGGAGCCGAAGGCTCCGGGCAGCCGGGGCCCGAGGGTTCCGGGGGACTGCGCCGAGACCTCGGGAGGCCGGGCCAGGCCCTCGGGCGGCGGGGGACGAGGCTTCGGGAAGCCGGGCCGAGGCCTTGGGAGGATGGCCGGGCCAGGCCCCCGGGAGGCTGGATCCGGCGGCTCAGTCCTCGAAGCCCTCCGCGGCGCGCTTCTCGCGGAGTTCCTTGATCGCCCGGCGTCGGGCCAGGCGGTGGGTGCGGCGGATCTGGGCCTCCTCGTAGCGCCGCTTGTCCCGCTCGGTCTCGGGCAGGACCGGCGGTACGGTGCGCGGGCGGCCGTCGGCGTCCACGGCGGCGAAGACCAGATAGGCGGAGCCGACCTGGGTGGGGGGCGCCGACTCGTTCCAGCGCTCGGCCAGCACCCGCACGCCCACCTCCATGGAGGTCCGGCCGGTCCAGTTGACCTGGGCCTTCACATGGACCAGGTCGCCGACCCGGACGGGCTCCAGGAACACCATCTCGTCCATGGACGCGGTGACGGCGGGACCGCCGCTGTGCCGGCCGGCCACCGCGCCGGCCGCGTCGTCGACCAGCTTCATGATCACACCGCCGTGCACCGTCCCCAGGAGGTTGGTGTCGTTGTGGGTCATGATGTGGCTGAGGGTGGTGCGGGACGCCGAGGTCGGCTTGCCCGGGATCTCCGGGGCGCCGGATTCCACGGCCGAGGACTGATCTGTCATGGCCTCCACCTTATGCGGAGGCGACAATTCGGTCCGATGTGTGTCAGCTTCGCAACAGCGGGGCCCTGATTTTCCGACGGCCCTTGTAAGTCACACCCCGCGGCCCGGCACACTGGGCCACATGAATGAATGGCCCGAGGGGTGGTCCGACGACGACGGACCCCGGTACGGACGCGGCAGCGCCGGGGCGCAGCCGGAAGGCGCACAGGTGATGCGCCAGGTACGGCGCGGCGGCCAGGTGCCGCCCGGACAGCGCGCCCCCGGCGGCCGCGGTCGCCCCTCGGCGCCGCCCCAGGTGCCGCGGCAGCCGTCGTACGTCGACGGCGGCGAGGGCCAGAACTACGCCGACGGCCCCGCCGGCTACGACAGCGGCTACAACACCGGCCAGGTCTACGGCAGCCCAGGCGGTGGCGGTCCGGCCGGTCCCGGCGGCACCAGCCCGCGCGGTCCGCGCCCCGCGCCGAACTGGCGGCGCCGGATCAAGTGGACCGCGATCACGCTCGCCACGGTCGTGGTGGTGACCTCGGTCGCCACCTACTTCTGGGCCGACTCCAAGCTCCACCGGGACGTCGACCTGTCCAAGGTCATCGACCGGCCGGCGGGCGGCGAGGGCACGAACTACCTGATCGTCGGCTCCGACAGCCGGGCCGGGCTGTCCGCCGAGGACAAGAAGAAGCTGCACACCGGCTCCGCCGAGGGCAAGCGCACGGACTCCATGATGATCCTGCACGTCGGCGACAACGGCGACACGCTCATCTCGCTGCCGCGCGACTCGGACGTGGAGATACCGTCGTACAAGGGCGCCGAGTCGGGCAAGACGTACCCGGCGACCGGGCGGCGCACCAAGCTGAACGCGGCCTACGCCGAGGACGGCCCGACGCTGCTGGTGCGCACCATCGAGTACAACACCGGTCTGCACATCGACCACTACGTCGAGATCGGCTTCGCCGGCTTCGCCAACATCGTGGACGCGGTGGGCGGCGTCGAGATGACCATCGACAAGCCGTTCAAGGACAAGTGGTCCGGCGCCGACTTCCAGGCGGGCAAGCAGACGCTCAACGGGCAGCAGGCGCTGGCCTTCGTCCGCACCCGGCACGCCTTCGCCGCCTCCGACCTCCAGCGCACCAAGAACCAGCAGAAGTTCCTGTCCGCGCTGGCGCACGAGGTGGCCACGCCGTCCACGGTGCTCAACCCGTTCAAGTTCTATCCGACGATGGGCTCCGGTCTGGACTCCCTGATCGTCGACAAGGACATGGGCCTGTGGGACCTGGCGTCCATGTTCTGGGCGATGAAGGGCGTGAGCGGCGGTGACGGCACCTCCATGAACATGCCGATCTCGGGCTCCAGGGGCGGCAACCTCGTCTGGGACAAGGCGAAGGTGAAGACCCTGGTGGACGAGCTGAAGAACGACGAGAAGGTCACCGTGACCGGCAACTGACCGGACACCGGCGCCGGAATCAGGAACTGGACACCGGCGCCCGACCGGACGGCACGGCGCGTCCACGGCGGGGTCCCGCGGCACGAGGCCGCGGAACCCCGCCGCCGTGCCGGGCGACGTCACATGGCGGCGCCCGCCATCGAGCGGCACATCTCGGCGCAGCGGCGGCACGCCTCCGCGCAGCGCATCATCGTCTGGTCGTCGGGCATCGACATACACGCCTCGGCGCACATGTCGCACGCCTTGGCGCACATCGCGCACATGTCGCCGGCCATCGGCGAGCGGCGCATCATCATGTCCGCGCACATCCGGGTGGTCTCGGAGCAGTCCATGAGCGCGCGCATGACCTGCATCTGCGCCTGGCCGCCCATCTGCATGCACGAGCTCATGGCCTCCTCGCAGATGCTGTGGCAGCTCATGCAGGCGTCGACGCAGTCCTGCATCTGCTTGCTCATCGCGGTCATGGCGCCGGACTGGGTGTGGGTCATGGCTCCTCCAGTGGGGACGACGGGAGCCGGGGCCCGGCGTGGGCCCCGAACATCTCCGTGGTACGTCAGCCCGCCGCCGCCCGCCATTCGGAGCAGACCGCGCCGCTGCGGCCGTTGGAGTGGCGGCCCGGCCCCGGCCCCCGGACGCGCGACAGCCCCCGGCGGGGTCCGCCGGGGGCTGCGCACGGGAGCCGGAGCGCCGGTTACGGCAGGTTCCTGGCCATCACGATCCGCTGGACCTGGTTCGTGCCCTCATAAATCTGGGTGATCTTGGCGTCGCGCATCATGCGCTCCACCGGGTAGTCACGGGTGTAGCCGTAGCCGCCGAGCAGCTGGACGGCGTCCGTGGTGACCTCCATGGCGACGTCCGAGGCGAAGCACTTGGCGGCGGCGCCCTGGTAGGTGAGGTCGGCGTCGCCGCGCTCGGAGGCGGCGGCGGCCTGGTAGGTCAGGGCGCGGGCGGCCGAGACCTTCATGGCCATGTCGGCGAGCATGAACTGGATGCCCTGGAAGTCGGCGATCGGCTTGCCGAACTGCTTGCGCTCCTTGACGTAGCCCTTGGCGTAGTCGAGGGCGCCCTGGGCGATGCCGAGGGCCTGGGCGGCGATGGTGATGCGGGTGTGGTCGAGGGTCTTCATCGCGGTGGCGAAGCCGGTGCCCTCGGCGCCGATCATGCGGTCGGCGGGGATGCGCACGTTGTCGAGGTAGACCTCGCGGGTCGGCGAGCCCTTGATGCCGAGCTTCTTCTCCGGGGCGCCGAAGGAGACGCCCGGGTCGGACTTCTCGACGACGAAGGCGGAGATGCCCCGGGAGCGCTTCTCCGGGTCGGTGACGGCCATCACCGTGTAGTACTCGGAGACGCCCGCGTTGGTGATCCAGCGCTTGACGCCGTTGAGGACGTAGTGGTCGCCGTCGCGGACCGCCTTGGTCTTCATGCCGGCCGCGTCGGAACCCGCGTCGGGCTCGGACAGGCAGTACGAGAACATCGCGTCGCCCTTGGCGAGCGGCGTCATGTACTTCTTCTTCAGCTCCTCGGAGCCCGACAGGATCACCGGGAGCGAGCCGAGCTTGTTGACGGCCGGGATCAGGGAGGAGGAGGCGCACACACGGGCCACCTCCTCGATGACGATGACCGTCGCGAGGGCGTCCGCGCCCGCGCCGCCGTAGCTCTCGGGGACGTGCACGGCATGCAGGTCGTTCGCGACGAGGGCGTCGAGCGCCTCCTGCGGGAAGCGGGCCTCCTCGTCCACGGCGGCGGCGTACGGTGCGATCTTCGCCTCGGCCAGCGAGCGGACGGCGTCGCGGAGCATGTCGTGCTCTTCGGACGGGCGGTACAGGTCGAAGTCAGCCGATCCGGCCAAGGTCTCTCACGCTCCAAAGACGACCAGTGAATGCTAATTACCGTTAAGTAACCCAAATTTTAGAGGCCGCGCCCGCGCCAGGGATACGTGAGCTTGGCGACAGCCCGGACTTTGCCCGGCGCGGGCCTCGCCCATGCCCCGGATATGCTCGGGCAGCGCACTGCCATCATCCCTCCTGGAGCACCCATGAGCCTGAAGATCACCGTGATCGGCACCGGCTATCTCGGCGCTACGCACGCCGCGGCCATGGCCGAGATGGGGTTCGAGGTGCTCGGTCTCGACGTCGTCGCCGAGAAGATCGAGATGCTGCGGCGCGGTGAGGTCCCGATGTACGAGCCGGGCCTGGGGGAACTGCTGCGCCGCCATGTGGCCGGCATCGAGGGCTCCACCGGGCGGCTGCGCTTCACCCAGGACTGGGCGGAGGCGGGCGCTTTCGGCGACGTCCACTTCATCTGCGTGAACACCCCGCAGAAGCACGGCGAGTACGCCTGCGACATGAGCTACGTCGACTCCGCCGTCGCCTCGCTGGCCCCGCACCTGACCGGGCCCGCGCTGGTGGTCGGCAAGTCGACGGTGCCGGTCGGCTCCGCGGACCGCCTCGCCCGCAGGATCGCCGAGCTGGCGCCCGCCGGCCAGGACGCCGAGCTGGCCTGGAACCCGGAGTTCCTGCGCGAGGGCTTCGCCGTCCAGGACACCCTGCACCCGGACCGGATCGTGGTCGGCGTGCGCAGCGAGCGCGCGGAGAAGCTGTTGCGCGAGGTGTACGCGGCGCCGATCGGCGAGGGCTCGCCGTTCGTCGTCACCGACTTCCCCACCGCCGAACTGGTGAAGACCTCCGCGAACTCCTTCCTGGCCACGAAGATCTCCTTCATCAACGCCATGGCCGAGGTGTGCGAGGCGGCGGGCGGCGACGTGGCGAAGCTGGCCGAGGCGATCGGCTACGACGACCGGATCGGACGGAAGTTCCTGCGCGCGGGGATCGGCTTCGGCGGTGGCTGCCTGCCCAAGGACATCCGGGCCTTCATGGCGCGCGCCGGCGAGCTGGGCGCCGACCAGGCGCTGACGTTCCTGCGCGAGATCGACTCGATCAACATGCGCCAGCGCGGGCAGATGGTGGAGCTGGCCCGGCAGGCGCTGGGCGGCGGGCCGTTCCTCGGCAAACGGATCGCGGTGCTCGGCGCCACCTTCAAGCCCGACTCGGACGACGTGCGCGACTCGCCCGCGCTGAACGTCGCCGGCCAGATCCACCTCCAGGGCGGTCAGGTCACGGTCTACGACCCCAAGGGCATGGACAACGCCCGCCGCGTCTTCCCCACCCTCGGCTACGCCGACTCCGCGCTGGAGGCGGTCCGGGGCGCCGACGCGGTGCTGCACCTGACCGAGTGGCGCGAGTTCCGCGAGCTGGACCCGGCGGAGCTGGGTGAGACCGTCAACTCGCGACTCGTCCTGGACGGCCGCAACGCGCTGGACCCGGAGCTGTGGCGCCGCGCGGGCTGGACGTACCGGGCGATGGGCCGCCCGACGGCGTAGTCCCTGCGGGCGCGGGACGGGCGTGGTCCCCTGCGGGCACGGGAACGGCGCAGCACGGAGCCCGGCCGTGACGGCGGCGAAGGCGGGCGGGGCACCGTTCCGTGGGCCGTACCGGGGGCCGACGACGGACCGGCGGCCCGGTGGTACCGGCGACGCCGGTTCGGCCGAGGCTCAGTCGGCCGAACCGGCGTCTTCCGGCATTCTGCACCACTCGGCCGCGCTCAGCCCTCCCGCGCCCGGTACCGGCGCATCTTCGCGCGCGCCCCGCACACCCGCATCGAGCACCAGCGCCCCCGGCCGGCGGGGCTGCGGTCGTAGTACGCCCAGTGGCAGTCGGCGGCCTCGCAGGCCTTCAGCCGCGTCCAGGTGTCCGCGACGAGCGCCTCGGCGACCGCGGCGGCCACCCGGGAGAGCAGCGGCCCGGCGTCGGCGGGGGCGAGGGCGGCGGAGCCGTCCCGGGCGTCGACCGCCACCAGCAGCGGCGCGCGGGCCAGCAGCTCGCCCAGCGGGACGACCGCGCGGTGCGGCGGATGTCCGGCGTGCGCCAGCAGGGCCGCCCGCAGCGACTCGCGCAGCTCCCGCGCCTCGGCGAGGTCGGCCTCGGCGATCCCGAAGTCCGCCCGGCCCTCCGGAGTGTCGAGCCGGTCGGCGCCGGCCTCGATGTCCAGCGTGTTCACCAGGGACTGGAGCAGAGCCAGGCCGCCGGGCGCGGGCGATCTCTCACTCATACCGGCGACGGTACCGCGCTAATCCGTTGCGCAGTGACCCCATATCGGCGAGCATACGGTAACCGTTACTGGTTACCCGCTCTTACCGGTAACCGTCGCTGCTTCCTGGGAGGAAGTCATGGCTCTCGCCAAGCTGGGTGTCGTCGTACTGGACTGTCCCGACCCGCGCGCGCTCGCCGGTTTCTACGCCGACGTGCTCGGCGGAACGCCGGAGGGGGAGGGCGACTGGGTGGACCTCGAGGTGCCGGGCGGACCGGCGCTGGCGTTCCAGCGCGCGGACGGCCTGACCCCGCCGGAGTGGCCGCGCGCCGACCGCAACGCACAGCAGTTCCACCTGGACCTGACCGTGGACGACCTGGACGCGGCCGAGCGGGGCGTGCTCGCGCTCGGCGCGAAGTCGCTGGCCGAGGCGGACGGCAAGAGCTTCCGGGTTTACGCCGACCCGGCCGGGCACCCGTTCTGCCTCTGCGCCTGCTGACGTACCGAGAACCGGGAGGTTCCATGCCTGTGGCCCGTCTGCGTTCCGTCGTCCTCGACTGCCCCGACCCGCACGCGCTCGCCGACTTCTACGCCGGCCTCGCCGGGGGCGCCCCGCAGCCGGAGGACGACGACTGGGTCGTCCTGGCGGTCCCGGACGGCCCGCGGCTCTCCTTCCAGCGGGCGCCCGGGCTCACCCCGCCGGAGTGGCCCCGCGCCGACCGCAACGCGCAGCAGCTCCACCTGGACTTCGACGGCGGGGCCACCTGGGAGGAGATGGACGCCGCGCACGAGAAGGCGCTCGCCCTCGGGGCGCGCCCGCTGGACCTGGAGGACAGCGAGAAGAAGGACTTCCGGGTCTACGCCGATCCGGCGGGGCACCCGTTCTGCCTGTGCCGGATCGATCACCCGTGACGGACGGACGACAAGGTGAGGGGCGGTCGGCTCGCGCAGCCGACCGCCCCTCACCCGTCCTGCGGCTTCTCAGCCGTCCAGGTCCTCGATCGTCGCGTGGGACGGCGCCCGCGTGGCCCGCAGGTCGCGGGCCACGTCCTCGGCGGCGCCCAGCACCCGTACCGCGTTCTGCCAGGTCAGCTTGGCCAGGTCGGACGTGGACCAGCCGCGCTTCAGCAGTTCGGCGAGCAGGTTCGGATAGCCGGAGACGTCGCCGAGGCCGTCCGGGGTGAAGGCGGTGCCGTCGTAGTCGCCGCCGATGCCGATGTGGTCGACGCCGGCGACCTCGCGCATGTGGTCGAGGTGGTCGGCGACGGTGGCCACGGTCGCGACCGGCCGCGGATGGGCCTCCTCGAAGGCCCGGTGCACCTTCATGCCCTCCTCGGTGGTGTCGAGGTGGTGCAGGCCGTGCGCGCGCATGTTCTCGTCGGCCGCGGCCGTCCAGTCGACGGCGGCCTGGAGCACGAACTTCGGCACGAACGTCACCATCGCCATGCCGCCGTTGGCGGGCAGCCGCTCCAGGACGTCGTCGGGGACGTTGCGCGGGTGGTCGCAGACGGCGCGGGCCGAGGAGTGCGAGAAGATCACCGGGGCCGCCGAGGCGTCCAGCGCGTCCCGCATCGTCGTCGCGGCCACGTGCGAGAGGTCCACCAGCATGCCGAGGCGGTTCATCTCCCGCACCACCTCGCGCCCGAACGCCGACAGACCGCCCACGGCCGGCTCGTCGGTCGCCGAGTCCGCCCACGCCACGTTGTCGTTGTGGGTGAGGGTCATGTAGCGCACGCCGAGCGCGTACAGGCCGCGCAGGACGCCCAGCGAGTTCGCGATGGAGTGGCCGCCCTCGGCGCCCATCAGGGAGGCGATCCGGCCCTCGGCCCGGGCCGCCTCCATGTCGGCGGCGCTCAGCGCGGGCGCGAGGTCCGCCGGGTAGCGCTCCAGCAGCCGCCGTACGCAGTCGATCTGCTCCAGCGTCGCCGGGACCGGGTCGGGCAGGTCCGAGCGGACGTACACCGACCAGTACTGGGCGCCGACGCCGCCCTCGCGCAGCCGGGGCAGGTCGGTGTGCAGGTGGGCGTTCTGCGGGGTGGCGATGTCGCGGGCGCCGAGGTCGTAGCGGACCTGCTCGCGCAGCGCCCAGGGCAGGTCGTTGTGGCCGTCGACGACGGGGAAGTCGCGCAGCAGGTCCCGGGCCCCATCGAGGAAGCTCACCGCGGTCACTTCCCCGTGCCGAAGCCGAAGCCGCCCGCGCCCTCGACCTTGGCGCGCAGCCGCTTGCCCTTCTCGGTGGCCTGGTCGTTGAGGTCCTGGAGGAAGTCGGTCATCCGGTGCCGCAGCTCGTCGTCGTGGGCCGCGAGGATGCGGGCGGCCAGCAGACCGGCGTTGCGCGCGCCGGCGACGGAGACCGTGGCGACCGGGACGCCGGCCGGCATCTGCACGATCGACAGCAGCGAGTCCATGCCGTCCAGGTACTTCAGCGGCACCGGCACGCCGATCACCGGCAGCGGGGTGACGGAGGCGAGCATGCCGGGCAGATGGGCGGCGCCGCCCGCGCCCGCGATGATCACCTTCAGCCCGCGGTCGGCCGCCTGCTCGCCGTACGCGATCATCTCGCGCGGCATCCGGTGCGCGGAGACGACGTCGACCTCGTAGGCGATCTCGAACTCGTCGAGCGCCTTGGCGGCGCCCTCCATCACCGGCCAGTCGGAGTCCGACCCCATGACGATGCCCACGACGGGACCAACAGCGCTCATTCGGTGATCGTGCCCTTCAGGTAGCCGGCTGCGTGGTGGGCGCGTTCCAGTACGTCGTCCAGGTCGTCGCCGTAGGTGTTGACGTGGCCGACCTTGCGGCCGGGCTTCACGTCCTTGCCGTACATGTGGATCTTGAGCTGGGGGTCGCGGGCCATGCAGTGCAGGTACGCGGAGTACATGTCCGGGTAGTCGCCGCCGAGGACGTTCGCCATGACCGTCCACTTCGCGCGCGGACGCGGGTCGCCCAGCGGCAGGTCGAGGACGGCGCGGACGTGGTTGGCGAACTGCGAGGTGATCGCGCCGTCCATCGACCAGTGGCCGGAGTTGTGCGGGCGCATCGCCAGTTCGTTGACGAGGATGGCGCCGTCGCGGGTCTGGAACAGCTCGACGGCGAGGTGACCGACGACGCCGAGTTCCTTGGCGATGGTCAGGGCCATCTCCTCGGCCCGCAGCGCCAGCTCCTCGGGCAGGTCGGGGGCCGGGGCGATCACGGTGTCGCAGACGCCGTTCACCTGCCGCGACTCCACCACCGGGTAGGCCACGGCCTGGCCGTGCGGGGAGCGGACGACGTTGGCGGCCAGCTCGCGGACGAAGTCGACCTTCTCCTCGGCGAGCACGGGCACCCCGGCGCGGAACGGGTCGGCGGCCTCCTCGGCCGAGTCCACCACCCACACGCCCTTGCCGTCGTAGCCGCCGCGGACGGTCTTGAGGACCACCGGGAAGCCGTCCCCCTCCGCGGCGAACGCCGCCACGTCGGCCGGATCGGCGACGATCCGGTGCCGTGGGCAGGGCACGCCGAGCGCGTCGAGCCTCGCCCGCATCACGCCCTTGTCCTGGGCGTGCACGAGCGCGTCGGGGCCGGGGCGCACGGGGATGCCGTCCGCCTCCAGGGCCCGCAGATGCTCGGTGGGAACGTGTTCGTGATCGAAGGTGATCACATCGCAGCCCCGTGCGAACGCGCGCAGCGTGTCCAGGTCGCGGTAGTCGCCGATGACGACGTCGCTCACGACCTGTGCCGCGGAATCCTGAGGGGTGTCACTGAGGAGCTTGAACCTGATGCCGAGCGGGATGCCCGCCTCGTGTGTCATACGAGCGAGCTGGCCACCGCCGACCATGCCGACTACCGGGAACGTCACGCCCCTAGGGTATCGGCCGGGCCACCGTGGCCGGATCCCGCGCCGTCGCCTTGGCCCGCTCCGCGCTCCCGCCCGGCCCGCGGCCGGTCTCTCACCGACTCCTTCACCGTCTCTTTCCCGTCCTTTCCGGGACTCTTCGCGACCCGTTCGGGGGGTCGTGAGCGGTCCGCGGGCGCGGGCACCCGCCGCTGGTTAGCATGGCGGGGTTGACGAAACCGACCCGGACGGGGGCCTGCACGACCATGGGACATGGTTCCTCGGGACGCCGACCGGCGCCCCCGGCCTCCCCGGCGCCCCCCGCCGGCCCCGCTCCGGCCGCGTCCGGCGACGGGCTGCTGCGACGGGCCGGACGGGTCTGGCGTGAGATCGTGAAGTTCGGCGCGGTGGGCGGGGCGGGACTACTGGTCAACCTGCTCGTGTTCAACCTGGTACGGCACGTCACCGACCTGCCGGTGGTCCGGGCGAGCGTCGTCGCGACCGTCGTCTCGATCGTCTTCAACTACATCGGGTTCCGCTACTTCACCTACCGGGACCGCGACAAGAGCGGCCGTACCAAGGAACTGACGCTGTTCCTGCTGTTCAGCGTCGTCGGCCTGGTCATCGAGAACGGCGTGCTCTACCTCGCGACGTACGGTTTCGGCTGGGACACCCCGCTGCAGAGCAACGTCTTCAAGTTCCTCGGCATCGGCATCGCCACCCTGTTCCGCTTCTGGTCCTACCGGACCTGGGTCTTCCGGGCCCTGCCGGTCGCCGAGGAGAGCGGCGCACCCGGCGGTGGCCGGGCGTCCGCCGCCGACCGGGAGGCGGCGGAGGCGGAGTCGTACCTGCGGGCGCAGCCGAAGCCGCCGGAGGCGAAGAAGCAGCGGTCGAAGGTCTACCGCTGACCGGTACGGCGGCGCAGGGGCCGCGTGCCTGCCGGCGGCGTTCCCGTACGGCGTCGGCCGCCGCACCGCCGGCAGGGCTTCCGGCGTCCGCTAGCGCACCGTCGGCAGGTCCTCCGCGGACCGCTTCAGCGGGGGCGTGCGGGAGAGGAACAGGCCGAAGACCGGCGGCTGCGCCTGGAGCAGTTCGAGCCGGCCGCCGTCCGCCTCGGCGAGGTCGCGGGCGACCGCGAGGCCGATGCCCGTGGAGTTGCGGCCGCTGATCGTGCGCTCGAAGATCCGCGCGCCCAGGTCGGCGGGGACGCCGGGTCCCTCGTCGGTGACCTCCACGACCGCCTGGTTGCCGGTGACGCGGGTGCGCAGCGCCACCGTGCCGCCGCCGTGCATGAGGGAGTTCTCGATCAGCGCGGCCAGCACCTGCGCGACCGCACCCGGCGTGCCCACCGCCCGCAGATGCCGCTTGCCGGAGCTGACGATGGCCCGGCCGGCGCTGCGGTAGGCGGGGCGCCACTCGGCGATCTGCTGCTGGATGACCTCGTCGATGTCGAAGGTGACCGCGGAGCCGGTGCGCGGGTCGCGGGAGTTGGTCAGCAGCCGCTCCACCACATCGGTCAGCCGCTCGACCTGGGTGAGCGCGACGTTCGCCTCCTCCTTCACCGTCTCCGGGTCGTCGGTGAGGGTGATCTCCTCCAGCCGCATGGACAGCGCGGTCAGCGGGGTGCGCAGCTGGTGGGAGGCGTCGGCGGCCAGGCGCCGTTCCGCGGTCAGCATCCGGGCGATGCGCTCGGCGGAGGAGTCCAGCACATCGGCGACCCGGTCCAGCTCGGGGACCCCGTAGCGCTTGTGGCGGGGGCGGGGATCGCCCGAGCCGAGGCGCTCGGCGGTCTCGGCGAGGTCGGTCAGCGGGGAGGCGAGCCGGTTGGCCTGGCGGATCGCCAGCAGCACCGCGGCGACCACCGCCAGCAGCGCCACCAGCCCGATGATCAGCAGGGTGCGGCCGACCTCGCGGGTGACCGAGGAGCGCGGCTCCTCCATGCGGACCGTCTCGCCCTGCTCACCCGTGGCCGTGGAGTGGATGACGTCCCCGGCGGGCTTGCTGCCGACCTCGATCGGCGGGTGGCCGGGGATGCCGATGACCGCGTACTGGCCCGGCGCCACCTGGTCGCGCAGGATCGACGCGTTCACGGTCTCCGCGCCCAGCAGGCGGCTGTCCACGATGCTGGCCAGCCGCAGCGCCTCGGAGTCGACCCGCTCCTGCGCGCTGTTGCTGATCGTGCGGGTCTCCACGATCACCAGGGAGACGCCGAAGACGGCGATCACGACGAGCACCACGGCGAGCGTGGACTGGATCAGTCGACGGCGCATGACCTCTTACCTGCCGCGGCCCGGCGTAGCGGGCCGCTCAGCTCTTCTCGAAACGGAAACCGACGCCCCGCACCGTCGCGATGTACCGGGGGTTGGCCGCGTCGTCGCCGAGCTTCTTGCGCAGCCAGGAGATGTGCATGTCGAGGGTCTTGGTCGACGACCACCAGGTGGTGTCCCAGACCTCGCGCATCAGCTGGTCGCGGGTGACGACCCGGCCCGCGTCGCGCACCAGCACCCGCAGCAGGTCGAACTCCTTCGCGGTGAGCTGCAGCTCCTCGTCGCCCATCCACGCGCGGTGCGACTCGACGTCGATGCGCACGCCGTGCGTGGCGGGCGGCTGCTGCGGCTCGGCGGCGCCGCGGCGCAGCAGGGCCCGGACCCGGGCGAGCAGTTCGGCGAGCCGGAACGGCTTCGTGACGTAGTCGTCGGCGCCCGCGTCCAGGCCGACCACGGTGTCCACCTCGTCGGCGCGCGCGGTCAGGATCAGGATGGGCACGGTGTGGCCGTCGGCGCGCAGCCGGCGGGCGACCTCCAGGCCGTCCATGCCGGGCAGCCCGAGGTCCAGCACGACCAGGTCGATACCGCCCTGCATTCCGGCGTCGAGCGCGGTGGGTCCGTCCTCACGCACCTCGACCTCGTAACCTTCCCGGCGCAGAGCGCGGGCCAGCGGCTCCGAGATGGACGCGTCGTCCTCGGCGAGCAGTACACGGGTCATGGAGTGATGGTAGTCCGCCCGCGCCACCCCCCGGGGCGGTGCGCAGGTGTGATCGAATCCGGCCGCTCTTACCTTGCGGCCCGGCGGCGGGACACTGCCGCGACGGTGGGTACACGGTGGGTGCGAACCCTCCACGAACCGTCCACGGCACTGGTCCGCACCACCGAGGTAGAGGTGCGATTCTTGAAAACACCTTCGAAACCGGGTGTGCGGTTCCGTTGCTTCCTGTGATCCGCGTCTCAAGTCCTTCCATATCCGGCAGTGTCCTGCCGTATGGTGAGCTGAACGCCTGTAGCACGCAGCGGACCTTCGGCGCTCATCCGGCGCTGAGGGTCCCTTTTGCGTGCGGGCCGGTTCTGTCCGGCCTCGAAAAGGAATGACCTAGGGCCGGGCCTCGCTGGACGCATCGTCGCGTTGCGGGGCGTGGATCCCGGTGGCCGCCGTCCGTCGCTCCGCACCCCGGGGCGTACTCCCCTGGGCGTGGGGTGGACGACAGGTCCTGCCGGTGCCGGCCAGCCCCCCACCGGGCGCGCCGTCCGCTCGTCGAGCGCGCGTCCCGACCAGCAAGGAACGACCATGGCGTCCAGCCTGACGAAGGACTCGGTCCTCCCGGGCACCCCCGGTTCCGAGAAGACCTTCTTCGGCCACCCCCGCGGCCTGGCCACACTCTTCATGACCGAGATGTGGGAGCGCTTCTCCTACTACGGCATGAAGGCCCTGCTCCCGCTGTATCTGGTGGCCCCGGCCGGGCTGCACATGAACGCGGCCACCGCGACCGCGATCTACTCGGTGTACCTCTCGCTCGTGTACCTGCTCGCCCTGCCGGGCGGCTGGTTCGCCGACCGGGTCCTCGGTCCCCGCAAGACGGTCGCCGTCGCCGGCGCGATCATCATGCTGGGCCATCTGACGCTGGCCCTGCCGTGGTCGGGCAGCTTCTTCGGCGGTCTCGGCCTCGTCGCCGTCGGCTCGGGCCTGCTGAAGGCCAACATCTCCACGATGGTGGGCCACCTGTACAAGGGCGCGGACGACCCGCGCCGTGACGGCGGCTTCACGCTCTTCTACATCGGCATCAACCTCGGCGCCTTCGCCGCGCCGCTGATCATCGGCACCGTCGGCGAGAACGTGAACTGGCACTTCGGCTTCGCGCTCGCCGCGCTCGGCATGGCGCTGGGCCTCGCGCAGTTCCTGCTCGGCTCCCGTCACCTGGACGCCCGCTCGGACGTCGTCCCGACGCCGCTGTCGGACCAGGAGAAGCGGGCCACGCTGACCAAGGCCGCCCTGTGGGCGGGCGTCGCGGTCGTCTTCTACGCGGTCGTCGGCTTCTCCGGCGTCTACACCCTGAACTGGCTGCTGGTCCCGATCACCGTCGCCGGTCTGCTCATCCCGGTCCTGGTCATCGCCCGGATCAAGCGGGACAGGGAACTGTCCCGCGCCGACCAGTCGAAGATGAGCGCCTACATCTGGTTCTTCGTCGCCGCGGCCGTGTTCTGGATGATCTACGACCAGGGCGGTTCGACGGTGTCGCTGTTCGCCGAGTCCTCGGCGAAGAACACGATCCTCGGCTGGGACTTCCCGGTCTCCTGGTACCAGTCGGTCAACCCGGTCATGATCATGGCGCTGGCCCCGGTCTTCGCCTGGGCGTGGCTGGCGCTCGCCCGGCGCGGCAAGGAGCCGAGCACCGCGGTGAAGTTCGCGATGGGCCTGGTGCTGATCGGTGCGTCGTTCTTCCTCTTCCTGGCCCCGCTGGCGATCGCCGACGGCGGTCACAAGGCGGCCGCGCTGTGGCTGGTGGCGATCTACTTCGTCCAGACCGTCGGCGAGCTGACGCTCTCCCCGGTCGGCCTGTCGGTCACCACGAAGATGGCGCCCGCGAAGTACGCCTCCCAGATGATGGGCGTCTGGTTCCTGGCGGTCACCGCCGGTGACGCCACGACCGGTCTGCTCTCCATCGCCGGCGTCGACCTCAACAAGACGGGCATCGTGACCCTGGAGGCCGTCCTCGCCGTCCTCGCCGGTGTGGCGGTGTGGATGTACCGCAGCAAGGTCAAGCAGCTCATGGGCGACGTCCGCTGACGCGACACCCCGGCCGCACGGCCACCTCTCCCTGGTTCTTCCCGGAGGGCCATCGCACTCCCCTGACGGGGGGGGTGGGGTGGCCCTCCGGGCGTTTTCGGGGGGTACGCACGCGCATCGGGTGACGGGCCTCCGTTCGCCCGCCGGCGCATGCCGGGCGGCGCATGCCGGGCGGCCCTGGGGCGTCTCGGCAGCGCGGGCGTACGGGGCCGCGTGCGGGCGGGGCCGGGAGGCACGCACGCGCCGTGCGGTGGCGGGCGGGGAACGCGTGGCGCGCCGGTCCGTGGGCGGGCCGGCGCGCTGGGAGGGGCGGGGAGTTCCGTTCAGGCGCCCGGAGGGTTATGCCGGGGCGCCGAGTTCGGCCCAGACCTTCTTGCCGGACGTGCCCGGGGCGCGGACGACGCCCCAGTCGAGGCACAGACGCTGGACGATGAACATGCCGTGGCCGCCGGGGCGGCCGGCACGGTGCGGGGTGCGCGGGGCGGGCTGGCCCGCGCCGCGGTCGGCGACCTCGATGCGGATCACCTTGTTGTCACAGGTGAGCTCCAGCTCCTCCGGCCCCTCGGCGTGCAGGCACGCGTTGGTGACCAGCTCGGAGACGACGAGGAGCACGTCCTCGGCGGCCGCCCGCTGGTCGGCGGTCTCGGCGGGCAGCCAGCCCCAGGCGTGCAGCGCCTGGCGGGTGAAGTCGCGGGCGAGCGGCACGACGGCGCTCTCGCCGTCGAAGCTCAGCCTGCGGACCTGACGACCCGCCGACGGGGCCGACGGCGCAGCCGTCGCGCCCCCTGCGGACGCCCCGCCCGCCGGTACGCCCCCCTCGGACGCCCCGGAAGCGCCGCTGGGCTCCGGGCCGCGGTCGCCCGGCGAGTAAGGCCGGGTGGTGCTCATCAGCGCTTCACCTCACCGATTCACCAGACACGATTCAGAAGTCACTACACACGTACACCGCATACGTCCCCATACACGCCGTCCAGCCCCGCGCCGGCTCCCGGTCCGAACGATCGATCCGTTCGGCCGGTCCGTGCGTCCGGTCCGTTCAGGATGTCTCCTGCCCGACCGTTCCTGCGGAACACCCCCGTTTTCCGGCCCCGGGGCGTGACGCCGGGGACGGACGGGCCCCGCGGGCGCCGATGCGTACGGATACGTACAGGACACGTCGTCTGCTCGGCGGCCGGCTCAGCCGGTCTCTTCGGCCAGCGCGTCCTCCAGCGTGTCGTGCACGCTGAAGACGGCGTCCGCCCCGGTGATCTCGAACACGCGGGCCACCACCGGCAACATGCCGGCGAGATGGACACCTCCCCCGGCCGCCTCCGCCTTCAGCCGCGCCCCCAGCAGCACGTTCAGCCCGGTGGAGTCGCAGAACTCCAGGCGTGAACAGTCCACCACCAGGCGCGAGCGCCCCTTCTCGAGGCACTCCTCAAGCGGCTCGCGCAGCAGGTCGGCCGTGTGGTGGTCCAGTTCCCCCGCAGGGGTCACGACGGCACTCGATCCTTCCTGCCGTACTTCCACCAGAAGCCGGCCCGACTGTGCACTGCCGACCGTCCCGCGGTCCATGCCGTCTCTCTCCCGGGGTCTTGGCTGCTGACTGACGCCCTCGCACCCTACGCCCTCCCGCAGCGCTCCGACACCCGAACAACCGCACAGAAACGGACATACTTCCACAGAACGCACTTGCGGCGGCCCGGGGAAAGCGGGTAGGGCTAGTAGAGACACGCACCCGACACGGCCGGCTTTGGAGGCGCCGCACACCGCAGTGCACGAACTGGCTTCGGCAGCCATATGCCGAGAACGATGGAGGACATCATGTCATCCCGGCTCGACGCCTCGCACACCCCGAGGGCGACGTCGACACCTACTCCGGTCCGCCTGGAGCCGACCGGCGCCAGGGACGCAGCAGAGGACGCCCTGGCCGGGCTTCCCGACATCCCCCCGTACGACGAGGTGGCCCCGGACGACGCCCGGGCCCTGTCCAAGTCCCTCTTCGAGCGGCTGGAGTCCCTCGAAGAAGGCACGCACGAACATGCCTACGTCCGCAACACCCTCGTCGAACTCAACCTCGCCCTGGTCAAGTTCGCCGCCTCCCGCTTCCGCTCCCGCAGCGAGCCGATGGAGGACATCATCCAGGTCGGCACGATCGGCCTGATCAAGGCGATCGACCGGTTCGAACTCTCGCGTGGGGTCGAGTTCCCCACCTTCGCGATGCCAACCATCATCGGCGAGATCAAGCGCTTCTTCCGCGACACCTCGTGGTCCGTGCGGGTCCCGCGCCGGCTTCAGGAGCTGCGGCTCGACCTGGCCAAGGCCGGTGACGAGCTGGCGCAGCGGCTGGACCGCGCCCCCACCGTGTCGGAGCTGGCCGAGCACCTCGGCCTGTCCGGCGAAGAGGTGGTCGAGGGCATGGCGGCTTCGAACGCGTACACGGCCTCGTCACTGGACGCGCAGCCCGAGGAGAACGAGTCGGAGGGCGCCCTCGCGGACCGCATCGGCTACGAGGACCACGGGATCGAGGGCATCGAGTACGTCGAGTCGCTGAAGCCGCTCATCGCCGAGCTTCCCTCCCGGGACCGGAAGATCCTGTCCCTGCGGTTCGTCGCCAACATGACGCAGTCGGAGATCGGCGAGGAACTGGGCATCTCGCAGATGCACGTCTCCCGGCTGCTGTCGCGCACCCTGGTACGCCTGCGCAAGGGCCTCACGGTCGTGGAATGACCGCCGCCGGCCCGGCCCCTCCGTCCTGGGCCGGGCCGGTTTCGGTATGTGCTGCGGGCCGGCGGCGGTGTGCGCTGCGGGCCGGTGCCGCGCCGGCGCGCACGGGCCCGTACCGGGCCGTCGCCGGTGCGGGCGCCTGACCGCGCAGGGCGTCGCGCGGGCGGTCTCAGACCACGCGCACGCCCCGCCGCCACACCTGGGAGACCAGGGGCACGCCCGGCCGGTAGGCCAGATGGACGTGGCTGGGCGCGTCCAGGACGAGCAGGTCGGCGCGGGCGCCGGGGGCGAGGCGGCCGACGTCGTCGCGCCGGAGCGCCGCCGCGCCGCCGGCCGTGGCCGACCAGACCGCCTCGCCCGGCGTCATCCCCATGTCCCGCACCGCCAGCGCGACGCAGAACGGCACGGACGACGTGAACGACGAGCCGGGGTTGCAGTCGGTGGACAGCGCCACGGTGACGCCCGCGTCCAGCAGCCGCCGGGCGTCGGGCCAGGCGGCCCGGGTGGAGAACTCCGCGCCGGGCAGCAGCGTGGCCACCGTGCGGCCGCTCGCCAGCGCGTCCACGTCCGCGTCGGTGAGGTGCGTGCAGTGGTCGGCGCTGGCCGCGTCGAGTTCCACGGCGAGCTGCACGCCGGGGCCGTAGGAGAGCTGGTTGGCGTGGATGCGCGGGGTGAGGCCCCTGGCCCGGCCCGCGGTGAGGATCGCGCGCGCCTGGTCGCCGTCGAAGGCGCCCTTCTCGCAGAACACGTCGATCCAGCGGGCGTGCGGGGCGCAGGCCTCCAGCATCTCCCCGGTGACGAGGTCCACGTAGGCGGCCGGGTCCTCGGCGTAGTCCGGGGGGACGATGTGCGCGCCGAGGTAGGTGACCTCGTCGGTGTGGCGGGCGGCGATGGCCAGGGCGCGGGCCTCGTCGGCGACGGTGAGGCCGTAGCCGGACTTCGTCTCGAACGTGGTGGTGCCCTGGCGCAGGGCCTCGGCGAGGTAGCGGACGAGGCCCGCCTCCAGTTCCCCGTCGCTCGCGGCGCGGGTGGCGGCGACCGTGGTGCGGATGCCGCCGGCGCTGTAGGCCCGGCCGGACATGCGGGCGTTGAACTCCTCGGTGCGGTCGCCCGCGAAGACCAGGTGGGAGTGGGAGTCCACGAACCCCGGCAGCACCGCCCGGCCGCCCGCGTCGACCCGGTGGTCAGTGGCGGGTGCTCTGCTTGCTCCACCGGTCCACACGACGCGGTCGCCCTCGATGACGACGGCCGCGTCCCGGACCAGTCCGAGCGGGGAGCCGTCGCCGAGGGAGGGGTCGTTGGTGACCAGCGTGGCGATGTTCGTGACGACCGTGCTGGTGGTGGTGTCCGTGCTGCTCATGGCGTCCTCGGGAGTGGCGGTGGGGGTCAGCCGTGCAGGGCTTCGACGGCGGCCGTCAGCGCCCGCGGCACATCGGGCACGAGGGTGTGCGCCCCGTCGCGCACGACGTGCCGCCCGCCCACGACCGTATGCCGTACGTCCGCCGCGCTCGCCGCGAACACGGCCGTCTCGACGCCGAGCCGGGGCACCGGTCCCGCCGTTCTGACCGAGTCCAGCGCGAGCGTCGTGAAGTCGGCGAGCGCGCCGGGGACGAGGCTGCCCGCCTCGTCCCAGCCGAGGGCCGCGTGGCCGTCGGCGGTGGCGGCGCGCAGCAGGGCGGCGGCCGTCCAGTGGCCGCGGGTGCGGGTGCGCAGCCGTTCGTTCAGCTCCATGGCGCGGGCCTCTTCGAACAGGTCGATGACGGCGTGGCTGTCGGAGCCGAGGGAGAGCGGCGAGCCGGCGCGCTGGAGGGCGGGCGCGGGGCCGATGCCGTCGGCCAGGTCCCGTTCGGTGGTCGGGCACATGCAGGTGCCGGTCCCAAAGCCGCCGAGCAGGGCGATGTCCGCGTCGGTGAGGTGGGTGTTGTGCACGCCGGTGGTGCGCGGGCCGAGGACGCCGTGGTCGGCCAGGAGCCGGGTGGGCGTGCGGCCGTGGGCGGCGAGGCAGGCGTCGTTCTCGGCGGTCTGCTCCGACAGGTGCACGTGCAGCGGGGCCCGCCGTTCCTCCGCCCAGGCCGCCACGGTGGCCATCTGCCCGGCGGGCACGGCCCGCACCGAGTGGATCGCGGCGCCGATCCGTGCGTGTTCGCGTTCCCTGAGAACCGAGGAGCGTTCGGCCCAGGCCTCGGCGGTGCCGTCGGAGAAGCGCAGCTGGTGGTGGTTGGGCGCCTCGCCGAAACCGGCGGACAGGTAGCAGGTGTCGAGGAGGGTGATGCGCACGCCCGCCTCGGCGGCTGCCTCGATCAGGGCCTCGCCCATCGCGTTCGGGTCGGCGTAGCGGGCGCCGCCCGGGGCGTGGTGGACGTAGTGGAACTCGCCGACGGCGGTGATTCCGGCCAGCGCCATCTCGGCGTACACCGCGCGGGCCAGCGCGTGGTAGGTCTCCGGGGTGAGCCGGTCGGCGACCGAGTACATGACCTCGCGCCAGGTCCAGAAGGTGCCGGACCCGACCTGGACGGTGCCGCGCAGGGCGCGGTGGAAGGCGTGCGAGTGGGCGTCGGCCAGCCCGGGGAGCGTGAGGCCGCGCAGGACCTCGGCGCCCGGCGGCGGGGCGGCCACATCCGTGCGGACGGCCGCGATGCGCCCGCCGCGCACGTCGAGGGCCACGCCCGGCTCGACGTTCGTGCCGAGCCAGGCGTGCTCCAGCCAGTACGTCCGCGTCTGCTCGGTGGGGCTCACGTGCAGGCCAGTCCTTCCAGTACGTCGGCGAGGGCGCGCACCCCGGCCACGCAGTCGTCCTCGGCGGCGGACTCGGCCGGGGAGTGCGAGACGCCGGTGGGGTTGCGCACGAACAGCATGGCGGTCGGCACGCGCGCGGACAGGATGCCCGCGTCGTGTCCGGCGCCCGTGCCGAGGACGGGCACGGTCAGCTCGGTGTCCTTGCCGAGGACGCGGGCCAGTTCGTCGCGCAGGGCGTGGTCGAACTCGACCACGGGCGTGAAGGACTCGCGGACCACGTCGAGGCCGACGCCGTGGGCAGCGGCGTACTCGCGGGCCGCCTTCTCGATGCCGGTGACCACCGTGTCCAGGCGGTGCTGGTCGGCGGCGCGGGAGTCGAGCCAGCCGCGCACCAGGGAGGGGATGGCGTTGACGCCGTTGGGCTCGACGGCGACCTTGCCGAAGGTGGCGACGGCGCCGGCGACTTCGGCCTCGCGGCGGGCGGCGAGGACCGTCTCGGCGTACGACAGCATCGGGTCGCGGCGGTCGGCGAGCCGGGTGGTGCCGGCGTGGTTGGCCTCGCCGCGGAAGTCGAACCGCCAGCGGCCGTGCGGCCAGATGGCGCTGGCCACGCCGACGGCGTCGCCGGTGAGGTCCAGGGCACGCCCCTGCTCGACGTGGAGTTCGACGAACGCACCGATGCGGGCGAGACGTTCGGGGTCCGGGCCGATGGCGTCGGGGTCGTACCCGGCGGCCTCCATGGCCTTCGGCAGGGTGGTCCCGTCGCCGTCGGTGAGGCGGTGCGCGTCCTCGACCGTCAGCGCCCCGGCGGTCAGCCGCGATCCGACGCAGGCGAGGCCGAACCGGGCGCCCTCCTCGTCGCCGAAGTTGACGATCGCCAGCGGCCGGGTGAACCGCGCTCCTGCGCGGCGCAGTTCGTCCAGGGCCGCGAAGGCGGACACCACCCCGAGGGGGCCGTCGAAGGCGCCGCCGTCGGGCACGGAGTCGAGGTGCGAGCCGGTGACGACGGCGTTCCCGGCGGCGGGGTCGCCGAGCCAGGCCCACTGGTTGCCGTTGCGGTCGGTCTCGTAGGCCAGTTGGCGCGCGCGGGCCTGGTCCTCGAACCAGGCGCGGCACTCGGCGTCGGCGCCGGTCCAGGCGAAGCGGCGGTATCCGCCGGAGGCGGAGCTGCGGCCGACCGGCAGCAGCTCCGCCCACATGCTGTGGAAGCTCACGCCCCGTCACCCTCGCGCATGGGGACGCGTACGTCCCGCTCGGCCGCCACCGACTCGGCGATGTCGTACCCCGCGTCCACGTGCCGGATGACGCCCATGCCGGGGTCGTTGGTGAGGACCCGGCGGATCTTCTCGCCGGCGAGCGCGGTGCCGTCGGCGACGGTGACCTGGCCGGCGTGGATGGAGCGGCCCATGCCGACGCCGCCGCCGTGGTGGAGGGAGACCCAGGAGGCGCCGGAGGCGACGTTCACCATGGCGTTCAGCAGCGGCCAGTCGGCGATGGCGTCGGAGCCGTCGAGCATGGCCTCGGTCTCGCGGTACGGGGAGGCGACGGAGCCGCAGTCGAGGTGGTCGCGGCCGATGACGATCGGCGCGGCCAGCTCGCCGCCGGCGACCATGTCGTTGAAGCGCTCGCCGGCCTTGTCGCGCTCGCCGTAGCCGAGCCAGCAGATACGGGCGGGCAGTCCCTGGAAGTGGACGCGCTCACCGGCCATCTTGATCCAGCGGGCCAGCGACTCGTTCTCCGGGAAGAGGTCCAGGATCGCCTTGTCGGTCTTGGCGATGTCGGACGCCTCGCCCGACAGGGCGGCCCAGCGGAAGGGGCCCTTGCCCTCGCAGAACAGCGGGCGGATGTAGGCGGGGACGAAGCCGGGGAAGGCGAACGCCCGGTCGTACCCGGCGAGCTGTGCCTCGCCGCGGATGGAGTTGCCGTAGTCGAAGACCTCGGCGCCCGCGTCCTGGAAGCCGACCATCGCCTCGACGTGCCGGGCCATGGACTCGCGGGCGCGGGTGGTGAAGCCGGCCGGGTCCTTGGCGGCGGCGTCGGCCATGTCGTCGAAGTCGACGCCCAGCGGCAGGTAGGACAGCGGGTCGTGGGCGGAGGTCTGGTCGGTGACGATGTCGATGGGCGCGCCCATGGCGAGCAGCTGCGGGACCAGTTCGGCGGCGTTGCCGAGGACGCCGATGGACAGCGGCCTGCGCTGGTCGCGGGCCTCGGTGGCGAGCTGGAGCGCGTGGTCGAGGGAGTCGGCCCGCACGTCGAGGTAGCGGTGCTCGATGCGGCGGTCGATGGCGCGCGGGTCGCAGTCGACGCAGATCGCGACGCCGTCGTTCATCGTCACGGCCAGCGGCTGCGCGCCGCCCATGCCGCCGAGGCCGGCGGTGAGGGTGATCGTCCCGGCGAGGGTGCCGCCGAACTTCTTCGCGGCGACGGCGGCGAAGGTCTCGTAGGTGCCCTGGAGGATGCCCTGGGTGCCGATGTAGATCCAGGAGCCGGCGGTCATCTGGCCGTACATGGTCAGGCCGAGGGCCTCAAGACGGCGGAACTCCTCCCAGTTGGCCCAGTCGCCCACGAGGTTGGAGTTGGCGAGCAGGACGCGCGGCGCCCACTCGTGGGTCTGCATCACGCCGACCGGACGGCCGGACTGGACGAGCATCGTCTCGTCGGCCTTGAGGGTCCTCAGGGTGCGGACCATGGCGTCGAAGGAGCGCCAGTCGCGGGCGGCCCTGCCGGTGCCGCCGTAGACGACGAGCTTGTCGGGGTGCTCGGCGACCTCGGGGTCCAGGTTGTTCTGGAGCATCCGCAGCGCGGCCTCCTGCTGCCATCCCAGGGCGCTCAGTTCCGTACCGCGCGGCGCTCGTACGGGGCGGGGTCCTGACATGGTCTGCCTCCTGGCGGTTGCTCCCGAGGGATTGTTACTGCGTCTATTCACATCCTGACGGGATGAATAGACCTAGTCAATACGTTCGGGGCGCGAACAGGGGTGCCCGATGGCCGTCCGGCGCGGGCGCGGGGTGGCCGTCGGCCAGGGCGGGGACCGCCCGCCCCTGGGCCCGGGTGACTGTCGGGGTTCGGGTGCGGGGGCCGTACGGGTGTGGGGCTGCCGCCGTGCGGGTGTGGGCTGCTGCCGTACGGGCCCGGCGTCGGCCCCCGGGAGCGCGACGAGCGAAAGGGGGGCGTGCGGGCGCGCTCTCACCACGCCCTGCGCATCAGCGCGCCCCTCCGGGCGGCAAGCGCGGCCAAGGCCCGGCGCGACTGGAGCGAAGACCCGCTCAGTCGACCCACGTTAGCCCCTCGGTCGCATGTTCCACTGGAAAATGCCGTAACCCTCACCGCACCCGTGCACCGTGCGTAGCGTCTTCCTCACTCAGCCGAACCCCAGGCGGGAGGGGAACAACGGTGCCCGGAATCGACGAGTGCCTACTGGAAGCCATGCGGCTGCCCGGAGCCAGAGGCGCCGCGCTGGTCGACTGGACGAGCGGACTGGCCCTGGGCGCCGTCGGGGAGTCCCCGGGCGGCGACCACGAGACCACCGCGGCGGAGGCGGCCGAACTGGCCCGGCTCGCCGCCGAGCACGGGGCGTTCGCCGCCACCGACGACCCCGGCGGCGAGCGGCCCCCGGTGGAGGACCTGATCGTCAGCAACCGCGACAGCTACCACCTGCTGCGGTTCCTGGACACGTCCTTCGACAGCAGCGTGTTCCTGCACCTGTGGCTGACCCGCGCGGAGGGCAACCTCGCCCTGGCCCGGATACGCCTGGGCGAGATGGCCGAGCGGCTGGTGCTGGGATGACCGTGGTGGACCTCCCTCCCCCGCTGCCCGTACGGGACAGGGCGACCGCCGTCGAGCGGGCCTGGGGCGGCGTCTCGCCGATGCTCACCCGGCTCGCCGCCGAGCGGGCCACCGGCGTCCTGGTCCGCGAGGGCGGCGCCCTCCACCTCGACGGGGGGCTGGTGACGTACGCCGAGAGCCCGCTGGCGCTCGGGCTGGACGCGCTGCTCACCGCGCACGGCACCGTGCGGAGCGAGGTCTGGCACGAGGCCCTGTCCCGGGCCGACGAACACCGGGGCGTCGCCCGGTTCCTGCTGAGCGGCGGTCACCTGGCCGAGGGGGCGCTCCAGCTGTGCCACCTGGCCGCGCTCTACGACGCCGCGTACTTCGCGCTCGCCCCGAGCAGCACCCCCGGCCGGTTCCGCTACGGCGTCGGCCACCGGCTCGGCGCCGTCGTGCCGGTGCCGGTCGCCGCCCTGGAGCGCGAGACGCTGCGCCGCAGGGAGCTGCTGCACCGCATCTGGCCCGACCCGCGGCCCGACCAGGCGCCGCTGATGCGCACGCGCGCCGCCGCGCCCCGGCTCACCGGCCGCCAGCGGAGCCTGCTGGACCGGATCGACGGCACCCGCACCGCCGCCGATCTGGCCCGGGAGCTGGGCCGGCAGGCGTTCCACACGCTGGTGGACGTACGCCGGCTGGCCGCGGCGGGCCTGATAGCACCCCGCCCCTCCCCCGAACCGCCGCCGCCCCCCGGGCCGGCAGCAGGACCGGCGGTGCCCGGCGCCGTGCCCACCGCGCCGGGCACCGCGTCCGCCGCCGCCTACGGCGCCCCGGGCGCCGTACCGCCACCGCCGGGCGCGGCCGGGCTGCCGCCGTCCGGTCTCGCCGACCCGCCGCCGTCAGGCGCCGCCGAGCGGCTCGCGCACGCCACCGACCCCCACATCACGCTGCTGAAGAGGCTCAGGGATGCGCTGGAGGCCCTTTGAGAGGAGACACCGGATGGCAGCCGAGCCCGAGATCCAGGAGGAGCTGCGCAGGCTGAGAGCCCGCGTCCCGCAGCTCACCGGCGCCCTCGCCGCGAGCGTCGACGGCCTGGTGCTGGCCCACGACACCCCCGGCGTGGAAGCCGAGAGCCTGGCCGCGCTGACCGCGACGGCGCTCGGTGTGTCCGTGCGCATGACGGACGTGACCGGCCAGGGCGACCTGCGCGAACTGCTCGTGCGCGGTGTGCACGGCTACGTCGCCACCTACGCGGCCGGCCGCACCGCCGTGCTGACGCTGCTCGCCGGGGACCGCGTCAACGTGGGCCGCCTCCATCTGGAGGGCCGGCGGGCCGGCGCGCGCATCGGCGAACTGGTCGACGCCGAGGCCACGGCCCGCGGCGCCGGCCGCGCGCCCGCACGGGCGGCACGACCGGCCGCCGCCCCGCGTCCCGCCCCGCCGGCCACTCCGCCGACCGCGCCGACGCGGACCAGACCGCCCCTCGTGCCCCGCACCACGGGCACCGCCCCGGGCGCGGGCGCGCCCACCGCCACCGAAACCTGACGAGAACCAGAGAACCCGAGATTCAAGGAGAACCGCCATGGCCAACACCGAGACCTGCCTGAAGGAAGCCCTCGCCTCCATCGAGGGCGCGACCGGGGTCGCCCTCGTCGACTACACCAGCGGCATGGCGCTGGGCACGATGGGCGGCAGCAAGACCTTCGACCTGAACGTCGCCGCCGCCGGCAACACCGACGTCGTACGGGCCAAGATGCGCACCATGGAGCACCTCGGCCTCAAGGCCGAGATCGAGGACATCCTGATCACCCTGTCCGACCAGTACCACCTGATCCGGCTGATCAGCGGGCGCGGCGGCAACGGCCTCTTCCTGTACCTGGTGCTGGACGCCAAACGGTCCAACCTGGCGATGGCCCGCCACCAGCTGAGGCGGATCGAACAGGATCTGGAGGTCTGACCCGGCAGAGCCCGCCGGCCGCGGCCCCGCGGGACGGGTGACCCGCGACAAGAAGGTCCGGTCCGGCCCGCGACGCCTGGCACGGCGCCTCGCCGCGTCGCCGGGATCGTCCGCGTACGCCCAGCACGCGGACGATCCTCCGCCTTGCGAATGCACCGCACCAGGCCCCGCTCCCCGCTCCGGTCTGATCCGGACGAAAGACCCTAGACGAGTGCCGCGGTGCGGCGGCGTGCCCCGCCCGGGGCCGCGTCGCCGGCCGCCGGGCCGGTGCTGCGGTAGCCCTTGACCGCACGTCCGGCGGGACGCCCGCCGCGCTTGTCGAGCCGGTCGACCCGCACCCACAGCAGTGCGTCGGCCTCCCGTTCCAACCGCCCCAGCCAGGCGGCCTTCAGCCGCAGCCCCGTCCCGGCGCCGGCCAGCAGCAGTCCGGCGGCCGCGGGCGCGGCGAAGGAGCTGGCGAGCGCGGCCAGGAGCGCCGCCAGCAGCCACCAGCGGTGCCCGCGCCGCCACACCCGCAGGCTCACCGCGCGGTCCTGGAGCACGTCGTGCCGGCCGGCCCGGACGGCGCCCTCGGCGAGGCGCCGGTAGCGGCGGCGTCCGGTGCCGGCCACGACGGCGGCGGTCAGGAGGAACAGCGCCGCGCCCGCCAGGAGGCCGATCCGGCGCCCGGTCAGCCCCGGTACGGCCAGTCCGGTCCCCGCCGCCAACGCCCCAAGCCACCCGATCGGCGCCGCCCCGGCCCGTACGACGACGGCCACCCGGGCCAGTCCCTGACCTCCGCGTCCTGCGCGTGCCATGTGCTGCCTCCCTCGTGCCCGGCATACTTCCATCGGGCGGGCAGGCTAGCGAGCGTTCCTGAGACGAGTCTGAGAGCGGCTGCCGGGCATCGTCCCCCGGGCTCAGTCCACGAACAGGCCCCGGGCCGCCGCCGCCGCGTCGAACTCCTCCAGGCGGGCCTGGGCGTCCGGCAGGTCGTCGCACATGGCCTCCAGCAGCACCCGGCCGAGCAGCATCGGCGCGCAGGCGGTGTCGAAGGCGAGGCCGGTGCCGACGGCCGCGGGCAGCAGCAGGTCGGAGTGCTTGGCGACGGGCGCGAAGGCGGAGTCGGCGACCGTGACGACCCTCAGGCCCGCCCCGCGCGCGTAGGCGAGGGTGTCCACGACCTCCCGCGGGTGCCGGGGCAGCGCGAAGCACAACAGCGCCGAGGCGCCCGCCCGGACCGCGCCGTCGATGCGGTCCTCGATCATCGTGCCGCCCTCGTTCAGCAGCCGTACGTCGGGGTGGACCTTGGCGGCGAAGTACGCGAAGCCGTACGCCTGGGAGGCCGCGGCCCGCAGCCCCAGCACCGGCAGCGGCCGGGAGGCGGCCAGCAGCCGGCCCGCCCGCCGCACCGGGCGCGGATCGGCGAGCACCTGCGCCAGGTGCCGCAGGTTCTCGATCTCCGCCTCGACGGCCTGCTGGTACTCGTTGTACGTCTCCGGTCCGCCGGCCGGCTCGGCGGGCGCGACCTCCCGCAGGTGGCGGCGGAGCGCCGGGTAGCCGTCGAAGCCGAGGGCGACCGCGAAGCGGGTCACCGACGGCTGGCTCACCCCGGCCAGCTCGGCCAGCTCCACGCTGGACAGGAAAGGCACGTCGGCGGCCCGGCGGACCATGCTGTGGGCGATGCGCCGCTGGGTCGGCGTGAGCCGGTGCCCCTCGAAGAGCGCCTGCAGTCGTGCGGCAGGGCTGTCGGTCACGCTCATGCCGTGCTCCCCCTCCAGAAGTCGTCGACGACCCGGGAGAGTACTCCCCGACCAGTTCCTATTCAGACACCAAGAACTCTGCATGACGTCATACAGGGCGGGCAAGGCCAGGCAACGGATCGGCCAAGTGCGGCCGCCGCTGCGTGGTGTGCGCCGGCGCGCGTGCTACTCGTGGTGGCGACGCGGTTCGCACCACCCCGGCGAACGGCGTCCGGGCCCCCGACCGCGGGGCCCCGGACGGCCACCGCCGTCGGCGCGCCGACCCCGCAGCCATGCGACGCCGACGGCGGTGGCACCGTCTCCCCGAGGGTGATCGCACCGTCCCCTGCCGGTGGTGACCCGCTCCCCTGACGGCACTGGCACCGTCCCCTAGGGTCCGCCCCCGAGCGAAGTGGGGGGCTTTCCCCAATGCGCCGGGGCGGCCCCGGTCCCTAGCCTGGGACGCATGACCGGAATGGACGCGCGGGACACCGACCTCAAGAAGGAGCTCGACGCCACGCTGCGGGCTCGCGGGGAGCTGGGCGAAGAGTACGAGTCCGCGCTGGTCGACTCGTTCCTGGAGAAGGTCGACCAGCGCATCGACGGCGCCGTGGAGCGGCGGGTGCGGCGGCAGCTGGCCGAGCAGCAGCTGACGGTGGCGCGCGGCGCGCGGACGCCGAGGCCCACGGACTCCTGGGGGGAGCGGTTCGGCTTCGGCATCGTCTCGCTGGTGCTGGCGGTCCCGCTGTCGGCGATCGGCGGCGGCGTGGCCCATCTCCCGGGCCTGCTCGTGGCCTGGGCCGGGATCGTGGGCGTCAACGCCGTCCAGGCCGCCCGCACCAACCCCGGCCTGTTCGGCGGCCGACGCCGCCGCGAGGCCGCGGAGGACGACGCCTGGGAGGAGTGAGGCCCCGGCCGGGGCACGGGGCTGAGACCTGCTCGCGATCACCCCGGTGCCGGTCCGCACCGAAGGAAGCCGGGCGACGCCCCGGAGGAGCCGGGCGGAAGCCGGGGGAGCCGAGCGGAAGCCGGGCGGAGGCGGTCCGCACCAGAGGGAGCCCGGAAGCCCGAAGCGAGCCGGCCCGCACCGGAGGGCCGGGCGGGCCCCGGGGAAAGCCGGTCCGCGCCGGGAAAGGCCCGGGAGGCTCCGCCGGGAGGAGCCCGGCGGAGCCGGGAAGAAGCGTGCGCGGGGACCGCCGCACCCCCATCACTGGGGGGCGGGACGACGGCGGTCCCCGCGAGGGACGCGGGCCGGGTCAGGCCGGGCCTGCGCATCCAGGCGTCCATGGAGGTCCGGGAGCCGCTCCGGAGGTCCTTGGCGCCGTCTCGCTCGCCGGCCGGAAGGGGAGCCGCTCCCTTCCCGCCGACACCCATGACTCTGCCGGACGCGTGTTAAGCGGGTGCTGCGTGCACGTGACGTGCTCGTACCAGTTCCGCGACCGCTCCTCGGCCGCAGGTCACCGGGTGTTCCCGGAGCCGCCGGCGGATACGGCCGGGGACGGCGGAGGGGGCGGCGGGCCACTGCCCGCCGCCCCCTCGCCTCCCGTCGGGACGGGACCTACTGCCTGCCGCCCTTGGCCAGGAAGGAGAGCAGGTCCTGCCGGCTGACCACACCGGTGGGCTTGCCCTCGACCAGGACGATCGCCGCGTCGGCGCCGCCGAGCACCGTCATCAGGTCGGCGACCGGCTCGCCGGATCCGACCTGCGGCAGCGGCGCGGACATGTGCTTCTCCAGCGGGTCCTCCAGCGAGGCCCGCTTGGTGAACAGCGCGTCCAGCAGCTCCCGCTCGACCACGGAGCCGACGACCTCGGCCGCCATCACGTCCGGGTGGCCGGCGCCCGGCTTGACGATCGGCATCTGCGAGACGCCGTACTCGCGCAGCACCTCGATGGCCTCGCCGACGGTCTCGTCGGGGTGCATGTGGACCAGGGAGGGGATGCCGCCCTCCTTGTCGCTGAGCACGTCGCCGACGCGGGCGCTCGGACCCTCGTCCTCCAGGAAACCGTAGTCGGCCATCCACTCGTCGTTGAAGATCTTGCTGAGGTAGCCGCGTCCGCTGTCGGGCAGCAGCACCACCACGACGTCGTCGGGGCCGAGCCGCTCGGCCACCTCCAGCGCCGCCACGACCGCCATGCCGCAGGAGCCGCCGACCAGCAGGCCCTCCTCCTTGGCCAGGCGGCGGGTCATCTGGAAGGAGTCCTTGTCGGAGACGGCGACGATCTCGTCCGCGACGGTCCGGTCGTAGGCGGTGGGCCAGAAGTCCTCGCCGACGCCCTCGACGAGGTACGGCCGCCCGGAGCCGCCGGAGTACACCGAGCCCTCGGGGTCGGCGCCGATGACCTTGACCTTGCCGTCGCTGGCGTCCTTCAGGTAGCGGCCGGTGCCGGAGATGGTGCCGCCGGTGCCGACGCCCGCCACGAAGTGGGTGATCTTCCCCTCGGTCTGCTCCCACAGCTCGGGGCCGGTGGAGTGATAGTGCGACAGGGGGTTGTTCGGGTTGGAGTACTGGTCGGGCTTCCACGCGCCCGGCGTCTCACGCACCAGCCGGTCGGAGACGTTGTAGTAGGAGTCCGGGTGCTCCGGCGCCACGGCCGTGGGGCACACGACCACTTCCGCCCCGTAGGCGCGCAGCACGTTGATCTTGTCCGTGGAGACCTTGTCCGGGCAGACGAAGATGCACTTGTAGCCCTTCTGCTGGGCCACGATGGCGAGACCGACGCCCGTGTTGCCGCTGGTGGGCTCGACGATCGTGCCGCCGGGCTTCAGCTCCCCGCTCTGCTCCGCCGCCTCGATCATGCGCAGGGCGATGCGGTCCTTCACGGAGCCGCCGGGGTTGAAGTACTCGACCTTGGCCAGGACGGTCGCCTTGATGCCCTTGGTGACGTTGTTGAGCCGTACCAGCGGGGTGTTGCCGACGAGGCTGATCATCGAGTCGTGGAATTGCACCGTTGTCTCCGGTCGCTGCAAAAAACGTGGTCGTGGTGGTCCCGCCAGCCTAGGGCCTGTCCGGCACATACCGTCGTTCGCCCGCAGGGCGGGCCTCGCGGCAGGCGGGGATTCGTATGGCAGGCCCCGCGGTCGGGACCGGACCTCGGACGGGTGTTCACTCCCTGTCGCGATTGGACGACGGTCGGTACGGGGCAAGACGTGGGTGTACGGCTTCGCGGGAGGTGGCAGCCAGTCATGACGAGCATGTCGAGGGCGAGGGTGGCCCGGCGGATCGCGGCCGGCGCCGCGTACGGCGGCGGGGGGCTCGGACTGGCCGGCGCGGCCGCGGTCGGGCTGCTGCTGGCGGAGGTACGGCTGGCCCGGCGCCATGTGGGCAACGGCGCCGACAACCACGTCCCGCTCGCCGACGGGCTGTACGGCCAGGGCTACGACACCCCCGGCGAGCCGCCGCTGCGTCTGGTCCTGCTCGGCGACTCCACGGCGGCGGGGCAGGGCGTCCACCGGGCCGGGCAGACCCCCGGCGCGCTGCTGGCCTCCGGGCTGGCGGCGGTGGCGGAGCGCCCGGTGCGGCTGCGCAACGTCGCGGTCACCGGCGCCCGCTCCGACGACCTGGACCGCCAGGTCTCCCTGGTGCTGGCCGATCCGGCGCAGCCGCCGGACATCTGCGTGATCATGATCGGCGCGAACGACGTGACCCACCGGATGCCGCCGACCCGCTCGGTGCGCAACCTCTCGGCGGCGGTACGGCGGCTGCGCACCGCGGGCGCGGAGGTGGTCGTGGGCACCTGTCCCGACCTCGGGACCATCGAGCCGGTGCAGCAGCCGCTGCGCTGGCTGGCCCGGCGCACCTCACGGCAGCTGGCGGCGGCGCAGACGATCGGGGTGGTGGAGCAGGGGGGCCGCACCGTGTCGCTGGGCGATCTGCTGGGCCCCGAGTTCGAGGCGAACCCGCGGGAGCTGTTCGGCCCGGACAACTACCACCCGTCCGCCGAGGGGTACGCCACCGCGGCCATGGCGGTGCTGCCGACGGTGTGCGCGGCGCTCGGGCTGTGGCCGGCGGAGGAGGAGCGGCCGGACGTGTCACGGCGGGAGGGGTTCCTGCCGGTGGCGCGGGCGGCCGCGGAGGCCGCCTCCGAGGCCGGTACGGAGGTCGCCGCCGCGATGCCCACCGGACCGCGGGGGCCGTGGGCGTTGCTCAAGCGGCGGCGGAGGCGGCGGGTCTCGGCGATGGAGCCCGCGCCCGTGCGGTCGACGACGTGATCGAGGGCGCGGCGCCCCTCGGGCGCCGCGCCAGGGGGCTCCGCCCCCGGGCCCGCGGTCGGCCTGAACGGCCTCGTCCGCGGACGCCGGACGGGCTGCCGACGCGCGCGTCGCCCTGCCGGACGCCCGGCCACCCGAAAAAGCAAGCGCTTAGAAAACTGCGGTCAGGGTCACACCGCCACCCCCGTGACCGCGGCGATACGTACGGGTAACTTCCAGACCAGCCCTGCCCGTCTTCCGCACCCCCGTGGAGCCCTGATGCCCGAAGCCGTCATCGTCTCGACCGCCCGTTCGCCCATCGGCCGCGCCGGCAAGGGCTCCCTCAAGGACCTGCGCCCCGACGACCTCACCGCCGCCATCGTCCAGGCCGCGCTCGCCAAGGTCCCCGAGCTGGACCCGAAGGACATCGACGACCTGATGCTCGGCTGCGGTCTGCCCGGCGGCGAGCAGGGCCACAACCTCGGCCGGATCGTGGCCGTGCAGATGGGCATGGACCACCTGCCCGGCTGCACCGTCACCCGGTACTGCTCCTCCTCGCTCCAGACCTCCCGGATGGCCCTGCACGCCATCAAGGCCGGCGAGGGCGACGTGTTCATCTCGGCCGGCGTCGAGACGGTCTCCCGCTTCGGCAAGGGCAGCTCCGACGGTCTGCCGGACACGCACAACCCGCTGTTCGCCGAGGCCGAGGCCCGTACCGAGGCCGTCGCGCAGCAGGAGGGCACCACCTGGCACGACCCGCGCGAGGACGGCCTGCTCCCCGACGCCTACATCGCGATGGGCCAGACCGCCGAGAACCTGGCCCGCTGGAAGGGCGTCACCCGCCAGGAGATGGACGAGTTCGGCGTCCGTTCGCAGAACCTCGCCGAGGAGGCCATCAAGAACGGCTTCTGGGAGCGCGAGATCACCCCGGTGACCCTGCCGGACGGCACGGTCGTCACCAAGGACGACGGCCCGCGCGCCGGCGTCACCCTGGAGGGCGTCTCCGGTCTCAAGCCGGTCTTCCGCCCCGACGGCCTGGTCACCGCCGGCAACTGCTGTCCGCTCAACGACGGCGCCGCCGCGCTCGTCATCATGTCCGACACCAAGGCCCGCGAACTGGGACTGACCCCGCTGGCCCGGATCGTCTCCACCGGCGTCTCCGGCCTGTCCCCGGAGATCATGGGCCTCGGCCCGGTCGAGGCCAGCAAGCAGGCCCTCAAGCGGGCCGGTCTGACCATCGACGACATCGACCTGGTCGAGATCAACGAGGCGTTCGCCGCCCAGGTGATCCCCTCCTACCGCGACCTCGGCATCGACATCGACAAGCTGAACGTCAACGGCGGCGCCATCGCGGTCGGCCACCCCTTCGGCATGACCGGCGCCCGGATCACCGGCACCCTGATCAACTCGCTGCAGTGGCACGACAAGCAGTTCGGTCTGGAGACCATGTGCGTCGGCGGTGGCCAGGGCATGGCCATGGTCATCGAGCGCCTCAGCTGACCCCGACCGGCGGCACGCGCCCCCGCGCGGCGGCCCGGTGAGGGACCGTCAGTGGCCGCCGGAGCACCCAGCGTGAACGAACGGCCCGGAATGCAGGAAACCCCTGGATTCCGGGCCGTTCTGTGATCCAATCTCCCCCAGAGTGTGACCTATTTCCCTTCTGGAGGGGATCTCCGCAGGTCAACAGCGTCACATCGGGCGCCTCAACCGGCCCGCACGCCACATTCCTGTCCGTTTCGTGACGTTACGCACTGACAGCTGGATAGTCCGCCCTTCAAGCTGATGTAGGAAGTCGGGGGTCCACCTTGAACCCGGGAGTACGTCAGTGAGCGCCATGCCCATCGCCCTGCTGCTCACCACGGCCGCCACCGGCGCCGTGGGCGTCGCCGTCCTGCGCACCCTTTTCGCCCTGCGCCGGCAGGTCGCGGCGTTGCAGAACCAGCTCGCCGAGAACCACGCCGCCACGGCGCGGGCGCTGCTGCCCGCCGCCCGCGGGCAGGCGGACGCCGAGCAGATACGCACCGCCGTGGTGCAGGCGCTCGCGGAGGAGCGGGAGCGGGAGCTGGCCGAGGCACGGGCCTTCTGGGCCGCGCAGGAGGCGCGGGACGCCGCCGACACGCCGTCCCTGCTCGGACTGCCCGACAGTGAACTGTTCCTGCCCCGGCAGGCCGACTTCGTGGGCCTGGAACACCTGGAGCCGGTGACCGAGACCGGCGCCGACGCCGACGAGTTGCCCGGCATCGGTTCCGGCGAGTCCGCCGAGCTGGCCGCGGCCCGTCGCCGCCACCCCTCGCACCCCGACTTCACCCCGCACGCCTCCCCCGTCGTCGGCGACCACGAGCGCACCGTCGCCACCCTGGAGAAGCTGGCCGAGGACGCGGTGGAACTGGCCGACGTCCGGCCCGGCCCGCTGGGCACCCTGGACGTCTACGTCTTCGCCGACGGCACGACCCTGTGCATGACCCCGGGCCACCGCGAGACCGCGGACCGGCTGGCCGCCGCGCTGCACGCCGGCGAGTCCCCCGTCCTGCTCGGCGGCTCGGGCATCTCCGGCGCCTACACGCTGACCTTCGCCTGCGGCGAGGAGAACGTGTACATCCTGGCGGACCGGGTCATCGCCTCCCTCTGAGGCTTCGAGGCTCCTTCGGGACCTCCCAGGGGTCGTCCCAGGGGTCCCGTCCGGGTCTCTTCCTCCGGGCTTCCTCGGGGCCCTCCTCCCGCGCCCGGCGCCTCTCACACCCCGGCGCGTTTCTGGGCCTCCGTCACCAGGCGGACGGCCTCCTCGACCTCGGCCTCGTTCCTCAGTACGAGGGCCAGGTCGTGTCCGGCCACCGTGATCTGGTCGGCGACGGCGAACATGCCCGCGTCGGGCATCTCCTGCGGCTCCCGCCCGGGGTCCTCGGCGAGCTGGGCGCGCCGGGCGAACTCCCTGGCCAGTCCGAGTGCCTCGGCGGCCGCGCTGCGTTGCAGCCGGCTCTGCGGGGCGGCCCGCAGACGGTCGGCGAAGTGCTCCACTGCCCGGCTCAGCGATGTCGTGTCAACCACGTCGCGAGACTACGCGCCGCACCCGGACTGTTGCCAACGAGCGAACCCTCGGGCACGGTGACGTGAAGGACCGGATTCATCGAACGCGTCCGGAGGCGCCGATGTCCCAAGTCTTCTCCGAAGAGACCCACCGCAACCTGCTCGCCCGCATCCCCCAGTGCACCGGTCGTGAAGTCGCCGACTGGCTGCGCACCGTGGAAGAAGGCCCGGCGCTCTGCTTCGAGGAGAAGCTCAGCTGGCTCCGCCACGAGCACAACCTCGCGTACGGCCACGCCAAGGCGATCATCCACGAGTACGACCTGAGGAGGGCCGCCCGCAAGCTGCGCTGAGCGGCGCGGGCCGCCGTGGACGCGGCGGCCCGGGAACGGCGAAGGGCCCCGGCGGAGCCGGGGCCCTTCCGCGCACGTGCGCAACGTCGGCCGTGCGGGCGCGGTGTGTCAGTCGTTCTGGTTGAGGATCGCAATGATCCGCAGGAACTCCATGTAGATCCACACCAGTGTCAGCGTCAGGCCGAATGCCGCGAGCCATGCCTCCTCGCGCGGCGCGCCGTAGGCCACGCCGTCCTCGACCTGCTTGAAGTCAAGGGCGAGGAAGCAGGCGCCGAGGATGACGCCGATGATGCCGAAGACGATGCCGAGGGCGCCGCTGCGGAAGCCGAGGCCGTCACCGCCGCCGAACGCTGCGAACAGCAGGTTCACCATCATCAGCAGCACGAAGCCGAGCGCGGCCGCCATCACGAAGCCGTAGAAGCGGCGGTTGACCCGGATCCAGCCCGCCTTGTAGGCGATCAGCACGGCGGCGAAGACCGCCATCGTGCCGAGCACGGCCTGCATGGCCGCGCCGCTGGCGATGCGGTTGTCGACCACGCTGGAGACGACGCCGAGGAACACGCCCTCGAACGCCGCGTAGGTCAGGATCAGCGCGGGCGAGGCCTTGCGCTTGAAGGACTGGACGAAGCCCAGCACCATCGCGATCAGCGCGGCGCCGATCCCGATGCCGTAGGAACGGGTGATGTGGGCGTCGTCGACCGGCAGCAGCGCCCAGGCGAGCGCGGCGGTGACCACCAGCACGCCGAGCGTGGAGGCGGTGCGTACGACGACGTCGTCCATCGTCATCCGGCCGGTGGTGGCCGGGGCCTGCGGCGGGGCGCCGTGCTGAAGGTCCTGCGGGGCGTAAGGGTTCTGCGCGTAGGGGTTGCCGCTCGGCTGGGCGTACGGATCGCCCTGCGCGTACGGGTTGCCCTGCGTGCCGACTGCGGGGCCCCCGGCCTGCGGCGCGGTGTTGAAGCCCGCGTAGCCGTTGTCGCGGCTGAACCCCCGTCGCGAGAAGACCGGGTTTCTGCTCCTCATCTCACTCCTCCATGGCCGCACGTCGCGGCCTTGGCTCAAGAGTAATGGAACGGCAAAGGATAGACCCTACTACCTGGGAAGGATCTTTCCCCCGCCCTGCTGCGGCACACGCTACGCGGGCGCGCGGTTCCGGGCACCGGGCGGCGGCGTTCATGACCGACCCGGTACACGTCCGGAACCGGCCGGAGACCAGGACGGCCCCTCGGGAGCCCGTCAGCCGAGCGGGAAGCCGGTGCAGGCCTCGGCCAGGTCGGTCGCGGCGTCCCGAAAGGAGGTGATCCGGTCCAGCCGGGCGAGCCGGCGACGCCCCTCGAAGGGGGTGCCGTCCGGGTCCGGGTGGAGCATCGCGTCATGTCGTGGCGGAACCGCTCGGCCTGCCGGACGCGGCGCCCGATGCCGACGGAGGCGGCGGTCCGGCCGCAGGCCGATGACCCGGCGGTCCGGCCACGGCCCCGCGGCCGTCCTCGCGACCGCGCGAGACGGCCTGGGAGCCGTCGTCGCGGGAGTGAGTCCGCGCGGGTGCGCCGAGCGGCCGGGGCACGGTGCTCCGCGATGGTCGCGGAAAGGGCCGGAAAGAGAACGAAGGCGGCGCCGGCCCGGTGTTCTCACGGGCCCGGCACCGCTTACTGGAAGTGCCCGGAACCGGACTCGAACCGGTACGCCCGCGAGGGGCAGCGAGGTTTAAGCTCGCCGTGTCTGCATTCCACCATCCGGGCCAGGCCGTGGGTTCCGCGCCGAGGTCCGAGCCTATCGGGACACACCGCCCTGACCGTGGGCGGGTGACCTCATGTTGTCTTATTTTATTGGCGCTTGAGGGACCATCAGAACGCTAAAACCGCCGTTGGCACTTGCCTACAGCCTGACCGGCTGGAGTCGGCCGCGTACGCGGAATGACGGAATTTCACCGTCCGAACAGGCAGCCTCCACCCCGTCTTGACGATCCGCGCCCCCGTTCCGGTTCGTCCCGCCCCGGCGCGCGCCCGCCCGGCCCGTCCCGCGCCTCCTGTCCCACCCCCACCCCCCGAGTCCCACCCCCACCCCCCCGAGCCGCTCTCGGGGCCGCCGTCATACCTGGGGATGACAGGGGGCCTCCCCCGTCCGACCCGAGTCGCCCCCGGGAACCGGAACAGCGGCTGACGCCGCGGGTCTGATCCGACGGGACGATGGAACCCGTCCCCGAGAACATCGTCGTCCCGTCAGGAGCCCCACCCGTGACCACCTCCTCCATCGCCGGCCGGACCACCACCGTGGCCGCGCGCGCCACGGATCTGTCGAAGATCTACGGACAGGGCGAGACCCAGGTGGTCGCCCTCGACCGGGTCTCCGTCGACTTCGCGCAGGCCGAGTTCACCGCGATCATGGGCCCGTCCGGGTCCGGCAAGTCCACGCTGATGCACTGCGTGGCCGGGCTGGACACCTTCTCCTCCGGGTCGGTGCGCATCGGCGACACCGAGCTGGGCTCCCTGAAGGACAAGCAGCTCACCAGGTTGCGCCGGGACAAGATCGGGTTCATCTTCCAGGCGTTCAACCTGCTGCCGACGCTGACGGCGCTGGAGAACATCACGCTCCCCATGGACATCGCCGGCCGCAAGCCCGACAGGCAGTGGCTGGACTCGGTGATCGACATGGTCGGGCTGTCCGGGCGGCTCGGGCACCGGCCCTCGCAGCTGTCCGGCGGTCAGCAGCAGCGCGTCGCCGTCGCCCGCGCGCTGGCCTCCAAGCCGGAGATCATCTTCGGTGACGAGCCCACCGGCAACCTCGACTCCCGCTCGGGCGCCGAGGTGCTCGGCTTCCTGCGCAACTCCGTGCGGGAGCTGGGCCAGACCGTGGTGATGGTGACCCACGACCCGGTGGCGGCGGCGTACGCGGACCGGGTGGTCTTCCTCGCCGACGGCAGGATCGTGGACGAGGTGTACGGGCCCACGGCGGACGCGGTCCTGGACCGCATGAAGCAGTTCGACGCCAAGGGGCGCACCAGCTGATCCCGGTAACCCCGGTGATCCCCGTGGTCCCGGTGCGCCGCCCGTGCCCACCGCGCCGGCCGGTCCGGTCGGTCCGGTCGGTCCGGTCGCTCCAGCCGCTCGGACCGCTCCCGCCGGTGCGCAGCGCCCCCGCCCCCCGCCCTCGTACACCTCACCTGAACTGAGACACCCCATGTTCCGCACCGCCTTGCGCAACGTCCTCGCGCACAAGGCCCGGCTCCTGATGACCGTGCTCGCCGTGATGCTCGGCGTGGCCTTCGTGTCGGGGACCCTGGTCTTCACCAACACCATCTCCGACGCGTTCCAGAAGAGTTCCGCCAAGGGCTTCGACCACGTCGACGTAGCCGTCGAGGCCAAGTACCAGAAGAGCGAGGGCGACCGGGTCGGCAAGAGCCCCGAGCTGACCCAGGACATGCTGGAGCGCAGCGCCCGCGTCCCGGGCGCGAAGTCCGCCGTCGGCGTCGTCCGCGGCTTCACCGCGCTGGCCGACAAGGACGGCAAGCTGATCGGCAACGGCTTCCAGTCCGAGGGCGGCAACTACTGGGGCGCGAAGGACCCCCGGTACCCGCTGCTCTCCGGCGCCGCCCCGCACGGCGCGAACCAGATCCTCATCGACTCCGAGACCGCCCGCCGGGCCGGCTACAAGGTCGGCGACACCGTGCGCGTCTCCGTCGACGGCCCCGTCCTGACTCCCACCGTCAGCGGCGTCTTCACCACCGACGACGGCAACGTCGCCGCCGGCGGCAGCCTCGCCCTGTTCGACACGGCCACCGCGCAGAAGCTGTTCGGCAAGCCGGGCACGTACGACGAGATCGACGTGGCGGCGAAGGCCGGCACCAGCCAGTCGGCGCTCAAGGCGCAGCTGGACCGGGCGATGCCCAAGGGGACGACCGAGACCACCACCGGTCAGAAGCTCGCCGACGACCAGGCGAAGACGATCGCCTCGTCGATGAGCAGCATGAAGCAGGGCCTGCTGGTGTTCGCCGGGATCGCGCTGTTCGTCGGCACGTTCATCATCGCCAACACCTTCACCATGCTGGTCGCCCAGCGCACCAAGGAACTCGCGCTGCTGCGCGCCGTCGGCGCCTCCCGCCGGCAGGTCACCCGCTCGGTGCTGATCGAGGCGTTCGTGGTGGGCGCGGTGGCCGCCGTGACCGGTCTGCTGGCCGGCATCGGCATCGGCGCCGGACTGCGCTCCCTGCTCGGGTCGTTCGGCGCCACCGTCCCGGACGGGCCGCTGGTCGTCACGCCCGGCACGGTCGTCGCCGCGCTCGCGGTCGGCGTCCTGGTGACCATGCTGGCCGCCTGGCTGCCGGGCCGGCGCGCCGCGAAGATCCCGCCGGTGGCGGCGATGAGCAGCGTGCACGCGCAGGCCACCGCCAAGTCGCTGGTGCTGCGCAACACCCTCGGCGCGCTGTTCGCGGCCGGCGGCGTCGCGGTGGTCCTCGCGGCCACCTCCATGGACACCGACTCCGCCCAGGCCCCGATGGGGCTCGGCGCCGTGCTGCTGATCATCGGCGTGTTCATCCTGACCCCGCTGCTGTCCCGGCCGCTGATCGCCGCCACCACCCCGGTGCTGCGCGCGTTCGGGGTGTCCGGCAAGCTGGCCCGGCAGAACTCGGTGCGCAACCCGCGCCGTACGGCGGCCACCGCGTCCGCGCTGATGATCGGCCTGACCCTGATCACCGGCATGACGGTGATGGCGGGCAGCCTCCAGCACGCGATCGACAAGATGGCCTCCTCCGCGATCCGCGCCGACTACGTGGTGTCGATGGCCAACGGCAACGGTCTGTCCCCGCACGTCGAGCAGGAGCTGAAGGCCACCGACGGCGTCACCGCCCTCAGCCCGCTGCGCGACGCGCCCTCCCGCATCGACGACGAGACCGAGTACCTGACCGGCGTCAACGGCGCCGCGATCGGCGAGCTGACGGACCTGACGGTCAAGGACGGCTCGTTCACGGTCGGCGGCGACAAGGTGGTCGTGGACGACAGGACCGCCGAGGACCACCACTGGACCGCCGGGTCCGGCTTCACCGTCGCCTACGAGGACGGCGGCAAGCAGAAGCTCACCGTCGCCGGCGTCTACGAGGGCAACGACATGATCCGCGGGATCATGCTCGACAACGCCGTCCTCGCCCCGCACCAGAGCGAGGCGACCGACATGCAGGTCATGGTGAAGACCGCCGACGGCGCGTCCGAGGCCACCAAGGACAAGCTGGTCAAGGCGCTCGGCGACAACCCGGCGATCCAGGTCCAGGACAAGAAGGACATCTCCAACGGCATCGCGCAGATGTTCACCCTGATGCTGAACATGCTCTACGGCCTGCTCGCCATGGCGGTGATCGTCGCGGTCCTCGGCGTCATCAACACCCTGGCCATGTCGGTCTTCGAACGCTCCCAGGAGATCGGCATGCTGCGCGCGATCGGCCTGGACCGCCGGGGCATCAAGCGGATGGTCCGTCTGGAGTCCCTGGTGATCGCCCTGTTCGGCGGCGTCCTCGGCATCGGTCTCGGCGTGTTCTTCGGCTGGGCGGCCGGTGAGCTGCTGGGCGCCAAGATGGCGACGTACGAACTGGTGCTGCCGTGGGGGCGGATGGCCGTGTTCCTGCTGCTGGCGGGGCTGGTCGGCGTACTGGCCGCGCTGTGGCCGGCCCGGCGCGCGGCCCGGCTGAACATGCTCCAGGCGATCAAGTCCGAGTAGTCGCGGCGCACCCGTGCGAGGGGCCCGTTCCGGTGGCGGAACGGGCCCCTCGCACGTCTCCCGCGGCTACGCGTCCGGCGTGCCCCAGGTACGGGCACGCAGCGGCATGCCCGAGGCGCCGGACTCGGGGGTCTTCACGGCGAGGACCTGGTTGACGCCGATGCGGTTGCGTTCGAAGGCGAGCGCGGAGGCCGCCATGTACAGCCGCCACACCCGGGCGCGGCCGGGGCTGGTGAGCCGTACCGCGCGGTCCCAGTCGGCCTCCAGGTTGGCGACCCAGCGGCGCAGGGTGAGCGCGTAGTGCTCGCGGATCGACTCCACGTCGCGCACCTCGAACCCGGCCCGCTCCAGCTGGGTGACGGTGGTGCCGACCGGGGCCAGCTCGCCGTCGGGGAAGACGTAGGCGTCGATGAACTCGTCCACGTGGTACTCCGACTCGTCGCGCTGCGGGCGGCGGCCGATCTGGTGGTTCAGCAGCCGTCCGCCGGGCTTGAGGAGGGCGTGCAGGTCGCTCGCGTACTCCAGGTAGCGGGCGGCGCCGACGTGCTCGGCCATGCCGATGGAGGAGATCGCGTCGTAGGGCCCGTCGGTCACGTCCCGGTAGTCCTGGACGCGGATCTCCACCTTGTCGGTCAGGCCCTCGTCGGCGACGCGCTTCCTGGCGTAGACGGCCTGTTCCTGGGAGAGGGTGACGCCGACGACGCTCACGCCGTGCTCGCGGGCGGCGTGGACGGCCATGGAGCCCCAGCCGCACCCGACGTCCAGCAGCCGCTGACCGGGCTTCAGGGCGAGCTTGCGGCTGATGAGTTCGAGCTTGTCGTACTGCGCCTGTTCGAGGGTGGCGTCCGGTCCGGGGGCCGGCCAGTAGGCGCAGGAGTACACCATCGACGGGCCGAGGACGATCTCGTAGAAGTCGTTGCCGACGTCGTAGTGGTGGCTGATGGCGCGTCTGTCGGTGCGCCGGGTGTGCAGGTGGCCGGGGCGGCGGGCCTCCTCGGGCGGCGGGGCGGGCGGCAGCGGCGGCCCGGCCAGCTTCACCAGGCCGCGTACGGCGGCCCGCGCCCGGGGATCGCGCAGCAGGGCGCCGAGGCCGCGGGCGTCCTCCCCGCGCTCCCAGACAAGCCCGGACATCAGGGCGAGGGCGGTGTAGAGATCGCCCTCGACGGTCAGGTCGCCGGCCACCCAGGCGCGGGCCAGGCCGAGTTCACCGGGCTTGAACAGCAGCCGGCGCAGGGCGCGGCGGTTGCGGACGACGAGCGTCGGCGCCCCCGGCGGTCCCGCCTCGGACCCGTCCCAGGCGCGTACGCGCACCGGCAGCGGGGTCTCCAGCAGCTGTTCGAGCAGTGTCGTGAGCCGCGACGCGGCATCGGGCATGACGCACACACCTCCGTGACGACGGACGCCGGAATGTCATCCACCACGTAAACACCGGGACGCCCTCGGCACAGTCCCGCAAGCGGGTTACGACTGGGCAAAGTAGTTGCAGCGGCCACTCACTTTGCGGCCGTGTCCGGAACGCCGAAGGACCTCCCGCACCACGGATGGCGGGAGGTCCTTCGGATCGAGCGGTTCGAACGGTGACCGACGGGCGGCCGGGAGACCCGGGAGGGTCAGGGCGCCCGGGAGGTCAGGAGGCCTTGGCCTTCTCCTCCGTCTTCGCGGCGGGCACCGGCGCGGGCTTGGCGGCCTCGTAGAACTCCTCGCGGGGGTTCTCCATGGCGCCGAGGGAGACCACCTCGCGCTTGAGGAACATGCCGAGGGTCCAGTCGGCGAAGACGCGGATCTTGCGGTTCCAGGTCGGCATGGCCAGACCGTGGTAGCCACGGTGCATGTACCAGGCGAGACGGCCCTTGAGCTTGATCTTCATCTTGCCCATGACGATCATCGCGACGCCCTTGTGCAGGCCGAGACCCGCGACCGCGCCCTTGTTGGCGTGGCTGTAGTCCTTCTGCGGGAAGCCCCGCATGCCGGACACCACGTTGTCGCCGAGGACCCTGGCCTGGCGCAGCGCGTGCTGGGCGTTCGGCGGGCACCAGGCGTTCTCGTTGCCCGCCTTGCGGCCGACGAGGTCGGGCACCTGCGCGTTGTCGCCGGCGGCCCAGATGTAGTCGGTGCCCTTGACCTGGAGGGTGGGCTCGCAGTCCACGTGGCCGCGCGGGCCGAGCGGCAGGCCGAAGCGGGCCAGGGCCGGGTTGGGCTTGACGCCCGCGGTCCACACGATGGTGTTGGAGTCGACCTCGAGGCCGTTCTTCAGCACGACGTGGCCGTCGACGCAGGAGTCCATGGAGGTGGAGAGGTAGATCTCCACGCCCCGGCTCTCCAGGTGCTCCTTGCCGTACTGGCCGAGCTTGGGGCCGACCTCGGGGAGGATCTTGTCGGCGGCGTCCACGAGGACGAACCGCATGTCCTCGCGGGAGACGTTCTTGTAGTACTTGGCCGCGTCGCGGGCCATGTCCTCGACCTCGCCGATGGTCTCCGCGCCCGCGAAGCCGCCGCCGATGAAGACGAAGGTGAGCGCCTTGCGGCGGATCTCCTCGTCGGTCGTGGAGTCGGCCTTGTCCAGCTGCTCCAGTACGTGGTTGCGCAGGCCGATGGACTCCTCGATGCCCTTCATGCCGATGCCCTGTTCGGCGAGGCCGGGGATCGGGAAGGTGCGGGAGACCGCGCCCATGGCGATGACCAGGTAGTCGAAAGGCAGCTCGTACGCCTCGCCGACCAGCGGGGCGATCGTGGCGACCTTGCGGTCCTGGTCGATGGTGGTGACCCGGCCGGTGAGGACCTCCGCCTTGGGGAGCACGCGTCGCAGCGGGACGACGACATGCCGCGGGGAGATGCTGCCGGCGGCGGCTTCGGGGAGGAAGGGCTGGTAGGTCATGTACGACCGGGGGTCGACGACCGTGACGGTCGCCTCGCCGTAGCGCATCTTCTTGAGAATGCGCCGAGCTGCGTACAGGCCTACGTACCCACCGCCTACTACGAGGATCCTGGGACGCTCCGTGGTGCTCATGGCATCGAGTATCCACCCGTCCGAGGGGGGCACCTCGTGCGCCCCTTCACAAGGTTCGGAAGGGCCTGTGTTAAACTCCGCGGCCCTTGTGGCGGACGGCACGCGACCGGAGGGGAACCGGCGTCCGCTTACGACCGTTGTCAAGGCCGCATGAGCTGCCGCTCCGGGTCCGCGGGGCCTTTTCGGAGGGGGACGTTCGGCCCTTGCGGAATCCGTCGCGAACGCTCCGCCGAGCGCCGTCCGGAGCCCGTTCCGCCTCCGTACGGGGCGGTAGAGGGCCCCGCGCCGCCCCGCCGGGGGCATTTCCTTGTGAAGAACTTCACGAAGTTTTCCGACGGGCCGTCGACCAGTGGCACCGAGGGCGCCCGCGAGCCCGCTCAAACGACTCCGTCACTGCTCAGCGGAGGTTACCCGCCGGTAGCCCCGGTGCGGTAGAGCGAACCGGGGAAAGAGACAGGCGTCACCGGCCGCCGCCCGCGCGCGCGGCGCCCGCGCCCCTCGGCCCCCGGGGTCGCGCCCCTCGGCCGCCGGAGGCCGGAGCCGGGGGTCAGAGCCGGCGGCCCCGGCCCATGTCGCCCCGGTCGTCCCGGTCCCCCCTGCCGCGCCGGGAACCGACGTCACCCACGTCCCCCGTGCCGCGCGTGGTCTCGTCGAAGCCCTCGGTCTCGCCCTTGATGTGCTCCTTGCGCAGCCGGGCCCGCACCGTCTCCTCGGAGATGTGCTCCTCGGTGGTCAGCCGGACGCGCTCGACGGGCACGGTCTCCGTCTCCACCACCGGGCGCTCCTCGTGCAGGACCACCTCGTACTCGGCCTCACCGATCTCCGGGCCGGCGAGGGCGGCGTCGCGGTTGGCGTCCGTGATCGGCTCGCGCTCCACGCGCACCTCGTCGTGGCGCAGCGGCACCGTCTGCTCCACCTCTTCGGTCACCACGTACTTGTGCAGCCGGGCGCGTCCCACCTCGCGACTCTCGACGCCGATGTGCAGGCGCTCCTCCGAGCGCGTCATGGCGTCGTCGCGGCCCGTGCCCGTGCCCGTACCCAAGCCGGTGCCGGTGCCGGGGCCGGGGCGGGACCGCTCCCCGCGCTCGGCGGCGCGCTCCCCGGTCCACCCGCCGGCCCGCTCACCGGTCCGCCCCGTCGTGCGCCCGGTGGCGTGCTCGGTGGTGCGCTCGGTGGTGCGCTCGCTCGCGCGCCCCCGGGCCGCCGCGTCGGCCGGACCGGCCCCGCCGGCCGCGGCACCGGCCCCGATGCCGACGCCCGTGCCCACGCCGGTGCCGGTGCCTGCACCCAAGCCGGCGCCGGTGCCCGTGCCGGTGGTCGTCGTGTCCGTGCCGGCCGTGCCCGCGGCTCCGGGGGTCGTGCGGCCGCGGCGGGCGTCGTTCCAGTCCAGGCCGTAGTAGTCGTACAGCCGGTGCTCCTCGGTCTCCGAGAGATGACCGCCCGCGTCCACGTCGATGTGCGGCGCGCCCTTGACCTTGTCCTTGCGGTACGGCACCTGGATGTGGTCCCGCACCACGGAGGCCTCCCGGGTGGGCACGAACGTCTCGTGCGTGCCGAACAGGCCCGTCCTGACGGTCACGAACTCCGGGAGCCCGGTCACGTCGTCCAGATAGACGTGCTTGGCCTCACCGATCTTGTTCCCGTCGCCGTCGTGGACCGGATGGTTCAGCACGTTCGCGATCTGTTCCCTGGTGATCATGTCTCGTCACCCTTCGTCCGGAATTGCGGTATCCGGGTACACCGGGCCGAAAGCCACGAAACAGACGCTGAGCGGAAAAGGGGACGCCGCGACTACGCCACGGACCAGGCGATGCCGTCGAGGATGTCGTGTTCGCTGACGACGACCTCTTCCGCGTCGATGCGTTCCATGATCGCCAGGAGCACCAGGGCGCCCGCGCCGATCACGTCCACGCGGCCGGGGTGCAGGGACGGGATCCCGGCGCGTTCGGCGTGCGTGGAGTGGAGCAGGCGGGTGGTGATCTCGCGGACCCGGTCGCGGGAGACACGGGAGTGGTGGATGCGCTCCGAGTCGTACTCCGGCAGGTCCTGCGCGATCGCGGCGATCGACGTCACCGAGCCGGCCAGGCCCACCAGGGTGCGCGCCGCGCGCAGCGGGACCGTCTCCTCGGCGAGGTCCAGCGCGGCCTCGACGTCGGCCCTTATCGCCGCGATCTGGTCCTCGGTGGGCGGGTCGCTCACCACCCCGTCGCGCACCAGGTGACGCTCGGTCATCCGGACGCAGCCCACGTCCACCGAGCGCGCCGCGCGCACCCGGTCCTCGCCGACGACGAACTCGGTGGAGCCGCCGCCGATGTCCACGACGAGGAACGGCTTGGCGAGATCCGCACGCCCCGTCAGTTCCCTGGTGGCGCCGGTGAAGGAGAACTCCGCCTCCTGGTCGCCGGAGATCACCTCGGGCTCGACGCCGAGGATGTCCACCACCCCACGAACGAACTCGTCGCGGTTCTCCGCGTCCCGGGAGGCGGAGGTGGCCACGAAGCGCACCCGCTCCGCGCCGTGCCGCTCGATCACCTCGGCGTACTCGCGGCAGGCCGCGAAGGTGCGCTCCAGCGCCTCCGGGGCGAGCCGGCCGGTGCGGTCGACGCCCTGGCCGAGCCGCACGATCGTCATCCGCCGGTCCAGGTCGACGAGTTCGCCCGACTCGGGGTCCACGTCCGCGACCAGCAGACGGATGGAGTTCGTACCGCAGTCGATGGCGGCGACCCTGGTCACTTGCCCTCCTCCGTCGTCTCCGTGGCGCATCCCTCACCGGCCGGCAGGCTCACGCACGGGCCCTTGCGCCACCACTCGGGCAGCATCGCGAGGGCTTCGTCGCCGAGCGGGTTCACGCCCGGACCGGCGGCCAGCGAGTGGGCGACCAGGACGTGCAGGCACTTGACCCGGTCCGGCATGCCGCCGGCGCTCGGGAAGCCGGTCAGCTCCTCGATCTCGTCCCGGCGCCGGATGTAGTCCTCGTGCGCCGCCCGGTAGGCCGCCGCCAGCTCCGGGTCGGTGGCCAGCCGCTCCGTCATCTCCTTCATCACGCCGTCGGCCTCGAGCGTGCCGATCGCCGAGGCGGCGCGCGGGCACGTCAGGTAGTACAGCGTCGGGAAGGGGGTGCCGTCGGGCAGCCGCGGGGCCGTCTCCACGACGTCCGGCTGTCCGCACGGGCAGCGGTGCGCGATCGCGCGCAGTCCGCGCGGCGGCCGCCCGAGCTGCTGCTTGAAGGCCTCGACGTCCGCGTCGGTGGGTTCGGTGCGCTCGGTGGGCGGCGGAGGGGTCTGCATGCCTGTCTTTCTCATCCGTTCACTGGCCGGCGTCGGCCTTGTCGACGCCGTACCAGACATTGGTGTACCAGGGACGGCGGGCCGTCCCCTGCTCGGCGCGGGACTGCTTGACCGGGCCCGGGTCGACCACGGTGTAGCCGGTCTCACCGGGCATCACGTAGTGCAGCCGCTGCCGGATCTGCTGCTCGGCGTACGCGTCGTCCTGCCAGCGCGCCTTGAGGTCGCGCAGCTGCTCGACCCGCTGCTGGGCCTGCTGCTTCTGCCGCTTCAGATCGGCGATGCCCTCGCGCTGGGAGACGTACTGCCGCATCGGGTACGCCAGCGCGACCACCATCGAGCAGACCACCAGCGCCAGCAGCGCCGCGCGCCCGGTGAGCCGGGAGCGTCGCGCCTGGCGCCGGGTCTGGGAGCGGTAGACGCGGGCGGCGGTCTGCTCGCCGAGCAGCCTGAGCCTGGTCGCGGTGGAGAACCGGTCCCGGTCCCGCACGGCCATCGTCTCCGCCTCCCGATCGTGTCCGTTCACACGTGCGTACGTCCCCGGACACGGTACGGGACCGCGTCCGGGGACGTACGTACGACTGGCTGAATCTTGACCTCTTGACCTCTTTGCGGCCCGTGCCGCGCGGCGGCGGCGCGGGCCGGTCAGCCTGCTCGGGCCGCTCGCCCGCCGGGCCGAGCGGCTTGCTGGCTCGCTCAGCCCTTGAAGCGCGGGAACGCGCTGCGGCCGGCGTACACCGCGGCGTCGTCGAGGATCTCCTCGATGCGCAGCAGCTGGTTGTACTTGGCGACGCGCTCGGAGCGGGCCGGGGCACCGGTCTTGATCTGACCGCAGTTGGTGGCGACGGCCAGGTCGGCGATGGTGACGTCCTCGGTCTCGCCGGAGCGGTGGGACATCATGCACTTGAAGCCGTTGCGCTGGGCCAGCTCGACGGCGTCCAGGGTCTCGGTGAGCGAGCCGATCTGGTTCACCTTCACCAGCAGGGCGTTGGCGGTGCCCTCCTCGATGCCGCGGGCGAGGCGCTCGGGGTTGGTGACGAACAGGTCGTCGCCGACGAGCTGGACCTTCTCGCCGAGCTTGTCGGTGATGACCTTCCAGCCTGCCCAGTCGTCCTCGAACAGCGGGTCCTCGATGGAGACCAGCGGGTAGGCCGCCACCAGCTCCTCGTAGTACTCCGTCATCTCGGCGGCGGAGCGCTCCTTGCCCTCGAAGAGGTACTTGCCGTCCTTGTAGAACTCGGAGGCGGCGACGTCGAGCGCCAGGGCGATCTGCTCGCCGGGGGCGTAGCCGGCTTCCTTGATGGCCTCGAGGATCAGGTCCAGGGCCTCGCGGTTGGAGCCGAGGTTCGGGGCGAAGCCGCCCTCGTCGCCGAGGCCGGTGGCCAGACCCTTGGCCTTCAGCACCTTCTTGAGGGTGTGGTAGACCTCGGCGCCCCAGCGCAGGGCCTCGGAGAAGGACTCCGCGCCGATCGGGGCGATCATGAACTCCTGGATGTCCACGTTGGAGTCGGCGTGCGAGCCGCCGTTCAGGATGTTCATCATCGGCACCGGCAGCAGGTGCGCGTTGGGGCCGCCCAGGTAGCGGAAGAGCGGGAGGTCGGACGCCTCGGAGGCGGCGTGCGCGACGGCGAGCGAGACGCCGAGGATGGCGTTGGCGCCGAGGGAGCCCTTGTTGTCGGTGGCGTCCAGGTCGAACATGGCCTGGTCGATCAGCCGCTGCTCGGTGGCGTCGTAGCCGACCAGCTCCGGGCCGATCTGCTCGATCACGGCGAGGACGGCCTTCTCGACGCCCTTGCCCTGGTAGCGGTTCGGGTCACCGTCGCGCAGCTCGATGGCCTCGAAGGCGCCGGTGGAGGCGCCGGACGGGACGGCGGCACGACCCGTGCTGCCGTCGTCGAGGCCGACCTCGACCTCGACCGTGGGGTTGCCTCGGGAGTCCAGGATTTCCCGGGCTACGACGACGTCGATGGACGGCACGAGCATCTCCTTCGTGGATGTGACGCTTGAAGTGCGGGGCAGGTGTGCCTTGCGGCTAGAGCCTAACCGTCCCGGGGCGCCGACCGGCCGACCGACCGTCCCGTGGACAGGGTGACGCTACACATTGTTCCAGCACGGAACAAAGGGGCCGGTGACGGGGCCGGGAACAGAAGGTGAAAAAGCCCCGCCCCGGTGCGTACGGGGGAGAACGCACCGGGGCGGGGAGCCCGTGGGGACGGGGGGTCAGCCCCGTGTGGACGCCACCATGGTGGCGCTCACGCCGGGGCGGGGCCGGTGAGCGGGCCCGCGGCCTGCTGTCACTTCAGGTGCAGCTGCTGGCCCGGGTAGATGAGGTCGGCGTCCTGGACGATGTCCTTGTTGAGCCGGAACAGCTTCTCCCAGCCGCCCTGGACGTGGTGCGCGGCGGCGATGGAGCTGAGGGTGTCGCCGGCGACCACCTTGTACTCGCCGTCGCCCTTCGCGACCTTCTTGCCGGTCGGGGTGGTGACGGTCTTCTTCGGAGCCGGCCGCGTGGCGGAGCGGTTGGCGCTCTGCTGCTCGGTGGAGCGGCCGGCGGCGCTGCTCCCGGACGAGCCGCTGCTCTTCGAGCTGCTGCCGGAGTCGTTGCCCGACGAGGAGGAAGAGGACGAGGAGGAGCTGGTGTCGCCCGAGTACGAGGCGCCGGACAGGCCCTTGCCGCAGACCGGCCAGGCGCCCTTGCCCTGGCCCGCGAGGACCTTCTCGGCGACGGCTATCTGCTGCGACTTGCTCGCCAGGTCGGCGCGCGAGGCGTAGGCGGTGCCGCCGTACGCGGCCCAGGTGGAGTTGGTGAACTGCAGGCCGCCGTAGAAGCCGTTGCCGGTGTTGATCGACCAGTTGCCGCCGGACTCGCACTGCGCGACCGCGTCCCACTCGGAGGCGGTGGCGGCGGAGGCGTTGCCCGCGGCCATCAGCGGCGCGGCCACGGCGGCACCGGTGACTCCGGCGAGCGCGATGGCCCGGGTGGCCTTGGAGGGACGACGGTGCTTGCCCTTGCTGGAAAACAGCATGGTTGGATCCCCTCACCGACGCCTGCGAGGTGAGCTGTCGGGTTCGGGCCGGTTGAGTTGCCCGGCCGCGCCCTCGATGAGGCACGGCTTCACCCCCAGCCGCTCCGGTCAACCGACCGGCGCGGCAACTTACCTGGGTCCCCCGCTCCTGCCTGCGGCGCGTGACGCGACGACTGTTCCCGTACGGCCGCTGGCAGGATTCGGCGTTGCGGCCGCCGGGGCTCGCGGTGGCGAGCGATCACGACCGTAGACACGCGATCGACGGAATTTCAAAGACGATCAGGGCTTCTGAGACTCATCCCACACTTTCACCGAAAGGGACATTCGGCGCGAAGCGTGACGTGAACTCCCCCTAGTTTGCGGCGTTTTCGGCGGGGACATCCAGGGTCTGACCGGCGGCGACGCGGTTCGGGTCGGAGCCGATGACGCTCTGGTTGGCGGCGTAGAGCGCGTGCCATCCACCGTCCACGTCAAGGGAGTCGGCGATGGAGGCGAGGGAGTCGCCGGAGCGGACGGTGTAGGAGCCGCCGACCGTGTCGGTGGCGAGTCCGTCGGTCCGGGAGGCGTGCCGACCGCCCGCGGCGGCCGCGGAGTCGCCAGCGGGGTCCTCGGCGGCGCTGCCGCCGCGATGCCGGCCGCCGCCCAGCGCCCCGGTGTCCACGAGGGCCGAAGAGCCCACCACCTGCTGGGGGTTGACCGAGTAGTCGGAGTCGCCGGACCCGGCACCCGCCGAGGGGGTCGTACCAGGCGTACCGGACGTGTGGGATGTGTCGGACTTGGCCGTGTCGTCCTTCTTCGTGGGCGAGGAGGGCGAAGTGGACTGCTTCGCGGCGGGGTCGTCGGGCCGGTCCGCCGAACGGGACGTACCGGGCGTACCGGACGGCGAGTCCGTCGTGTCGCCGTCGGCGGCGGTGGAACCGGACGAACCGGTGGAGTTGGACGAACCGTGGGACGAGTCGGACAGGCCGGGGTCCTCGTCGCCGGACGAACCGGAGGTACCGGATGAACCGGACGACTTGCCGGTGCCTGTCGCGCCCTTCCCGGAAGTGGTGGGCGCGGAACCGCCCACGCCCGTGTCGACCTCGGCCGCGCCCGAACTCCTGGTGAGCCCGGCGAGCAGCCCGCAGGTGTGCCAGGCGCCCGGGCCGCGGTCGGCGAGTATCTTCTCGGCCACGGCTATCTGCTGGGACCGGCTGGCCTGGTCGGGGCTCGCCGCGTACGCGAGGCCGCCGTACTGCTCCCAGTCGTCCTGCGTCAGCAGCAGGCCCCCGTAGTAGCCGTTGCCGTTGTCGGCGCTCCAGGAGCCGCCGGTCTCGCACTGCGCCACCTTGTCCCACGTGGTGCCGTCGGCCGCGCTGGCGCCGGAGGCGGCGACGAGCGGGATGGCGATGGCCGAGCCGGTGACGCCGGCGGCGACGAGGAGGGCCGGAGCCTGGCGGGGGCGACGGTGACGACCGTTCCCGGAGAGCATGCGGAGACCTTTCGGCGACAACGGTGACGGCGCGGCGGGCGGTGACCGCCGCCGCGCTGATGCGTGAAGGTAGCCGCTCCCGATCACTTGTCACAAGTTAATGCCGCGTAGATCACGTGAACATCACATAGTTGAACTCGTATCAGCTTTGCGTTCGTCAAGGAGACGTGGAAGGGGGCGGGGCGGGAGTCCGGTCGGGGCCCGGGGCGGGGTCGCGAGTGGAGCCGGGGACGGGGTTCGGGGTCGGGGTCGGGGTCGGGGTGAAGCGGACCGGGAGGGTGCGCAGGCCGCGCATGATGAGGCCGCCGCGCCAGCGCAACTCCGCCGGGTCCGCGTCCAGTCGCAGGTCGGGCAGCCGGGTGAGGAGGGTGGCCAGCGCGGTCTGGCCCTCCAGCCGGGCGAGCGGCGCGCCGAGGCAGTAGTGGATGCCGTGGCCGTAGCCGAGGTGCTGGTTGTCCCGCCGGGCGAGGTCCAGGGTGTCCGGGTCGGCGAACCGCTCCGGGTCCCGGTCGGCCGCGGCCAGCACCACCAGCACCGGGTCGCCGGCGGCGATGTCCTGGCCGCCGAGGGTGAGCGGGCGGGTGGCGAACCGCCAGGTGGCCAGCTCCACCGGGCCGTCGTAGCGCAGCAGTTCCTCCACACCGGTCTCCAGCAGGCCGCGTTCCCCCGCGGCGAGCGACCTCTGCAGCCGGCCGCGCTGGTCCGGGTGGGTGAGCAGGGCGTAGGTGCCGTTGCCGATGAGGTTGACCGTGGTCTCGAAGCCCGCGAACAGCAGGATGAAGGCCATGGCCGCGGCCTCGTTCTCGGTGAGGTGCTCGCCGTGGTCGGAGGCGCGGATCAGACCGGAGATGAGGTCCTCGCCGGGGGTGGGCTCGGCGGGGAGCGCCAGGCGCTTGCGGTGGATGAGGTCGGCGAGGTAGGCGCGCATCTTCTTCACCGAGCGGGCGACGCCGCCGCGGGGGCCCTTGCCGTGCCGGATCATCATCCCCGCCCAGTCCCGGAAGTCGTCCTGGTCCTCGCGGGGGACGCCGAGCAGGTCGCAGATGGCGTAGATGGGCAGGGGGAAGGCGAACTCGTGGATGAGGTCGGCGCTGCCGTGCGCGGCGAAGCGGTCGATGAGGTCGTCGGCGAGTTCCTGGACGCGGGGGGCGAACTCCGCGACGCGGCGGGGGGTGAAGGCCTTGCTGACCAGGCGGCGCAGGCGGGTGTGGTCCGGGGGGTCGATGTTGAGCAGGTGCGTCATCAGGTCGGCCTTGCGCTCGCCCGGGATGCCGGTCTTCCCCTTGGCGTGGGCCGGTTCGTGGTGATGCGCGGGGTTCTTGGAGAGGCGGGGGTCGGCCAGGGCCTGTCTGGCGTCGGGGTAGCGGGTGACCAGCCAGGCCTCCACTCCGCTGGGAAGGCGGGTGCGGTGCACGGGGGCGTGTTCTCTGAGCCAGGCGTAGGCGGGGTAGGGGTTGGTGGCGAAGTCCCAGGTGAAGAGGGTGGGGGCGGCTGTGGGGGCCTGGTGGGGTGCGGTGCCTTCGGGGTCTTCCCGGCGCGGGGTGGGGTCGGGGGTGGGTGGCTGGTCTTGCATGGGGGTGACCCTAGTCGTGAGGGTGCGGGGGGCGGTCCGGGACGGGCCGCCCCCCGCACCTCCTTCCCGTCCCGAACCTGGGGGCTGCGCCCGCAGAGCCCGCTGAGGCTCGTTGGCCCGTGCGGATCCGTGAGGCCGGGCGCGCCCACGCGGCGGAGCCGCACATCAGTACAGCCCCGCGCCCCTCAGCCGGCCCTCCGGGACTCCCCGGCCGCTTCCCTCCAGCTCCCTCAGACTCCCTCTGTCCTTCTGATCGCGTCCCTGTACGTCCTTGCCGCTGCTCTCAGTGCCGCCTCCGGGTCTGTTCCCCGGGATTCGGCTTCTGCGGCCAGGCTCAGGAGGGTGTAGCCGATGCCCTCTCCTCGGGGGAGGGGGACGGCGAGGCCGGCCGTGCGGGCCCGGGAGGCGAGTTTGGCGGCCAGAGCCAGGGCGGGCTGGCCCAGGGGGATGCCGTCCGTCACCGAGGCGCGGCGCTTCTCCACCGCCTTCGTGCGCAGCCAGTGCTCCTTGACCTCTTCCGGGGTGGTGGCGCTCTCGTCGCCGAAGACGTGCGGGTGGCGGTGGATCAGCTTGGTGACGATGCCGCCGGCCACGTCGTCGACGGAGAACGGCTCCTCGGCGTCCTCCTCGGCGATCCGGGCGTGGAAGACCACCTGGAGCAGGACGTCCCCCAACTCCTCGCGCAGTTCCCCGCGGTCGCCGGCCTCGATCGACTCGACCAGCTCGTAGGCCTCCTCGATGGCGTACTTGGCCAGGCCCTGGTGGGTCTGCCGGGACGACCACGGGCACTCGGCGCGGATGCGGTCCATCACCTGCACCAGGTCCAGCAGGCGGGCGCCGGGGAGGTCGTAGGAGGCGGGGAGCAGTTCCAGTTCCGGCATGCTCACCCGGCCGGAGCCGGCGAGGCGGGCGAGGCCGTCGGTGAGGGCCGGTTCGCCCTCGCCGGTGGCCACGACCACCACCGTACGGCCGCCGGCACAGGCGGCGACCAGGTCCTCGGCGGTCGGCGCCGCCTCGTCGACCGTGACGCCCGCCTCGCGCAGATACGGCAGCTGCGGATGCGCTCCGTCCGCGCACAGCACCCGGTCAGCACCGTGCAGTGCACGCCAGGCGGGCCAGGACAGCAGTCCGGGGGCGACCCGGTGGCTGGTGGTGAGCAGGACGATGCGGCCGGGGGCGGCTTCGGTGCTGTGGGCGGCGGCGGTGGTGTTCACCCCTCGAACGTAACCCACCGCGCCGACGGCCCCCCGAGTCGTCCACAGGGGCAGCGGGGGCCGGGTGCCGGTGCCCGTGAGGTGTCCACAGGGCGGCCGGGGCGGCCCCCTCAGGCCGTACGCTGCCTCACGCCCCCGCCGCCGTCACGTCCCGCAGCCACGGCGCCTTCGCCTCGACGCCGCCCTTCTGGACGTCCCAGGCGCCGTAGCGCGGGTTGAGGTCGACGCGCAGTGCACCGGAGGCGTTGGACAGGGCCTGCCAGAAGGCGGGCTGGGAGGTGTCCGTGTGGAGCTTCGTCGCCAGCTTCTGCGCCTCCACCTGGAGGCGGAGGTTGTCGTCGAGGCGCTCGGGGGCCACGCCGTACTGCTGGAGCCAGGCGGTCTCCAGGGCCTTGGCGCCGCCCGCCCGCTGCTCCAGACCGGCCCGCAGCTGCTGGACCTCGCGGCGGGTGACGCCGACGCCCGCGTCCCGGGCGGCGCGGTCCAGGACCCGGTCGAGCACCATCTGGTGCAGGGTGTCCCGGGAGAGCGTGCCGGTGCGGGCGACGGCCTGCTCGTACTGCGCCTGGTCGGGGACCGCGGCGCGCTGCGCCCGGCGCACTTCGTCCACCCGGCTCTGCAGCTGCGCGACGGTGATCCGCTGTCCGCCCACCACGGCCGCGGCGCCGGGATGCGCGTCGCTGCCGCAGGCGGTCAGGAGGGGGGCCGCCGCGGCGATCGCGGCGGACAGGACGAGCGCGGTGCGACGGCGGCGGTGCAAGGAAACCTCCCGAGGAGAGTTTGTGCGGCGGTGCACAAAGTCTTGCGGTGATCGATGGTAGGCAGCGGCCGGGCTCCGGCCAAGCCATTGGACCAACGATTCGCCGCGACTTCGGGCACCGCCGCCGCCTCGCGTCCGCGTCTCCTCCCGGTGGCGGCGGTGGACGCGGCCGTCAGCCGGTGATCGCGACGGGGGCGTCCCACCAGTCGCGGTCGACGGTGAGGGTGTAGCCGCCGCGGGTCTCCTTGCTGTTCACCTTGTACTGGTGGGCGCGGCTGTGGTTCGTGAACTGGGTGGCGCCCCAGGGCCAGTCGGAGGTGACGGTCTCCTTGCCGTCCCACAGTGCGTACCAGAGGTTGCCGGGCAGGTCGGTCTTGTCGCCGGCGGTGGCGACGGCCTTGGCGCTGGAGCTGGTGAAGCCGTAGTAGCCGGCCCGGTAGGTCTTGGCGCGCAGCTCCTTGTCGAAGGAGCGGACGTAGGCCAGCACGGCGTCGTTGCACGACTTGTTCGCCGTGTCGTACGGCTCCATGTCGAGGTAGAGCGCGCTGCCGGCCTTCATGCCGAGCGCGGCGGCCTTGGCCACGGCGTCCTTGGCGTCGGCGGTGCCGAGGGAGACGGCGGTGGCGGCGGTGAGCTTCTCCGGGTTGGAGCCGGTCTGGCACGGCGGCTGGGCGCCGACGTAGATCGGGACGAGCTTCCAGCCCTGCGCGCTGACCGACTTCACCCAGGAGGCGGTGAGGTTGGGCTGGTTGCAGCCGCGGTTCTTGCCGCCGACGTAGACGGCCGCCGCTCCGTAGTACTTGTCGGCGCGCCAGGCCTTCATGGCGTTCAGCGAGGGCGCGGTGCAGGTGTCGAAGGCGTGGCCGGTATAGGTCTTCTGGGCGGGCCAGGTGGTCGCGGCCATCGAGGTCTGCGCCGCTATCCCACCGCCCGCGAGGACGGCGGCCCCGGCCACTGCCCACGTGATGTATCTGCGCTTCTTGGACTGCCGGTGCTCGGCCATCCCCACCCCTGCGTGTGTCGGCGCGCACGCGCGGGTGCGCGCGTGCATGCGTGTCGGAGCGGCCTACGGCCACGTCGTGTGACGGCGTACGTCCGCTGGGAACGTGCTGGACCCCCTGATGCCGCGTGCGGGTCCGTCTGCGACGGTCTCCGGGCACGCGGAGCGGATCGCACGGTAACCGACGGGACTTCCGCGTACGGGAAACGGAGCCTCTGCCTCGCCACATGATTCCCTCAAGCAACGGTAAAAACAATGGCGTCGAGGGTGACGAGCGGGGGCCGGTTCCGTTCGTCCGGCGACCTTGACCGACTGTTGATCACCGCATGACCTGTGCGTGAACCGTGAAGACGCTGGGCGTCGTAGGGTCCGCTGGCACCCCGTATGACTGTTCGAAGGACTCAGATGCACATCCCGTCCCGCACCGCCCGTGCCGCCCGCCTCCTCGCGGTGGCCGCGCTTCCCCTGGCCCTGGCGGCCTGCGGCACCTCCGAGAGCGCGTCGGCCACGGCCACGGCGTCCCCGGCCGCGGCGTCCCCGGCCGCCGCGAAGGACCCGAACACCGGTCTGCTCACGGGGACCCAGCTGAAGAAGGCGCTCGCTCCCGCGTCGTTCTTCGCCTCCGGCTTCGCGGTCGACCCGGGCGCCGCCCGGGACACCGGCGACACGTACACGCCCCCGTCGACGGCCCCCGCGGCGAAGCCGGACTGCTCGAAGCTCGCCTCCACCGGCTGGATCGACATCACCGGGATCGGCGGGGTGTCCTTCGCGCAGAACGACTACGTGAACAAGAACACCTCCGAGGACATCGGCCAGGAGATCGACGCCTACCGGGGCACGACGGCGGCGGACGTCCTGGCGGGCGTGGCGAAGGCGGCCGCTTCCTGCACCGGTTTCACCGACTCCGACACCCAGTCGAAGGTGAAGGTCGCCCAGCGGGCCGTGCCCGGTCTCGGTGACGCCGCGTACGAGATCACCCTGACAACCCCCGCCTGGGAGAACGGCACGACGCTGATCGCCGCCCGTGTCGGCACGAACGTCGTCAGCGTGCTGTCCACGGACGGCCACGACGACGGCGCGGCCACGGCGAGAAAGCTGACGCAGCGGATCGTCGCGTCCCTGAAGTCGGCCAAGCCGTCCGCGCAGCCGGCCTCCTGACGCCTCGTCGCCGCACGGCCTGCTCCCGGCGCCCCGTGGCTTAACCTTGCCCCCTGCACTGCCTTGGGGGGTAGAGATGGAAAAGCAGCTGGAGGCCGGCTGGTTCCAGCGGATCGCCTGGTCGGTCCTGGCATGGGGCTCGATGGGCCTGCTGGTGTGGGTGCCGTTCCTGTACGTGGCGGTCCGCCGCGGCCGGGGCTCCGACTGGGGCGCCTTCGCCTCGTTCACGCTGTTCGACTGCGTGCTGGTGACCTGGATCTCGCTCATGCCCGAGGAGGGGTCCGACGACGCGCTCCTCGGCCTGGTCTTCATCGCCTGTCTGCTGGCGGCGACGCTGATGCTGCTGTTCGCGGTCTTCGACCGGCCCACGCCCCAGCCGGCGCCGTACGGGCCGGCGCCGCAGGGCCCGTACGGCTACCCGTACGGCCGCTGAGGACTCGGCCGGGGCCGGTACGGGCGCCGGGCGGGTCGCGGGCCGGTGCGTGCGGGGGCCGCGTGGTCCCGTTCCGCCGCCGTCCTCCTCGCCCTCTCCTGTCCTTCCGTTCCGTGTCCCGTCCCCTCCCCAGGAGTCCCCATGGCTCTCAACTCCCGCCGCGCCCGTCAGCTGATGGACGCCACAGCCCCGTTGCTCGCCCCCGGCGAGCAGGTGCGGCTGACCAGCCTGGCCGGTGTCGGCTCGGTGTCCTTGCGCAGGCAGGCGGTCACCGCCGCCGTGGTCGGCGTGCTCAGCGCCGGCACGGTGATGGCGGCCGTCACGCCCCGCCCGCTGTACCTCGCGCTGACCGACCGGCGGGTACTGTTCCTCGACGGCAACCGGGGCGGCAAGCCCGGCGCGCTCGTACTGGACCTGCCGCTGGCGCACGTGTCGGCCGGCGCCTCGAAGAAGGCCTTCCTCGGCCTCCAGTACGTCACGCACCTCGCGATCGCCGGGCAGGAGCAGGGCCTGAAGATCACCTTCCCGGTGCAGCACCGCGGGGACGGGCCGCGGTTCGTCGCGGGAGTGCCGGCACGGGCCTGAGCGCCCGCGTCCCGGCCGTCAGCCGCCGCACTGCTTCAGCATCATCTGCTTGTCCGCCGTCGTCACCGGCAGCTTGTACTTCAGCGAGACCTGGGCGAAGCGCACGCTGTACGCGCACCGGATGTCCTTGCTCGGCGGCAGCCAGGTCGCCGGGCCCGAGTCGCTCTTGGCGCCGTTGGCCGGGCCGTCCACGGGGATCAGGTTGAGCGGGTCGTTGGCGATCTGCTCGCGCTTCTCCTTGGTCCAGTGCGCGGCGCCCATCTGCCAGTCGTAGGACAGCGGCATCACATGGTCGATCTGGACGGTCGTCGCGTGCGCCTTGGTCCACCGGATGGTGCGGCCCGTGTACGGGTCGGCCAGCGTCATCGAGGTGACCACGCAGTTGGAGCCCTTGCGGAAGGCGACCTTCTGGCCGTCGCGCTTGAGCAGGTCGTTGCGGGTGTCGCAGCCGTTGTGCGCGTACGGCACGCCGTCGACGCTGTCCATCCAGGCGTAGCCGAACTCGTCCCGGTCGTAGCCCGTCTTCGGGCCGCGCCCCTTCGTCGCCACGGTCGCGATGATCTTGCGGGCCGCGGCCCGGTCGGTGTCGCTCGTCAGCGGGGCCAGGCCCGGCCTGGTGCCGTCCGGGTTCTTCAGCGGGCTGACGGCGTGCCCGTCCGAGACCGGCGCCCGGCTGCTCGCCCCGCCGCCCTTGGCGCCGTCGGCGCCGTCCGTCTTGTCCACCCCGCCCTTGCAGCCGGCGACCAGGGCCACCGCGGCGCACACCGCGAGCCCGGTGCGTGCGAGGGGGCGCCGCATCCCGCGACGCCCCGCGTGTTCCTCGCGACCATGACACACCTGCGCGCCCATGAACCCTCCCTCGCCTCTTCGGCCCCGCCCCTGGTGCGCGCGGGCCTGTCTTACCTGTGCCCACCGTAACCAGACGCAAGTACAGCCCACTTGGGGCGCGAAGAGGCAAAAGGAGCAGATGGGGTGTATTCGGTCGGTGTCGCGTACGACACCCCGGACGACACGGGCGGCACCCCCGGGCGCGACCCCCGGCTCGGGCAGGCCGACCCCAAAGGGCGCGGGCAAGCTCCCCCGCCGGCGCGGGCGACGGCCCGCCCGTGCCCCCGCCGCGCTACGACCCCAGCACCGACGCCAGGAACTCGCCCACCCAGCCCAGCAGTTCGCGTCCGACCAGCGGCTTGCCGCCGACCTTCGCCGTCTTCGGTCGGGGCACGAGGATCTGGTGGGCGGCCGGCTTGATGACCGTGCCCGGGTACAGGCGCTTGAGGCGCAGCTCCTGCGACTCGCGCAACTCCACGGGCGCGAAGCGGATGTTGGCGCCCTGGAGGACGATCTCGCCGACCCCGCACGCGCGGGCCAGCATCCGCAGCCCGGCCACCAGCAGCAGGTTCTCCACCGGCTCGGGCAGCTTGCCGTAACGGTCGGTGAGTTCCTCGCGGACGGCCTTGACGTCCTCCTCCGAGTTGGCGGCCGCGATGGACCGGTAGGCCTGGAGGCGCAGCCGCTCGCCGGGCGCGTAGTCGTGCGGGACGTGCGCGTCGACGGGCAGCTCGATCTTGACCTCCAGCGGCGGCTCCTCCTCCACGCCGCCCGACTCCAGCTGCCGCCGGTAGTCGGCGACGGCCTCGCCGACCATCCGGACGTACAGGTCGAAGCCGACGCCCGCGATGTGCCCGGACTGCTCGCCGCCGAGCAGGTTGCCCGCGCCGCGGATCTCCAGGTCCTTCATCGCCACGTACATGCCCGCGCCCATCTCGGTGTGCTGGGCGATGGTGGCCAGCCGCTCGTGGGCGGTCTCCGTCAGCGGCTTCTCCGGCGGGTAGAGGAAGTAGGCGTAGCCGCGCTCGCGGCCCCGGCCGACCCGGCCGCGCAGCTGGTGCAGCTGGGAGAGGCCGAAGTTGTCGCCGCGCTCGACGATGAGGGTGTTGGCGTTGGAGATGTCGATGCCGGACTCGACGATCGTGGTGGACACCAGCACGTCGAACTTCTTCTCCCAGAAGTCCACCACCACCTGCTCCAGGGCCTGTTCGGACATCTGGCCGTGGGCGGTGGCGATCCGCGCCTCGGGGACGATCTCGCGCAGCCGGGCGGCGGCCCGGTCGATGGACTCCACCCGGTTGTGGATGTAGAAGACCTGGCCCTCGCGCAGCAGTTCGCGGCGGACCGCCGCACTGATCTGCTTCTCCTCGTAGGGCCCGACGAAGGTGAGCACCGGGTGGCGTTCCTCGGGTGGGGTGGTGATCGTGGACATCTCGCGGATGCCGGTGACCGCCATCTCCAGGGTCCTGGGGATCGGGGTGGCGGACATGGTGAGCACGTCCACGTTGGCGCGCAGCTTCTTCAGCTGCTCCTTGTGCTCGACGCCGAAGCGCTGCTCCTCGTCCACGATGACCAGGCCCAGGTCCTTGAACCTGGTCTCGGAGGCGAACAGCCGGTGGGTGCCGATCACGACGTCCACCGAGCCCTCGCGCAGGCCCTCCAGGACGGCCTTGGCCTCGGTGTCGGTCTGGAAGCGGGAGAGCGCCCTCACGTTCACCGGGAACTGGGCGTAGCGCTCGGAGAAGGTGCCGAAGTGCTGCTGCACCAGCAGCGTGGTGGGGACGAGGACGGCGACCTGCTTGCCGTCCTGGACGGCCTTGAAGGCGGCGCGTACCGCGATCTCGGTCTTGCCGTAGCCGACGTCGCCGCAGATCAGCCGGTCCATCGGGACCGACTTCTCCATGTCCTCCTTGACCTCGGCGATGGTGGTGAGCTGGTCGGGCGTCTCCGCGTACGGGAAGGCGTCCTCCAGCTCGCGCTGCCAGGGGGTGTCGGCGCCGAAGGCGTGGCCGGGGGCGGCCATCCGGGCCGAGTAGAGCTTGATGAGGTCGGCGGCGATCTCCTTGACCGCCTTCTTGGCGCGCGCCTTGGTCTTGGTCCAGTCGGCGCCGCCGAGCCGGTGCAGGGTGGGCGCCTCGCCGCCGACGTACTTGGTGATCTGCTCCAGCTGGTCGGTGGGGATGTAGAGGCGGTCACCGGGCTGGCCGCGCTTGGCGGGGGCGTACTCCACGACGAGGTACTCGCGGGTGGCGCCCTGCACGGTGCGCTGCACCATCTCGATGTAGCGGCCCACGCCGTGCTGCTCGTGGACGATGTAGTCGCCCGCCTCCAGGGTGAGCGGGTCGATGGTCTTGCGGCGGCGGGCCGGCATCCGGGCGCCGTCGCGGCTCGCGGTGCGCTGGCCGGACAGGTCGGTCTCGGTGAGCACGGCCAGCTTGAGGGCGGGGTCGACGAAGCCGGTGTCGATGCAGCCGCACGCCACGTGCACCACCGACGGGGACAGCTCGCCGAGGTCGCCGGTGCGGCCGTCGGTGACGGCGAGGCGGGCCGCGATGCCCTCCGCGCCGAGCACCTCGACCGTGCGGGCGGCCGGGCCGTGGCCCTCGGTGACGAAGACGGTGCGCCAGCCGTCGGCGAGCCAGCCCTTGGTGTCGGCGAGCGCCTTGGCGGTGTCGCCCCGGTAGGTGTCGGGGGCGTGCATGCCGAGCTTGAGGGTGTCGCCGTCGTCGGCGCTCTCCTCGGCGGCGAACGGCGTGATCGACCACCACATCATGTCCAGTTCGCGCGCCCGCTCCCGCACGTCCGCGATGGACCACAGGGAGGCCGCGTCCACGTCGATGGGCGCCTCGCCGCCGCCCGCGGTCGCGGCCCAGGACGCCTGGAGGAACTCCTGGGAGGTGGCGACCAGGTCGGCGGCGCGGGTGCGGACCCTCTCCGGGTCGCAGACCACGGCCATGGCGCCCTTGGGCAGCACGTCGAGCAGCAGTTCCATGTCGTCCACCAGGACGGGCGCCAGGGACTCCATGCCCTCCACGGCGATGCCCTCGGCGATCCTGCCGAGCAGCTCGCCCAGCTCCGGGTGGGCCTCGGCCAGGGCGCGGGCCCGCTCGCGCACCTCGTCGGTGAGCAGCAGCTCACGGCAGGGCGGCGCCCACAGGCCGTGCTCGGCGACCTCCAGGGAGCGCTGGTCGGCGACCTTGAAGTAGCGGATCTCCTCGACGTCGTCGCCCCAGAACTCGACGCGCAGGGGGTGTTCCTCGGTGGGCGGGAACACGTCGAGGATGCCGCCGCGCACGGCGAACTCGCCGCGCTTCTCCACCAGCTCCACACGCGCGTACGCGGCGGCGGCCAGGGCCTCCACCACCTGGTTCAGGTCGGCGCTCTGGCCGGTGCGCAGGGCCACCGGTTCCAGATCGCCGAGGCCCTTGACCTGCGGCTGGAGCACCGAGCGCACGGGGGCGACGACGACGGAGACGGGACCGGTCTCGGGGTCGTCGGCGCGGGGGTGCGCGAGGCGGCGCAGCACGGCGAGGCGGCGGCCGACGGTGTCGCTGCGCGGGCTGAGCCGCTCGTGCGGCAGGGTCTCCCAGGAGGGGTACTCCACGACGCCCTCGGCCGGCAGCAGCGAGCGCAGGGCGGCGGCCAGGTCCTCGGCCTCCCGCCCGGTCGCGGTCACCGCGAGCACGGGCCGGCCCGCCTCGCGGGCCAGGGCGGCGATGGCGAAGGGCCGGGCCGCGGGCGGCCCCACCACGTCGACGTGCATGCGGTTGCCGTCGGCCGCGGCGGCGATCGCTTCCGCGAGGGCGGCATCCTTGACGACGGCGTCGAGCAGACCGTGCAGGCTCATGGCGGGGGCTTCCGTCCGGGGTGACAGGGTGGTGTGGACAACGCGAAGAGCCCGACTCGTGCGACGGGCCGGGGCTCCTTCAGCGTACGACGCCGGGGACGGGGCCGACGGGCGGCTGTGGACGACGGCCCCGGCGCCACCGGGCGGCCCGTCGGAACGGGGGCCGGTACGGCGGGGGCGGGGAGGCGCGCGGGCGCGGGCGGTGGACGCACGGCAGCGGTCACGCGCCGCCCCGCCGGACGGGACCGGCGGCCGTGCGCGTCGCTTCACTCCGTGCCGCATCACTCCGTGCCGAGGTCGGACCAGCCGTGACGCGGCGCGCGAAGACCGCCCTGAGGCCGGCCGGCACCGGGCACCGGCCGCCCCGCGGTCGTCAGCGCGCCCTCGTACTCGTCCTCGGCGTCGAAGACCGGCGCTGCCCCCGCGGAACACGACGGCCCGGGGCCGGGAAGCCTTCGCGGCTTCCCGGCCCCGGGCCGGCCCTCCCCCGCCGGGACCCCGTGCGCACCCCCGTGGCGCGCGGCGTCCCGGCGGTCCGCTACTCCGTGGCGATGGCGTTCAGGACGTTCATCCGGCCCGCCCGGAACGCCGGGACCAGGGCGGCGAACAGGCCCACGAAGGCCGAGCCGACGAAGACGCCGATGATGGTGGGCCAGGGGATGTCCAGGACGTGCAGGCCCTCCAGGGCGAGGAGCTTCTGCGCGGTGGCGCCCCAGCCCATGCCGAGGCCGAGGCCGAGCAGCGCGCCGAACAGGGCGATCACCACCGACTCCAGGCGGATCATCCGGCGCAGCTGCCGCCGGGAGAGGCCGATGGCCCGCATCAGACCGATCTCCCGGGTGCGCTCCACCACCGACAGGGCCAGCGTGTTCACCACGCCGAGCACCGCCACGATGATCGCGAGGGCGAGCAGGCCGTAGATCAGGTTGAGCAGCTGCCCGATCTGGTCCTTCAGCGCCTGCTTGTAGTCGCTCTGGTCGCGCACGGTGTACTGCGGGTAGTCGTGCAGCTTCGTCTTGAGCGCCCGGTAGGCGGCGTCCTGCTGCCCGTCCTTGGCGGTGCCGAAGACCAGCACGTCCAGCGGCATCCGGTCGGCGGGCACGTACCGGGCGACGGTGGCGATGGAGGTGTACATCGCGCCCTTGTCCACCACGACGTCGTCGCTGGTGACGGCGCGCACGGTGAGCCGTGCCGTACGGCCGTCCCCGAAGTCGACCGAGACCTTGGAGCCGATCTTCAGCCCGTGGTCCTTGGCGAAGCCCTCGACGACGGACATCGAGTCGGCGCGGTAGGCGTCGGCGAGCTTCCCCGCCACCGTCTTGGTGCGCAGGTCCTCGGCGTAGGAGGCGTCGGCGGCGTTGAGCGTCTTCTTCCGGGTCACCTCGCCGTCGGGCGTGGTCAGGGCGACGTCGAGCAGCCGGTACTCGGTGACCCGCTCCAGCTGCGGCACCGACTTCACGGCCTGCACGGCCTGCGGGGTGATCAGCTGGCCGCGGTCGGACTGGATGATGAAGTCCGTGCCGACGGTCTTGTCGAGCTGGTCGGTGGCCGAGGCCACCATGGAGGAGCCGACCACCGACAGGCAGGCCACCAGGGCCAGGCCGATCATCAGTGCGGCGCCGGTGGCGCCGGTGCGGCGCGGGTTGCGCAGCGCGTTGCGCTCGGCCATCCGGCCGACCGGGCCGAAGACCCGCAGCAGCACCGCGCCGAGCACCCGGACCACCGCGCCGGCCAGCAGCGGGCCGACGACCACGAGGCCGATCAGCGACAGCACCACGCCGAGGCCGAGCCACAGCGAGCCCTCGCTCGCCTCGGAGGCCTGGGCCGCCGCGTACAGCGACGCGCCGCCGGCGCCGGTGAGGAGCAGTCCGAGCGCGGCCCGGACGCGTCCGGCGCGGGCGTCGGCGGGGGCGCCGGCGTCGCGCAGCGCGGCCATCGGCGAGATCCGGCCGGCGCGGCGGGCCGGCAGGTAGGCGGCGACCACGGTGACGACGACGCCGAGCACCAGGCCGAGCACCGGCGTCGTCCACGCGACGGTCAGGTCGTCGGTGGACAGGTTCATGCCCATGCTGCCCATGAGCTTCATCAGCCCGACGGCGATGCCGACGCCCGCGCCGACGCCGAGGACCGAGCCGGTCACGCCGAGCAGCAGCGCCTCGGCCAGCACCGAGCGGTTGACCTGCTTGCGGGAGGAGCCGATGGCGCGCATCAGGCCGATCTCGCGGGTGCGCTGGGTGACCAGCATGGAGAAGGTGTTGATGATCAGGAAGATGCCGACGAGGAAGGCGATCCCGGCGAAGCCGAGCATCGCGTACTTCATCACGTCCAGGAAGCTGCCGAGTTCCTTGCGGTTGGCGTCGGCGACCTCCTTGGCGGTCTGCACCTTGTAACCGCCGCCGAGCGCGGCCGTCACCTTCTGCTTGAGCTGCGGGTCGGTGACGCCGGCCGCCGCGGTGACGTTGACGTTGGTGTAGACGCCGGTTCGGCCCACCAGGGTCTGCTGGGCGGTCTTCGTGTCCAGGTAGAAGAGCGCGGCGCCGGGGTTGGTGACGGTGAAGGCGGCGATGCCGGAGACCTTCGCCGGGTGGGTGCCGACCGCGCTGATCACGGCGATCCGGTCACCGAGCTTCAGGTGGTGCTTGTCGGCGGTGTCCTCGTCCACCATGACCTGGCCGGGGCCCTCGGGCGCGGCGCCGGAGGTGATCTTCATGGTGCGGGCGTCGGTGGCGCCCCAGCTGGCGACGATGGTGGGGCCGCCGCTGCTCGGCGAGAGGCTGTCCTTGGCGGCGTCCACGACGGTCACCGAGGTGGACGACACCGCGCCCTCGGCCGACTTCACCCCGGCCGTGCGGCGCACCGTGTCGAGCACGGAGGCCGGCATGACCGGCGGCCTGCCGGTGCCGGAGGTGGTCTCGCCGGTGTCGGAGGCGCCCTTGGCGCTGACCGTCACATCGGAGGCGGTGGCCGCGAACAGCTTGTCGAACGTGGTGTTCATCGTGTCGGTGAACACCAGGGTCCCGCAGACGAACGCCACCGAGAGCAGCACCGCCACCGCCGACAGCGCCATCCGCCCCTTGTGCGCGAGGAAGTTGCGCAGCGAGGTCTTCAGCACGGTCATGACGTACGCCCCCGTGCGTCGAAGTCCTTCATCCGGTCCAGGACGGCCTCGGCGGTCGGCCGGTACATCTCGTCCACGATCCGGCCGTCGGCGAGGTAGAGCACCCGGTCGGCGTAGGAGGCGGCGACCGGGTCGTGGGTGACCATCACGATGGTCTGGCCCAGCTCGTCCACGGAGCGGCGCAGGAAGCCGAGGACCTCGGCGCCGGCCCGCGAGTCGAGGTTGCCGGTCGGCTCGTCGCCGAAGATGATCTCGGGCCGGGCGGCCAGCGCCCGGGCCACGGCGACGCGCTGCTGCTGGCCGCCGGAGAGCTGGTTGGGCCGGTGCTTGAGGCGGCCGGCCAGGCCGACGGTCTCCACCACCCGGTCCAGCCACTGCCGGTCCGGCTTGCGGCCGGCGATGTCCATGGGCAGCGTGATGTTCTCCAGCGCGCTCAGCGTCGGCAGCAGGTTGAACGCCTGGAAGATGAAGCCGATCCGGTCCCGGCGCAGTTGCGTGAGCTTTTTGTCCTTCAGACCGGTTATCTCGGTGTCGGCCAGGTGTATCCGCCCGCTCGTCACGGTGTCGAGCCCGGCCAGGCAGTGCATCAGGGTGGACTTGCCGGACCCGGAGGGGCCCATGATCGCGGTGAACTGGCCGCGGGCGATGTCCACGTCGACGTGGTCGAGGGCGACGACGCGCGTCTCCCCGGCCCCGTACGCCTTCACGACCTGCCGCGCTCGCGCGGCAACGGCCGTAGTCCCTCCAGTACCCCCGTGCCTGGGAATGGTCACAGCCGATGTCACGGTACGTCTCCTATGTCGGTCAGGCGTGAAGCGCGCGGGCTCGCGGCGCGTGCGTGCTGGGTGCGTCGTGTGTGGTGCGTGCGTGGTGCGCGGTGCGTGCGGAAGCGGATGCGGTGGGACCGCGCCCGGGTGACGGTGCGTCGGGACGGCCCCTTCCGGCCCGTCCTCGGTGCGCCTTCGGTGCGTCTTCAGCACGTCTTCGCCACGTCGAAGAGTCTGTCCGGTGCGGGCCGTCGGCGCGCTGGTGCTCGGCACCGTCTTCCACGGGGGAAAACCCCACCCCCCTCGGTGCGGCCGGCCACCCCCCGGTGGCGTAAAGCCAGGTTAAGGACGGGGCGTGGGCCTTCTCGTCCTCCGGTGGGACGAAGCCGCCCCCCACCCCGGTACGGAGCAACCCCTAGGGGGTTTCCACCGTCGGGTGGAGTTCCTCTCAGGGTCGTCTCCACCCGCGGACCCGGGCCCGGCCCGCCGGGGCCCGGTCGTCGCGCGCGTCACTGCGGCACCCGGGCCGCCCGTCCGGTCAGGGTCGTGATGCTGTCCTGGACGGTGTCCATCTGGGCGCGCATGTCGTCCCACATCTCGCCGTGCGCGCGCAGCACCCGCTCGGTCTCCCGGGCGGTCCGCTCCGCCTGCCGCCGCGCCTCGGCCAGCACCTCCGCCGCCCGCGCCCGCGCCTGCTCGGGACCGCGCCGCGCCGCCTCCCGCGCATCGGCGAGCGACTGCTCCGCCTCGCTCAGCGCCGCCTCGACGGCGGCCAGCCGTACGGCCTGCTCCGCCTCCAGCGCGGCCTGGCGGCCGGACAGTTCGCGCTCGGTCGCGATCATCCGCTCCTCGTGCTCGCGGCTCTGCTCGGTCAGCATCCGGGAGGTGGCGCGGCGCGCCTCGCGCAGCGCCTTCAGCGCCTCACTGCGGCACTCGCGCACCTCGTGCCGCACCGCGATCCGCATCTCCTCGGCCTGCGCCTGGGCCGCGCGCAGCCGGCGACGCGCCCACTCCTCGGCCTGCGCGCGCACCGCGTCGGCGTACGCCCGCGCCTCCTGGAGCACGGCCTCGGCGCCTGTGCGCCCCCCCTCCGTCGTACGCCGCGCCTCCCGCCGGGCCCGGTCCCGTACGGCGTCGGCCTCCTGCTGCCCCAGCTCGTACAGCCGACGGGCGCCCTGCCCCAGCGACTCGTAGGTCTGCTCGCCGAGTCGGGCGACCGTCTCCCGCAGCGCCTCGGTCTCCGCCTCCATGTGCTTGGCCAGGACCGTCAGCCGGGCGGCGCGCTCCCAGGCCGCGTCCCGGTCCGCGGAGAGCGCGTCCGCGTACGCGTCCACCTGGTCGGGCCGGTAGCCGCGCCCCCGTACGACGACGAAGCCGTGGACCGGGGCCGCTGCCGACGACCCGGACGACGTCGATGACCTGGAGGCGCTGCTCATCCCGAACCCTCTCCGCCGAATCCGACCAGCCGGACGCGTTGCACGTCCGGACGGACACACAGGGACGCATCACGATGATTGCGCGGACATCTTGATGTATAGGACGGAAATCTTCATAACGCGACACTCCGGACGAGTGACCGACGGGCGGAGGCCGGGCACGCGAAAGGGCCGGGCCCGGTCGTACGACCGGGCCCGGCCCCCGCTCCCCCAGCGGGTAACCCCCGACCCACGGGAAGGGCGCGTGTGGGGGAAGACGGGTCGAGGTATAGTTGTTATAAGGATGGTG